>CANPXZ010000062.1 GCA_947587485.1 uncultured Oscillospiraceae bacterium | reverse complement strand
CTTCCGCATCACGCCCTCATACAGGGGCCGGACGGTGATGCGGAAGCAGCCGTCCGCTTTCCCGGCGGATACGACGGCATAGTTCTCCTTGCCCGCCCGGGCCAGCCAGCCGTTCACCTTTGCGGTCATGGCGTCGATCTGGGCGGGCGTGGGCGCGTCAGAGGCGGGCTCGGGCAGGACGCCGGCCTCGGTCAGGTCGATGTCCAGGCTGTGGATGTCCAAGGGCTCGCAGTTTCTCGCCCGAATGGTGTAGAGCATGCCGTCCGGCGACAAACGGGCGCAGATGGACATATCCCCGGCCTCCGCGTCCTCGCCGGTGGGGCGGAAGGTCCAGTCGCAGGGCGTTCGCTCCAGCGTCTCCGGGGCGGCCTCGTATTGCATGCGCAGATCGTCCAGCGCGGCGGCGGCCTCGTCGATATACCACTGGTCCCCGGTGGCCTCCACGTCGGCTAAAACCTGCTCCGCTCTCTCCACGGCCGGGGCCAGGTCTTGCTTGGACAGGCCGTTGTCCTCGTATATCTCCGCGCCGCCGAAAATGACCTCGGCCAGAGCCTTTGCCTCTTCGGCGGTCACGTCCCGGGGCCGGACGGTCAGGATGGGGACGGGGTCGGGGACGGACGGCTGCCCCGTCTGCGCATAGGGCGCGGACCGGTCGGGAGTCACGGCCTCCGCCATGGGGCTGGTCAAAAGACACGCCCCGCTGGCGATGATGAGCGCCGCAGCCAGCGCGGAGGCCCAGCGGGCCGGCTTTTTGTATCGCATCACGGTCTCGATCCGCTTTTTCAGGCCCACCTCGCCGAAGGCCAGGGGACAGGCGGCCGCGGCGGGCTTCTCCGCGCCCCAGTTCAGAAGGGCGCGGGCGTACCGCTGCCGGGCCTCGACGGACATGTCCCGGATCACCCGTTCGTCGCATGCAAGCTCGATGTCCCGGCACAGCAGAGCGTAGGCCCCCCAGAAGGGCCAATGGAACCAGTACGCGCTCAAAAGAAGCCAGGCGAAGACCTTGGTGAGCTGGTCGTGCCGCCGGATATGTGCCCTCTCGTGGGCGATCACCTGGGCGGCGGCTACCGGGTCCATATAAAAGGGCAGGTAGATCCGGGGCCTTATGACGCCCAGCACGAAGGGGGCGTCCACCGTCTCGCACTGCCAAAGGTCTTCCTTCCAGCGCACCGCCGTGCGGACACGCCGGCGCAGCCGCAGGTAGCTTCCCGCCCCGTACAGGACCATGACCGCCGCGCCTGTGAGCCAGGCGACGCTCAGCGGCCCCGCCCAGGAGGACGGCGCAGACTTTTGGTCAGTCCCGGCGGCCGGTATGGGTTCCGGGGCGCTGGATGCCGGTTGGACAGGGACCGGGGGCTGGGCGTTATCGGCGTCCGCGTCGGCCTGCCCCTCCGCCGGGTCCGCCCGGCTGGCGCCCGGCGTGCCGGACTGCACGATACGGGCGCGGGTCACGTCCGCCACCACCTGATCCACCTTTGCCCGGCTGGGCTGAAGGCTCAGGGGGCTTGACAGGGAGAAGGGACACGCCAGCCGCAGGGCCAGCAGTCCCCACAGGGCGCAGCAGATCCACCTGGGCGCCCGGCGCAGCGCCAGGCGCATGAGCACGATCGCCACGAACAGCGGCCCGGCCAGCACGCTCAGGCGCAGAACCTGCAAAAATACCCGCTCCAGCATCACGCACCGCCCTTGTCGATGATCCGCCGCAGGGCGTCGATGTCCTCCTCCGACAGCTTCTGCCGCTTGGCGAAGGCGGCGATGAAGGCGGGCAGGGAATTTTCGAACCGCTTTTCCATCAGCTCGTCCAGCTCCGACACCTGGGCCTGGTCCTTGGAGACCCGCGACGTGACCACGGCGTTCTCGCTCTTCACCACGCCCCGGTCGGAAAGGCGCTTGATGACCGTGTAGGTGGTGGTCTTGGACCAGCCAAGCCGCTCCCGGCACAGCTCCGCCAGGTCCCGGCTCCGGATGGGCTCATGCTCCCACAGGATCAGACAAAAACGGTATTCGCTCTCAAAGATCTTCGGCGCGGACATGGATATCTCCTCCTTGAAGCCTGTATTCTAATGCATTAGTATAGTTTTATTCTAACACGTTAGAATAATTCTGTCAAGGGCGGTTCGGCAAATGCGGAAAAATGAAGAAAAACCTGCAAAAAACGGCGCCGGTATCTTGCAATCGGTTTTTTTTCGTAGTATAATGTCACACCGGCTTATGTAAAGCAGAGATCGCGGGCAAGGAGCAGTACAATGGACGTCACACTGGTCGTTCTGGCGGCGGGACTTGGGACCCGTTACGGCGGCGGCATCAAGCAGCTGGAGCATGTAGGTCCCTCCGGGGAGATCATCATGGACTATTCCGTCCATGACGCCGTTCGGGCGGGCTTTAAGAAGATCGTGTTCATCCTCCGGCGGGATATCTATGAGGATTTTCTGACGGAGATCGGGAATCGGCTGGAGACCAGGCTCCGGGCCGTGGGCATCCAGTGTGCGTATGCCTTTCAGGAGACGGACGACCTGCCGGAGGGGCGGAAAAAGCCCTGGGGCACCGGTCACGCGCTGCTCAGCTGCAAGTCCGTTCTGGACGGGCCCTTCGCGGTCATCAACGCCGACGACTATTACGGCCGCCACGCCTTTGAAAAGGCGTATGCCTTCCTGTCCCGGAGCAGCCCGGACCAGCCCGGCCGCTACGGCATGATCGGCTTTCGGCTGATGAACACCCTCTCCGACGCGGGGAGCGTGACCCGGGGCGTCTGCGCGGTGAACGGGGACGGGTATCTGACGAACATCGTGGAGACCCGGCACATCGTCAAAACGCCGGAGGGCGCGGCGGTCCTGGAGGCGGACGGAAGTCTGCGGCCTCTGGACACGGACAGCGTGGTATCCATGAACATGTGGCTTTTGACGCCGTCGTTCCCGGCATGTCTGGAGGACGGCTTCCGGCGGTTCCGGGCCGGCCTGACGGACCCGATGAACGCGGAATATCTGCTGCCGGAGATCGTGGACCGGCGTCTCCGGGAGGGAGAGGCCACGGTCCAGGTGCTCCCGACGGAGGATCAGTGGTTCGGCATCACATACCATGAGGACAAGGCCCCGGTGCGGGAGGCGTTCTCCCGCCTGGTGGCCGAGGGCGTGTATCCAGCGGAGCTTTACAGCGACCTATAAAAATGACACAGAAAGCAGGGCCTGCCGTATCTGCGGCAGGCCCTGAGTTTGTAAAAAATTCGTTTTTGACAGCAAGCCATAGAGAGCGCGGTTAAACATCTTGCAGACAGCGAACCGCCGCCCTTTGCGTATGAGGGGCGCACATACACGGCATACCAGGCCACGCAGAAACAGCGGCAGATAGAAAACACCGTCCGCAAGCTAAAGCGTGAACGCGAGGCGTACAAGGCCGCTGGGCTGAAAGAGGACGCGACGGCGGTCAACGTGAAGATACGGAGGTTGAACAGCAAATACAAAGAGTTCAGCGAGGCGGCGGGACTGCCGATGCAAAAAGAGCGCATGAAGGTCACATATACCGATGACGCCAGTATTGCAAAAGCGGCGGTAAAAAAGGCCGCGAGCACGCCACAAACTCTTGCAAATTCCGGCCGTTATGGTATAATGAATACGATAGGGAAAGAACCTATTGCCATCACCGATGAAGCCATAGAAAAAGTGCCTCTTGTGAAACCGTCTGGATGGAGCGATGAGCAGGCGAAAAACCTACAAAGCGCACATAAAGAGCTTTTGCAGTATGCCAAAACGGAACCCATTGGAACAGAGTGTGGTTTTTTGATAGACAAAAGCGGATCAGTCGTTTTGCGCAAGACTGGCGAGCTATTAAGTGTTAGAATGCCAGATATATCCTCTGAGCACATGCTGGTGCATAACCACCCGAACAATGAAACATTTTCGAGAAGCGATATTGAGAGCTTTTTGTGGAGAGAGAATATGTACGGCGTTACAGCAATTGGCAATGACGGATTTACTGTTCACGGGATGTTTAAAACAGACCGTTATGACGGAATGAATGCCCTTGATACATACTTAGGGTATAGGGACAGGTTGCTCAAAATAGAGGAACAAAAAACTGACCTGGAAGCATATTTTAACCTCATTGATAAGTTAATGGAGGATTTTAAACATCATGGCATCGAAGTTATCTGATGAAAAGATAGCGATGTATAAAGCAATGCTAGAAAAGGCAGAGCCATATCCTGACGACGCTCCAGAAATGAATACATTTGACCGCAGGGAAGCAGATGAGGACAGGGTAAGTGCTTCTTTTGCAAAACGTATCTTGGAGGAGGCTGGGGTCATCTGATGGACACGCTCCAAATCGCTTATAAAATCCTGTATGGGCTGGAACACAAGGACAGCGCCGACACCATAGGCTCACAGATCGGGCCTGAAAAGCTGGGCGTTCCGGGTGATAAGTGGTACGAGGTATTGCAGACCCTGATAGACGAGGGCTATGTGTCCGGCATCCGGGCGTATAAGGATATTCTGGGAAATCAGACGGTGGAGATGAATAAGGCCCGCATTACCATGAAGGGCGCTGAGTACCTGCACGAAAACAGCACCATGAAGAAGTTCGCAAAGGCGGCGAGCGATGTTATCACCATCATCAAACCGTGAGAAACGGTCGTTGGATGACCGTTCCATAGCGGCGATAGAGGCCATCATCAAAAGAGGCAATAACGCCGAGGTACGAAAAAAGGGCGAGGGCTTTATCGTCCTGGAGGTCACAAAGAAAATCAAATATTCTCCCGGTGAATTGGAATCGGGAAAGAGCAATAGGAGCTGATTGGAGCAATCCGACCGGCTCCTTTTTCGTTTATCAAATCTTGACCGGCCCGACGTCGAGAAACTACGGGACTGCAGTGGAGGCGACCCACGAGAAAAAAGCGAAGCGGTGAGAAAGGACACAGCATGACAAGAAAGTTTTTGGAGGACCTGGGCCAGCCGGGAACGGGCTTTGGTGAGAGAGGCAGCCGCCATGGATACGATTCTCCTGTCAGACCATTCCGATCATATGCCCTATGACCCGCACGGCCAAGGCGGCGATCCAGGCGATGGCGCACTGCTCCAGCACGATGCCGGCGGCCCACTTGCCGCCCAGTTCCCGGCGTACGGCGGCGATGGCCGCCACGCAGGGGGTGTACAAAAGGCAGAACACCAGCAGGCTCGCCGCCGCCAGAGGCGTCAGCACGGTCTGGATGGAGGCCTCCGCCCCGAAGAGCACGGACAGGGTGGACACCACGCTCTCCTTGGCGATGAAGCCGGTGATGAGGGACACGCATATGCGCCAGTCCCCCAGGCCCAGCGGGGCCAGCAGCGGGGCCAGCAGCCCGGCCAGCGCCGCCAGGATGCTCTGGTGGGAGTCGGTGACGATGTTCAGCCTAAAGTCGAAGGTCTGCAAAAACCAGATGGCGATGGAGGCCAGGAAGATGATGGTGAAGGCCCGCTGGAGAAAGTCCTTGGCCTTGTCCCACATGAGATGGCCCACGTTCTTGGCCCCGGGCATGCGGTAATTGGGAAGCTCCATGACGAAGGGGACCGCCTCGCCCTTGAACACCGTACCCTTCAGGAGAAAGGCCAGCAAAATGCCCAGGGCGATGCCCAGCAGGTATAGCCCGATCATCACCAGGCCCCGGTGGGCGGGGAAGAAGGCGGCGGTGAAAAAGGCGTAGACGGGAAGCTTCGCGCTGCAGCTCATGAAGGGCGTCAGCAAAATGGTCAGCTTCCTGTCCCGCTCGGAGGGCAAGGTACGGGTGGCCATGATGCCCGGCACGGTGCAGCCGAAGCCCAGCAGCATGGGCACGATGCTCCGGCCGGACAGGCCCAGCTTCCTGAGCAGCTTATCCATCACGAAGGCCACCCGGGCGATGTAGCCGCTGTCCTCCATCAAAGACAGGAAGAAGAACAGCACCACGATCACCGGCAGGAAGCTCAGCACGCTGCCCACCCCGGCGAAGATGCCGTCCATCACCAGCGAGCGCAGCACGTCGCCCGCCTGTACGGTTACCAAAAGCCTGTCCGCCTGCCCGGCCAGGGCCGTGATGCCCATGTCCAGCAGGTCCTGGAGCCTTGCGCCGATCAGGTCGAAGGTCAGCCAGAACACCAGCGCCATGATGGCGATGAAGCAGGGGATGGCGGTGTATTTGCCCGTGAGGATGCGGTCGATGCCCTCGCTGCGGGCCCGCTCCCGGCTCTCGTGGGGCTTCACCACCGTCTCGGCGCACAGGTCCTTGATGAAGGAGAAGCGCATGTCCGCGATGGCGGCGGCCCGGTCCATGCCGCTCTCCGTCTCCATCTGGCAGATGATGTGCTCCACCATCTCCGTCTCGTTTTGGTCCAGATCCAGGGCCCGGGCGATGCTGCCGTCCCCCTCGGCCAGCTTGGAGGCGGCGAAGCGCACGGGGATGCCGGCCCGTTTGGCGTGGTCCTCGATCAGGTGCATGAGCGCGTGCAGGCACCGGTGGACCGCGCCGCCGTTTTTATCCTCCCGACAGAAGTCGATCCGCCGGGGCGGCTCCTGGAACTTCGCCACGTGCAGGGCGTGGCTCACCAGCTCGTCGATGCCCTCGTTTTTCGCCGCGGAGATGGGCACCACCGGGATACCCAGCAGGTGTTCCATCTCGTTGATCTTGACGGAGCCGCCGTTTCCCCGGACCTCGTCCATCATGTTCAGGGCCAGCACCATGGGCACGTCCAGCTCCATCAGCTGGATGGTCAGGTACAGGTTCCGCTCGATGTTGGACGCGTCCACGATGTTGATGATGCCCTTGGGCTTCTGGTCCAGAATGAAGGAGCGGGTGATGATCTCCTCGCTGGTGTAGGGGGACAGGGAGTAGATGCCGGGCAGGTCGGTGATGAGGGTGTCGGCATGGTCCTTGATCACGCCGTCCTTCCGGTCCACGGTCACGCCCGGGAAGTTGCCCACGTGCTGGCTGGAGCCGGTGAGCTGGTTAAAGAGGGTGGTCTTGCCGGAGTTCTGGTTGCCCGCCAGGGCGAAGGTGAGCACGGTCCCCTCCGGCAGGGGATTCTCCGTGGCCTTTTCGTGGTACTTGCCCGGCTCCCCGAGACCCGGGTGGGCCATGCGGCGGCCGCCGTATTCGATCCGCCCGGGCCGGCCGCTGTCCGCCGGCTCCCGGACGTTCTCGATGTCGATCTTCTCCGCGTCCGCCACCCGCAGCGTCAGCTCGTAGCCATGGATCATGAATTCCATGGGGTCGCCCATGGGGGCGTACTTGACCAGGACGATGTCGGACCCGGGGATGACGCCCATGTCCAGAAAATGCTGCCGTAAGGCCCCCTCGCCGCCCACGGCGGCAATGGTGGCTTTTTTCCCGATGGGGAGCTCCCGCAGCGTCATATGAGCTCTGCCCCCTTTTCGCTGGATATGCCCCGCTCTCGCGGAGCGGGCCTATTATATTTCATATGTCATACGTATGCAAGCCCTGTTTGCGGAAAAACTGCCGCCGGGCGAGGGCGGAGGCGCCGGACGAGTATACCACATGGAGAGGTAAGAGCAGCAAAAAGAAGGGCTCCATCACACGACGGGGCCCTGCTTTGGTATGTTTTCAGAAATAGCGCGACAGCAGCGCCTGGACCGCCGCCTGGTCCAGCCGGCCCACGGGGATCACCGGGGCGGGGGGCACGTCGTAGGCTCCCAGGGACTTTTCGTACCAGAGCACGTCGTGCCAGTGGCCGTTTTTATAGCCGGAGTTCTTGGACGTGCCCACCAGATGGAAGCCCAGGCTTGCGTGCAGCGCCTCGCTGGACGGGTTCGGCGCGGCGATGCAGCCCATGGCGGTCCTGATCCCCTGCATGCGCAGCAGCTCCAGCAGCAGGCTGTAGAGCTTCCTGCCCAGGCCCCGGCCGGTGTAGGCCCAGTCCAGATAGATGCTCAGCTCCGCCAGCCAGTCGTAGGCCGTCCGCTCCCGGGCCCGATGGGCGTAGGCGTAGCCGATGACCCGGTCGTCCTCCTCCAGGACCAGGTAGGGGTACACGGTCCGGATGTCCCGGATGCGCCCGGCGAATTCCTCCGGCGTGGGGCAGTCGTATTCAAAGGTGACGGGTGTGTCGATATACGGGGCGTAGACCTCCAGCAGGGCATCCGCGTCCGACTCCGAGGCGAAGCGCACGTGCAGCGCGTCGCTCCTGTCGTCCTCGTACCGCAGACGCAGGGAGGGGTTGTCCCGGGCGGCGTCCTCCAGAGTGTTCAGCACCCGCTCGCCGTAGCCGTGCTGCTGCCGGAGGGCTTCCGCGCCGGTCAGGACCAGCGTACAGGGGTCCGCCTCGGTCAGGCAGTCGTACAGAGCGTCCAGATTGTGCCCGTAATAGTCCGGCAGCTCCAGGGCCTGGAACAGATAGTCGTGGGCCTGGACCCGGCCGTGCAGCATGCTGCAATCCAAAACGATCGTTCTCACCATATCACCTCATAGCTCTCTGTAATGGTTACCGGGTCAAAGGACTCGTAGTGGTCGGCGGTGTAAAAATACAGTCCGTCATTGGAAAACACCAGCCGCCTGGAGCCCCGGGAGCCGTAGCCGTCCGTGTCGATGTCGCACTCGGTATAGCTCCGGCCGGCGGCCTCCGGCAGAAGGCCCTCCCGGTTGCCGAACCGGTCCCCGCCGATGGCGGCTCCCTCCAGACAGTCCTCCACGGACCCGCCCTCCCAGCCCAGGTCCCGGGCCTCGTCCTTGGTGATGTAGTTGGGGGGCAGCTCGTCGTACAGGTACAGATACAGCGCCACGTTCTCCACGTCGTAGTAGTACTCCCCGTATTCGGGCAGATCCGCCTCCGCCGCCCGGGCCGCCGACGCGTCCGCGGCCGGCTGCCGCGCCGGATCGTCCGCGATCGCGCCGCACGCCGCCGTCAGAAGAAGCAGCAACGCCAGCGCCAGGACAAACGTTCTCTTTTTCATATGCATGACCTCGGTGTGCAGTATTTTCCGCGCAGAAAACTGCCGTTCACGATGTTATACCTATCATACATCCGAAAGAGCCGTTCATCAAGAGTTGATTTGGCGGAAAACTCAGTCGTCGCCCTCAATATATTCCAAAATATCTCCCGGCTGACACTTCAGAGCCTTGCATATCGCGTCCAGCGTGCTGAAACGGACAGCCCGGACCTTTCCCGTTTTCAGGTACGAGAGGTTGACGTTGGATATGCCGACCTGAGCGGCCAGATCGTTCAGCCGCATCTTCCTGTCCGCCAACACCCGGTCAAGTCGTATCACGATCATAATGTGTGATCTACCTCATCCTGCAAATGGACGCCGTAGTGAATGATGTAAGCCGCTACCAGAAAAGCGATGCTTTGGACAAGCGAGCTGAATATGCCCTGTCCGGTGGTGATCTCCACGCGGTTGCCCGAAACGGCCGTGATGAGCCAGCAGATAAAGAGCTTGATAAAGGGAACCAGGACCGCTTCAAAAAGCAGGAGCAGCCCATAATAGAGCAAATAGTCGGCGTTTTTCTCCGTGAATATCTGCCCGTCCTGTATGCTGGAAAAGACACGGCTCAAAAGCCAATAGGCAAGGATCAGAGGAAGCATGTGGACCGCGTAGACAACGGAGAGTCCGACCTGCGTGATCAGCTCGATCCGGTCATTCTCGTCTGTCCACACATGGATGGTATCGCTCAAATGGACCGTCATGCTTCGCGCGTATCCGGCGTGCTCTTCCTCCGCGTAGATCGCGTGCTCAAAGGACCCGCCTTTTGCGTGCAGCCAGAAGCTCTGCCGGCCCATAAAGCTCAGGACCATGCAAAAGACACAGAACAAAATGATCAGATAGCACACGAATCTCATGGCGCGCGCCGCACGCCGCGCGGCGCTCTCGCTTGCGAGTTTGCGGATAAATCTCATGATGACCACCTCCGACCCCATAGTACCATGGAGATTAAAGGCTGTCAATAACTATTTAATGATAATCATTAATTAATTCTCGATATCCACCAAAAGACACGTTTATTGCCCTGCCGGCACATTGATGCTTGCGGGAACCGTACGCGCTGTGATATAATGGCGACGCCACACAAGATGAATAAAGAGTATTTCAAGTTGGTACGCTTTGCTTCGGCAAAGACGTATCTCCGAACGTACCTGCTTGGGATGTTCTTTAATCTTGTGTGGCAACAAGAAGGAGCTATGCGTTTTTGTAGGGCGTGTGGCTTCGGCTGCACGCCTTTTTTCACGGGGTGGAGGGGAAAGATGGTAGATTATAAAGAGATGTACCTCAAGATGAACCGGGCCATGGAAAAGGCCATCAATATCCTGATCGAGGCCCAGCAGGAGTGCGAGGAAGATTATCTCCGGCAGACGGACCCGCAGGAGCCGGCGACGGCGGGTAAAGTGATACCGCTGAACAGGGAAGAATGAGCGGCCTCCCGGCACGTACCGTGCCGGGAGGCGTTTTTCGTCATATGCGCTTTGTCCACGGGACCCGGCCGGGGACGGGGGGCGTCTCGTAAAAGCGGGCGGTCCTGTCCCGGTCCGTGTCGTTCCACTTGTCGAAGCCGGCGGGGGCGATGTGGGGGCCGTAGGAGCAGTTTTCAAACAGGCACAGTCCGTAGTCCCGCCAGGGCCGGGCCAGGTAGATACTGCCCTCCGCCACGCCCTCAGCGGCGGTGAAGCGGCAGTTTTTGAAATGGAACCCCTCGGTCTGCTCCAGGGCGTGGGCGGGAGCGGCGGCGTAGCCTACGCCCCGCACGTCGTACACCGACCGTATCTCGCAATCGTCGAACACCGCCGCGCCGCAGCCGAAGATGAAGTCCACGGTCCCCTCGATGAGGCACCGGGAAAACCGCTGGGCGCAGGGCTTGTCCCGGCGGAGCGCGTCGGGCAGGAAGCCGTCGTAGCGCTCTATCAGGTCCCGGGGCAGGGGACCGAGAAACAGCGTGTCCTGGGTGGAGCTGAGCCGGCAGCGCTCCATGAGGAAACCGTCGGCGTAGACGGTCAGGGCCACCTCCTGGCCCTTTTCCTCCGGGCGCAGCGCGTCGTTGACCACGGCCAGGTCCCGCATGGTCACCCCGTCGGCGCACACCGCCATGGTCCAGGTGCGGAAGGTGTTGTACTCCCGGCCCATATCGTCCAGCTTGTTGGCGTAGTCGCCCCAGACGATCCGGGTCTTGTCCGCCCCCGCGCCCGCCAGCGTCACGCCCGGAACGGATATGGACGTTTTCGCACGGTATTCTCCCTCGGCCAGGTACAGCGTCTGGCCGGGAAAGGCGCTGTCAAGGGCTTTTTGCAGGTCGTCGCCGGGATGCAGAGTGCGCATGATATCATGCTCCTTCCCAGTAATTGGTAATGTACACTGTGCATTATACACTATCCGGCGCGCCATGGCTACAACAGTTTTCACAAAAAATGGAGCTGGTCCATTTTGTACATGAAAAGTGACATTTTATCCATATACACAAGCCGGACAATCATGTATAATTACGATAATTATTCTGGTAAATGATGGGGTGTTCCTGTCATTTCACACAAATCCGGCAGGGCCTTTTCGGCGGAGTTGCAGAGAGCGGGGTCATATGAGAAAACAGCGGACCTGGAAACAGTACCGGGCCATCGACCTGGCGATGTTCGCGCTCATGCTGGCCATATTCGAGTACATCATCGTGCGGGCGGCCAACTGGTGGTTCCCGGGCCAGCCCTATGTGGTGAGCCTGGCGGCGTCGGTCACGTCCATCGTGTACATGCGCTGGGGCGCATGGGGCGCCATCCACGCCGTGGAGGCCGGGGCGGTGTTCTGCTTCTTCTCCGGGGCGGACAGGGAGCAGTACATAATTTATTGCGCGGGCAACCTGCTGTCGCTGGGGGCGCTGGCGCTGCTGAAAACGGCGGGCAAGGAAAAGGTGCGCGCCACCCGTCTGGGGCTGGTGTTCCCGGCGCTGGTGCTGCTGCTGATGCAGCTGGGCCGGGCGGGCGCGGCCTTTTGCCTGGGGGCGGAGCCGGCGGCGCTGCCGGCGTTCGTCACCACGGACAGCTTATCGTATATATTCACCCTTGTGATCGTCTGGATCGCCGGCAGGCTGGACGGCATCTATGAGGATCAGAAACACTACCTTGTGCGTATCCACACGCAGGAGGAAGAAAAAGGAGGTCAACTACAACCATGAAAGCAGGAGCAGCGGATTTCCTCGAATTTGACAGGGTCAAAGGGGTCTATCGGGTAAGTCCGGAGCAGGCTGTGCGGGATGACGTGGAGAAGCACTACTGGCTCCACGTAGGGCGCACCATAGCAAAGGATTGGCGGCTGTACGTGATGCTGATCCCCATGCTGTTGGTCTTCCTTTTCTGGCGCTATTTCCCCATGTACGAGCTTCTGGGCTGTTTCAAGGTGTCGGACAACGTGCTGCCCGTGTCCAAGCAGCTTTTCTCGGGGTTTTCGTACTTCAAGCGGCTGCTGTTGGCGGGGGACGGCCTGTCCACCGACTTCTGGCGGGCCCTGCGCAACACCTTCATCCTGAGCTTCTACGGCCTGTGCTTCGGGTTCCCGATCCCCATCATATTGGCCCTGTTCTTCAATGAGATCCGGTCCAATATCGCCCGGAGCGTGTACCAGGTGCTGACCTATCTGCCCAAGTTCATGTCCACGGTCGTCATGACGTCCCTGGTGACCATGCTGGTCAAGCAGGGCTCTCTGACCACCGGCATGGGCATCGTGAGCCAGTTTCTCTCCAACCTGGGCCTGATCAGCCCGGAGGTGGCCAACGCGGGCCTGCTCAACAACCCCTCCTTCTTCCGCTCCATCTACCAGATCAGCGGCATCTGGGAGGGCGCGGGCTACGACAGCATCGTTTTCTTCGCGGCCATCATTGCCATCTCGCCCACCAGCTACGAGGCCGCCCAGATCGACGGCGCCAACAAGATGGCCCAGATGCGCTATGTGGTGCTGCCCAGCATCCTGTCCACCATCGTCATCATGCTCATAACCCGGATCGGCACGCTGCTGAACATCGGCTATGAGAAGGTGCTGCTGCTTTACAATCCCAACACCTATGTGACCGCCGACGTGGTGAGCACCTTCGCCAACCGGAACGGCATGGGCACCGGCGCCGGTACGGGCATCGCCGCCGCGGCGGAGATGATGAACAACGTCATCGGCATGCTGCTGGTCATCGGCGCCAACACCATCGCCCGCAAGGCGTCGGATACGTCGTTGTACTGACGGGGGAGGGCGCTGCCATGAAAAGAAAACTTGAGATATCCGAGCTCATATTCAAGATCATCAGCTACACGCTTCTGACGGTGTTCGCCCTGTGCTGCCTGTATCCGTTCGTGTATGCCATCTCCGCCTCCATCAGCGGCCGGTCCGCAGTGGAGTACGGCTCGGTGGTGCTGTTCCCCAAGGACGTGCAGTTCGAGGCCTTTGCCCGCATGTTCAGCGACAACATGTTCTGGAACGCCTATTCCAACACCCTGTTCATCACCCTGTACGGCACGCTGTGGGCCATGTTCACCGCCATCCTGGGCGCCTACGCCCTGTCGAAGCGGCGGCTGCTGTTCCGGAAGTTCTTCAACTTCTTCCTGGTGTTCACCATGTGGTTCTCCGCCGGCATCGTGCCCCAGTACCTGAACTATTTGGATACCCAGAAGGTGTTCAACGCCATGGGCATCATGGACGACAAGTGGCTGGTGGTCATCGCCATGGGCATGGCGGCCATGAACATCATCCTG
Organism: uncultured Oscillospiraceae bacterium; assembly: GCA_947587485.1. Lineage (GTDB taxonomy): Bacteria > Bacillota > Clostridia > Oscillospirales > Oscillospiraceae > CAJOIG01. The sequence goes on along the minus strand of CANPXZ010000062.1, from coordinate 38 downwards.
CTGCGCAACGCCTTCGAGGGCGTGCCCTCCGAGATCGA
>CANPXZ010000061.1 GCA_947587485.1 uncultured Oscillospiraceae bacterium | reverse complement strand
GAGCAGGATGTATCTTCCCTTGTCCAGGCCGAGGCGCTGATGCACGTCGCTGGCCTCGATCTGCTCAAGATTCGAGCGCAGCACCTCCGCCATCGGGGACCCCGTCACAAAGACGCGCTCCTTCGGCAGTCCGCATTCGTGCAGATACTTCCGCGCATGCTCGGAATACGCCAAATTCACATCGGAGATGATGTCCACGATCCGGCGGTTCGTCTCCTCCGGCAGACACTCGTCCTTGCAGCGGTTGCCCGCCTCCATATGGAAGATCGGGATATGCAGCCGCTTCGCCCCGATCACCGAAAGACAGCTGTTCGTGTCCCCCAGCACAAGCACCGCGTCGGGCTTGATCTCCACCATGAGCTGATACGACTTGGCGATGATGTTCCCCATCGTCTCGCCCAGGTCTTTCCCCACGGCGTCGAGATACACCTCCGGGTCGTCCAGCGACAGGTCCCGGAAAAACACGCCGTTCAGGTTATAGTCATAGTTCTGACCCGTGTGGCAGAGCACCGTGTCGAAATACTTCCGGCACTTTTTGATGACCTCCGACAGCCGGATGATCTCCGGCCGCGTCCCCACGATGATCAGCAGCTTCAGTTTTCCATTGTTTCGGAACATACCTAAACCCCTGTCAGACTTTCTCAAAATATGTATCCGGCCTTTCCGGTTCGAAGATCTCGTTCGCCCACATTACCGTCACCAGATCTTCCGTCTCCGAGAGATTGATGATGTTGTGCGTGTACCCAGGCAGCATATGCACCGCCTCGATCTTCTCCCCGCTGACCTCGAACTCCAACACCTCGTCGGAGCCGATCTTTCTCTCCTGGATCAGCCCATGCCCCGACACCACAATGAAGAACTCCCACTTGCTGTGATGCCAGTGCTGGCCCTTCGTGATCCCCGGCTTCGAGATGTTCACGCTGAACTGCCCGCACTTTTCGGTTTTCAGCAGTTCTGTGAAGCTCCCCCGGTCGTCCACATTCGTCTTGAGCGGGAAGGCGGCCTTTTCCTTCGGCAGATAGGAGAGGTAGGTGGAATATAGCTTCCTTGCAAAGGAATCCGCCGGAATTTCCGGCATCACCAGCGTCTCCGGCTGCTTTTTGAAAGTCTCCAGCAATGCCACGACCTCGCCCAGCGTCACTTTGTGGGTCTTCGGCACGTAGCAGTACGGACCGTCTTCGTTTTCTACGGGCGTCAGCCCGTCGTATGTGCAGCGATGCGCTTTGCCCTCGAGCACATCGAGCATCTCCTGCACCAGGTCGTCAATATACAGCAGTTCCAGCTCCGTCGCAGGGTCGTTCACCGTGATGGGCAAGTCGTTTGCGATATTGTTGCAGAACGTCGCCACCGCCGAGTTGTAATTTGGCCTGCACCACTTGCCGAACAGGTTCGGAAAGCGATAAACATATACCTTCGCGCCAGTCTCTTTGCCATAGGCGAAGAAGAGTTCCTCCCCCGCGAGCTTGGACTTCCCGTAATCGCTCTGCCCATAGCGGCCGATCAACGTCGCCTGGATCGAGCTCGAGAGCATCACCGGGCAGGAATTCCCCTTGGCTTTCAGCGTCTCCAACAAAGTGGAGGAAAAGCCGAAATTCCCCGCCATGAACTCCGCATTGTCCTTCGGCCGGTTCACCCCGGCAAGGTGGAACACGAAATCTGCTTTCCCGCAGTATTCGTCCAGCGTTTCCGGCGCAGAGTCCAGATCATATTCGTAGATTTCTTCTATCTTGAGATCAGGGCGCGTGCGGTCCTTCCCGTCCCGCAGGGCTTTGAGACTCTCTGTAAGATTCCGACCGACAAACCCCTTCGCCCCGGTCACGAGTATATTCACATTTATTCACCTTTTTTCTAGCGTTGCACTTTTTTGCAATCGCTGGTATTTAGTGGCGAAACAATGTTTACGCACACTTCTCTAATAATGCGTTTTTCAATAGGCCGCAATACTCTATCCGCAAAGATCAGCAAAAACGCGGTATATAAAAAAGCGGCCAGCGGGTTTGAAATCGTAATGTCAAGACCCAACAGACCAATGACTGCCGGGATCATATTTTTAGCAATATATTCATTTCCGCACAAATACAATGTATGTGCCCCGAGATTGCGGAAAATAGCTATTTTTTCAAAGATCTTTGCCAAAATCAAAACAAACCAAATTGGAATAAGCGTACCAAGAATTGAAAAAGCAAAACCTATATATGGGATGCTGTAAAGCGGAGACAGTAGGTCGTGTTCGTTAAATAACAATGTAGAATAGCATAAAGCGCCAATTCCGCTTAGATAGAAAAGCCCTTTCTTGATGTTGGTATCCAGTTTAAACAATTTTTCAATTGATGGGAAAAAGCAGTATCCAATCGCGTAATATACGGCATAACGAAAAACGCTGTCCACGTTATACCACATAAATGGATAATTGATTGCCAAATATCTATTAAACACCAGGCTCGCAAGTATGCAAATAATCAAAATTAGATATCTGTTTAGATACCGCCGCATTACCTCAAAAGAGATTTCCATCAAAAACAAACATGTTAAAAACCATAGCGAACCAACAAAGTAGTGATTACGAACAGCACCACAAACTACCCCCCCCCACAACATTTCTGCCACATTTCGTAATCCATAATTGTGAAGAAGAACAGCTAAAATAAGAGAAAAGAGCACAAATGTGTAAAAAGGGATCAGAATGCTCTTAAATTTCTTTTTACAGTACCCCCATATACTTGACTCCGCGCTAAAAGATGCAAGGCAGCCGGATATGAGGAAAAACAGTGGTACATGAAACCGAAACACATACAAGTATGATTTTCCGGCAGCCTCTCCGAAATGGCCTAGATAAATAGCAAAAATGCCAATAAATTTAGCAGTATCCATCCAGGCTATACGTGGTTTCCTTTCCATACAAACATCTAGTTCTCCCCGTTTTATGTGTAAATCCCCGCAGCCATCAATTCTTCCTCGCTGGGCGCGGTGATCAGCACCGCACGGAGCCGTCCGTAAAACACAAACATACTGCCGCCCGCCGCCGCGTGTGCTCCGCCGTCCTGCAGCACCTTTTTCAGATCCTGCACACCGCCCGCGCCTCCGCACGCGGTTACCGGGATCCCTACAGCAGAAGAAATCTCATGAACCAAGTTCAAATCATAACCGGTCATAAGGCCGTCTTTGTCAATGGAGTTGAGAAATATCTCGCCGACGCCCATCTGCTCTGCCCGCTTGGCAAGCTCCAAAGGAGTCGTGCGAATAATCTCTCCGCCATCGCAAACCGCGCACTGGTATTGCCCTTTCACCGTCTTCGCGTCAATCGAGGCGACAATGCTTTGACTACCGAAAAGCCGAACCGCTTCTTCCACTACGGATGGATTTTTCACAAACGTCGTGTTCAGCACAACCTTTTCGTAGCCGATAGCAAGAAGTTCGTGGACCTCCTCGACGGTCGTGACGCCGCCGCCACAGCTCAGCGGCATAAAGGCCTCGCTGGCAATATCTCTCAAAAGCTCAAAGTCAGGGCCTCTGTGCCGCTTTGTGGCACTGATATCCAAAACGGAGAGCTCATCGACCCCCTTGCGGTTGAATATCTTTACCGCATTGACGGGGTCTCCCAAATAGGTAGGTCGTGCGAATTGTACGGTTTTGACCAAGTCCCGATCATCGATCAGAAGTACAGGAATAATCCTCGGACGTGTAAACATATCAGCACCTCCGGGCAAAGTTTTCCAGCAGCCTCATCCCGAAGTTATGGCTCTTCTCCGGATGAAACTGGACACCCATCATATTGTCCTTTACGACGGCAGCTGTAAAATCGTAGCCATAATCGCAGGTCATCAGGCAGTTCTCCTGAGCATCACATACCGCATGATAAGAATGGACAAAATAATACCTCTGCGTTCCTTCGATCCCTTCCAACAGCGGGCTGCTCTGTTCAAAACGCACAACGTCCCAGCCCATGTGCGGGACCTTAAGCCCACTTTCCGGGTCGATTCTAAATCGGATGTTGTCAAACGGGATCAGACCAAGGCCGGGCAATGTACCCTCTTCGCTTTTCCGTCCCAAAAGCTGCATCCCAAGGCAGATTCCGAGGATCGGTTTGCCCTTTTGCATTGTTTCCTCTTGCAGTATAGAAATGAGACCTCTTTCCGAAAGCTGCGTCATACCGGCGTCAAACGCGCCGACGCCCGGCAAGATCAGTTTGTCTGCGTTTTTGATTTTTTCCGGGTCAGACGTGATGACGGATTTTTCCCCGATCACTTTGAGCATATTTGCAATGGAGCCAAGATTTCCCAAACCATAATCTATAATTGCTATCATATCGTCAAACCTTCAAGTTTCGTTTTTCAAGTCCAAGGAGCTTGCTCACCGCAACGCCCAATTTGATGACCCACATCATGTTGCGATAGTCTTCGGGCGTCTTGTTCTCCTGGGCGATGATCTTGTCAAACTCTTCTGCCGTGATCCCCATTTTCTTGGCGACATACTCTTTGTCCTGTTCCATCTGTTCCGGATCATAGGGCGGCTGTTCCAGAATCTTAAGCGCCTCTTCCCGCGTCATCGTTCCCGCAAGGATCTGATTGGACAAGACGTTTTTTCGCGTATCAAAGCCAAACTTGTGGGGCAGGTAGTATCCTTCAAAGAAACGGGTAAAAACATTTTCGTAGTGCTTGTTTTCATATCGTGTCCACCCGAATTTTTCGTGGAGAAGCTTTTCAGCCTCCGCTTTGTCGTAGACAATATAATCCAAGGGATACACACGCTTCATGCCAAGGATATACTGATAATAGATCTTATATTTCAGCATCCCGCAGATGGGATATGTCTTAAACTTCCGTGTGCCAAACCGCCTTTGAATATCCTTCATCATGACAACATCGTTCATATAGATCCACTCCACAGGCGGACGAATAAACTCAGTGGACGTGTTGGACCCGGTCAGTACATATTTGATATGATGCTTTACGGCATAATTGTATAAGCTCGCAAAAATCGCCTGATCCTGCGGAGCGTCGCAGGAAGAGATGGAAGCTTTGAAAAAAGAGAGTTGCAGATCGCTCATCTCTTTCCAATTAATCACTTCCGTGTACATATCGAGGTCAAGACCTTTGACGATCTTCTCTATGTTCTCAACAGCAACATTTAAATTCCAGCCTGTATCGCAGACCACAACAAGTGGGTTGAGATGCATGATTTCTTTTGCAATGTAGGCCATGTAGGAACTGTCTGCGCCGCCGCTCAAGCCTAAGATGCAATCGTAATCACTGTGCTTACTTCTTGACTGTCGGATTTTTTGAGCCAGCGCCTCCAATTCATCAAATCGGTTTTCCTGCGGCTTCCAGTTCGGAGCAATATTCTCATCAAAATTTTTACAGTGGTCGCACACTCCGTTTTCATCAAATGTGATTTTGGAGTCGGTGGTATCCATTACACAACGAGCACATCGTTGATATCCCCCCCCCATGTTTTTTGCGGTTATCGTCTTTTTCCCACTCAAAGCTCATGCCCCTTTTCCCCGATTCCTGCTGTATTTTACTGATTTACATCAGCCAGCATATCCCTTACATAATCCGCCGTCATAATTTTCTTGACGGTCCCTTCCACATCCAGACGGTGCGTGTTGTGGCTGGTGTACGCCTCATCCGCCATCGTCTTGACTTCTCCATGCACCACAAATTTGTCGTAATTCAAGTCCCGACTGTCCGCCGCAACGCGGTAGTAATTCCCCATATCTTCGCTGCGCAGGCGCTCTTCCCGGGTCATCAGCGTCTCGTAGAGCTTCTCGCCGTGCCGCGTTCCGATGATTCGCGTCCCCGTATCGCCAAACAGCTGCTGCACGGCCTTCGCAAGGTCGCCGATGGTGGAAGCATCTGCCTTCTGAATGAACAAATCCCCCGGGTTCGCATGCTCAAACGCAAATTTCACAAGTTCCACCGCTTCGTCAAGATTCATCAGGAATCTTGTCATATTCGGGTCGGTGATGGTGATGGGATTTCCCGCCTTGATCTGGTCAATAAACAGCGGGATCACACTCCCTCGGCTGCACATGACATTCCCGTACCGCGTGCAGCAGATCACCGTTCCGCCGCGCTCCGCCGCAACTCTCGCGTTGGCATAGATGACATGCTCCATCATCGCCTTCGAGATGCCCATGGCGTTGATGGGATACGCCGCCTTGTCGGTGGATAGGCACACCACGCGCTTCACCCCGGCGTCGATCGCCGCGTGGAGCACATTGTCCGTGCCCTCCACGTTCGTCCGCACGGCCTCCATCGGGAAGAACTCGCAGCTCGGCACCTGCTTGAGCGCCGCCGCGTGGAAGATGAAGTCCACCCCATGCATGGCGTCCTTCACGCTGCGCGGGTTCCGCACGTCGCCTATGTAAAACCGAACTTTCCCTGCATATTCCGGGAAGCGCTCCTGCAGGTCGTGCCGCATATCGTCCTGCTTCTTCTCGTCGCGGGAAAAGATGCGGATCTCCCCAATATCCGAGGACAAAAAGTGTTTCAGCACCGTGTTGCCAAACGACCCGGTTCCGCCGGTGATCATCAATGTTGCGTCTTTGAAATGGGACATCTTTCTTCACTCCAATGATGGTTTTCCCTTTAGCAAGGCCTCCAGGTCTTGCATAAATCTATCCAAAGTAAAATGCTTTTCGTAGAAGCGCCTGCCCTTTCGGCCTTTTTCCTTGTAATCTTCAAAGTGCTCTGTCATTTCCGTCATTGCTTCCGCCAATCGATCCGCGTCTCCGGCAGGGACAACGAGCCCACAATCTGCCTCGCGGATCAGTTCCGCACCGGCGCCGTCGATCGCGCCAACGATCGGTTTTCCGGCACATAGATATCCTTGTGTCTTACTTGGAAGTGTGGACCCGATCATATCGCCGCCGCGAAGCGTCAGCAGAAAGCAGTCCGCCATTGCATAAAACTGTGCCGTCTCTTCCGGCGGAAATCTTCCGTGAAAGGTCACCTTGTCCTCAAGATGCAGTTCTTTCGTCAGCGCTTCCAGCGCATTTTTCTCGGAACCGTCTCCTACAAAATGAATGTGAAACGGTTTCTCTGTCCGCATTCGTGCCACGGCACGCAATACACAATCCAGATTCTGTACAGCGCCCATGTTCCCGGCAAATAAGAAATCAACACAACCGTTTTCCTGGTAACCAAAAGGAGCGCCGTCGATCTCCCCGTAGTGCTGCGGCAGATAGACGATCTTCTCACGAGATACGCCGCCCACGGTTTCCATGTACTCCCGAAACGGTCTGGAAGTGATCGCAATCACGTCGCAGCGTCTATACATCCACCTGCAAAACCGCAGCATCGCGCGAAACAGCAGACTGCTCTCCTTTACGTTCCACGCTTTGAGGGATTCCGGCCACAGATCACAACAGTAAAACACCAGCGGACACTTTGCCCTACGGCTCAGGATGATCCCCGGAAACAACTGAAACACCGGCGAGGTGCCATAGACAAACACCGTATCACACTGTGGCTTTTTGCAAAAAATCGCATACAGCGTCCCGTTGATAAGGAAAGACCCGTAATTGAGCGCTCGACGCAGCACGCCCGTCCGCCGTTCAAAGGTAAAAACACGATGTACATCTGCGCCCAAACATTGTTCGCTGCGCTTTTTTCCTTTTCGATACGCTTCCGGCACCCGACCTGTCGCATAATCAGGCAATGCCGTCAGCACAGATACCGTATGACCCCGTCTCACAAGCTCCGGCACAATGTCGTTGATCCGAAAGTTATCCGGGTGGAAGACTTCTGAAACAACTTGAATGTTCAATCCTATCCCCCCGTATTTCTCACTCATCCCGCAGCACATCGTTTGATTTAAGCTGCTCCGCCAGTTCTTCCTGCTTTTTTTCGTTCTCCCTGGCGACCTCAAAGCCCTCTGTGCTGCTCTTGCTGAACAGCACGCGCACCGTCAAAAGCATCAGCTTTATATCCAAAAGCAGTGAATAGTTTTCGATATACATCAGATCCAGTCGCAGCTTGTCGTATGCGCTGGTGTTGTATTTTCCATATATCTGCGCATAACCCGTCAGTCCGCCCTTGACCTTCACCCGATACGCAAATTCCGGAAGCTCTCTGGAATAGCTCTCCACATGCTCCACCCGCTCGGGCCGCGGCCCCACGATGCTCATGTCCCCCCTCAAGATGTTGAGGATCTGCGGAAGCTCGTCGATCCGCGTGGGCCGGATGATCCGTCCCACCCTCGTGATCCTGGGATCCTGCCCCGTCGCCGGGATCGAGTGCCCTTCTTTCTCGGCGTCCACGATCATGCTGCGGAACTTTAGTATGTTGAATTCTCTCCCGCCGCGCGTCACGCGCTTCTGCCGGTAAAAAACCGGCCCGTGATCCTCCAGCTTGATCGCAAGCGCCGTAACGAGCAGGATCGGAGAAGTGATCACCATTGCCAGCAGCGACAGCACTAAATCTATGAGCCGCTTGAAAAACCGCTGCCCGATCGTCAGACCGATCCCCTTGACCAGCAGCATCGGCGTGTCCACCGCCGTGATGTTCCGCGCTCCACGGATCAGAATATCCGTGATCTTTGGTACCATGTAGATCCGGATCTGATTTTTGTAACAGTACTTCAGAATGTCATTTCGCAGCTCGGCCGGCACATCGTTCACGATCACCGACTCTGCCGCGTCGATCTCTTTTGTAAGCTTGTCCCACGGTTCGTTCGCGGAGATCATTCGGCGTACGTTGTACCGCTCCTTCCGCGTGTCCAGCTTGAGCTTCATCCCCACCGCTTCGTCTCGGCCGTAGATCATCACCATTCGGTGCGCCGCATATAACCGCCGGTACAAAACCTCGTATATGCAGATAAAGGCCGTGCAGACAAACAGGTCCGCAGCACACAGCACCAGCAGCGGGATCGGCGTCACCATCCTGTTGGAGATCAGGCACAACTGGAAATAGGTGACCGTGTTCACAATGAGCATCGCGACCCCTTGTGCAATGGCCAGGTCCAGCCTTCGGAGATTCCCAAACTGAAATCCGTCCGAATTCTTGATAAAGAGCCAGCTCAAGAGACCGTACAATCCCATGAGCACATACTTTCCGTTTCCCGGGTATGCAGGGAACGGGTCTCCCTCATGTCCGTATTTCCAGAAGAAATAGTACAGGACCGAAAGCACCGCCACTTCGACCAAACCTTCCAAAAACCGCACCATGGTCTTCGTGTCAGCGCTCAGCTTTTGCCGTCCGTCCATTCCTTCTTCACCACCCGTCTCTGTCGCAGGGGCCTTCCCTCGCCCCGCGCTCCTTTTCCCGAAAGGTCTTATCTCTCCCTTTCGTTCGGCGCACCTGTTGTGCACCGCCTTCCCCGCTTCACACAACTCGGGGAGGTACGGTATACCGTTTTCTACCCCCGAGATTTTTCTTCTTCTACCTCACCACCGCGCCGAGGACGTCCGCCTGGCTCCGTCTCAGCACCTCCGCGAGCTTCCCGATCTCCCGCTTCTCCGAGACGCCCTTCGCTTCCACCAGCAGTACCCGGTACTTCCCGATCTCCGCCAATGACCCCGCGTGGTACACCGGGTCCTCTTTCGCACACACTTCAAAACCCTCCGGCAGGTGCCCCCGGAGCTTCTCGCATACCTCTTCCAAAACGGCCTTGTCCACCGTGCCGGTCACTGCCACGGTCACCGGCACTTCCCGCACCGCCGACCACATCCCGGCCGCTATCAGCGCGTAGACCTCTTCTTCCTCCGGGACCGTCTGTATATCTCCCGTGAGTGCGTCCAGCTTCTTTTCGAAGCCCTTGTGTCCCCTGGTTTTTTCGGAGCACAGCTCGCCCAAAATGGGCAGCCCATACCGCCGCTTGAGCTCCTCCGAGCACCGCAGACGCTTGTCCATGACGAATCTCAAGAACACCGCGCCGCAAACCACCAGCACGCCCAATACCGCCCCCAGCACCACATACGTCACCACCGACTTGGACTTGGGCGTCCCTGCCTGCAGCTCCGTAAGTGCCGCTTCTCTTTCAGCCACCTGGCCTTCCAGGTCCTGGTTCGACTGGGTGAGCGTCTCATTTCTCGCTGTCAGACTTTCGATCTCCGTTTCCCAGCCCGTGATCTCATTCTCCGCCGCCCGCACCTGGGCCGCCGCCGCGTTCACCTGGTCGCTTGCCTCGGCGATCTCATTGGTGAGGGTGGGCAGCTGCACGATGAGCTCCGACGTCTCCTCCGCCGTGGCGGTCTCGTCTGCCAGCACATCCTGGGCCCGGTCAAGCCCTGCCGCCAAAGCAGCCAGGTTCTGTTCCTTCTGCTTTTGCGTGGCCCGGTACGTTTCCAGCAGTTCCTCATTGGCCGCGATCTTCTCCCCATCCGCGGCGATGGTATCTCCGTTGGTCTTGAGCTCCGCCCTGCCTGCGTCCAGCGCCGCCCGGCTCTCGTCCAGGGCGGTCTGGGCCGCTGTGACGGCCTCCTCGTCCACCTGCACTTCCGCAGGCACAAGTCCCTTATATCCGCCCAGCAGCACGGCCCCAAGCACCACCGCGCCCAGCAGCCATTTCCACTTCCGCAGGATCTCTCCCAAGAGCGCCGCTAAATCCACGCTCTCTTCATATGTCGGGCGGTCTTCCAGCTTCATAACTTCCTAGTCTCCTTGCGTTTTACCTTTGCACCCGGGCGCGTTCCCGAGTATTTGCCGCCACCGTCCCCGTCCAGGCGACGCCCAGGTCGGCGAGCTTCTTGAGCTGTTCGGGCGTGAGCTTTCCCTCCCGGAGGGACCTGCGCTGGGCCGAAAGCCAGCCGCTGAGCCGTGTCCCGTCGGAAAGCACCACGTCTCCGGGGATCTCTGCCCCGTCACAGCGGTCACAGTATGCCCGTACGGCTTCATACCGCCGCTCCCACAGCGCGTCCTTGCGGTCCCGCCAGTCGATCCCGATGCCTTCCAGCCGCCGGATCTGCTCCGGGCTGAGCCTTTGGGCCCTCTTGCCGCGGTACGCCTGCTTCTGCTCATTGAGCCACTTGCAGAGGTTCACGCCCTCCGTCACCAGCCCCGCCGGGATCCACAGGTCTCCGTGCTCCCGGTAGTACCGTTCCGCCAGGGCGAACCGTTTTTCCCAGGGGTCCTTTCGCCATGTGATCCCCAAAGCCTCCAGGCTCTTCCGGCGGCTTTCGGAGAGCCGTCCCTCGCTTTGCTCCGCCCGGCGGTTGGCGATCCAGCTGCCCAGCCGGAAGCCTTCCGCATCCACATAGCCCGCGGGCACATGTAGGTGCCCATGGGCACGCGCATACCGTTTTGCCGACCGTATGCCCTGCTCCCAGAGCCGCTCGCTCCGGTCGCCCCAGACCATCCCCAGGGCGCTGAGCCGTTCCTCCTGCTCCGCCGTGAGCTTGTAGCCCACGCGCTTGCCCTGCTTCGCGCAGCGCATATTGTTGAGCCAGACCCCCAGGCGGATGCCCTCCGGCGTCACATAGTCGTACGGTATCGCAAGGTCGCCGTGTTCCCGGTGATATTCCATGGCCGCGGCGAAGTTTTGCTCCCACTGGTAGTCCGGCACGTCCCAGATCATCCCCAGGCCATTTAGGGCTGCCATGTGTTCCTCCGAGAGGTACCGGCTCCGGCAGCCGCTTTTCCGATACGCCCTGAGATTTTTGAGCCACCGCCCCAGCGGCGTCCCCTCCGGCGTCACATACCCCACCGGCACATTCAGGTCGCCGTGTTCTGCCCGATAGCGCTGGGCGGCGGCAAAATACTTCTTCCAATTCTTCTCCGCCGCACCGTCCCAGACCATCCCGATGCGCTCCAGGCTTTCGATCCGCTTCGGCCCCAGCGCGCCGTACTGTTCGCCCCGGTAGACCTTCCGCTGGGTGTCGAGCCAGGTCCCAAGGCTGTAGCCCTCCGGCGTCTTATGCCGTTTGGGCACTTCCAAATCGCCGTGCGTCCGGTAGTATTTTTCGGCCTCTCCGTACATGGCGTCCCAGGAGGCCGTCAGGGTGTCGTTCAGCCGCTCGAAGAGCTCCCGACAGTCTCTCAGCTCGTCCAGCACGGTGAACCGCTCGTTCACCACCGCCTCATCGCCCAGGCTCCGATAGTACGTCAGGGCCACCCGCATCTCTTCCCGCACCGTGTCGATGCTGCAGAGATTCTCGATATTCATCACCACGTCAAATATGACAGGCTCTTTTGCTTTACACGCAGACAACGCCCGGCCGATCTGCTGCTTATAGAGGATGGGCGAGACCGTGGGACGCAGCAAGATCACCCCGTCGACGCCCTCCACATGGATGCCCTCGTTGAGGGCGTCGATGCAGTAGAGCAGCCGCAGGTGATCGTTCGATTCGTCCTGCCGAAAATCGTCAAAGGACCGGCTGGCGCCGGGGTCCTCCGAATAGACCGAATACACCCGGGGCGCCTCGTCCACCAACTTAAACCACTCCCGGTGGCCCATCATCTCGTCCATATGCGCCTTGTTGGCGCAGAAGACGATGTACTTCCCGTGGGGGTCGGTCATGTGCTTCCTAAAAATAACGTCAAGGCCTTCTGCCTTGTCGAGCGCCCGCCGGAGGGCCTCCAGCGCCTGCTGGGCAATATCCCGCTGGGCCGGACTACGGAGCCCCCGCACCCTGCGCGCATAGCGCTCCAGGTCCTTTTGATACGCATACAGCGTCGTCACATATTTCGGCGGATTCAATATCCCCCGCACGATGGCTTCGCCCAGAGTCATTTCGCTGGCGACGCACCCGTCAAAAAGCTCGTCCGCCATGTCCCGGCGGTTGTCCAGGTACCGGATCGCCGTGGCGGAAAGCCCCAGCACGGGGACCTCCGGGAACGTCTCCAGCAATCGCTTCACGCCCCGGCCCCACACCTCTGCGCCGCAGCGGTGGAATTCGTCCAGCACGATCTGCTGGGGATCCAGGTCGAGGAGCTCCTCTGTCCCAAGGCCGCTTAAGCGGGCATAGGTGCAGAAGGTGAGGTTCCGCGGCGTCTCCCCGCCCGCAGCACCCAGATTCTCAAGCTGGGTGCGGAAGATATATTCCGAGGGCGACAGCCACAGCACCCGCTTCTCCGGCATCTCCTCGCACAGCTTGAAGCCGATGAAGGACTTGCCCGTGCCCGTGGGATGGACGACCGCCGCCTTGCCATATTTGGAGAGCATGGAAACGGCGGCGTCATACGCTGCCCGGTTGAGCGCAAACAGCTCGATCATCCGCCGCCCCTCCTTTTTCTCCCAAGTTTCCGCCTTTTCGCAGAACTATCCCTTCTGCGAAAAATCCGAAACGTGCGGGGGAAAATCCAGTTATGCCGCGGGCTGCGGGGATTCGCTTCGCAAGAGAAAGCCGGCAGAGCGGAGATTTTGACGGCGTTACGGCGCGAGCATGGTGAGCTTATTCATGTTCCCCCGCTTCATGTCCATGGAGGAATGCACGTACCGGTCCAGGGTGATCTTCGTGCTGGAATGGCCCAGCACCTCGCTGAGGCTTTTGATCTCGAACCCGGCCTCCACGCACCGGGTGGCAAAGGTGTGCCGCAGCGTGTGGAAATGGACGCCTTCGAGCCCGCAGGCACGGGCGTACTTTTTGAGCCGATACTGGAGCGTCCGGGGCTCCATGGGCGTTTTCGTTCCGGTCAGAAGATATAGGCGCCCGTCCGCAGGCTGCATGCGGGTGCAGAGCGCTGCCGCCTCCTCCGAAAGAGGGATCTCCCGTAGAGAGGTCTCGCTTTTCGGCGTGTCGGTGCGAAGCATGGTCTTTTGGACGCCTTCGGCGTCTGGAGCACGCA
>CANPXZ010000060.1 GCA_947587485.1 uncultured Oscillospiraceae bacterium | reverse complement strand
AAGCTGGCGGCGATGACGCAGGCCGCGCCGCTGGCCTGGATGGCCATGGGGGCGTGCTCCCGGGAGGAGCCGCAGCCAAAGTTCCAGCCGCCCACTACGATGTCCCCGGGCTTCACGGACGAGGCGTAGGCCGCGTCGATGTCCTCCATGCAGTGCCTGGCAAGCTCCGCCGGGGAGGGGGCGTTCAGATACCGGGCGGGGATGATCACGTCGGTATCCACATTGTCGCCGTATTTGAAAACAGTTCCGGTGGCCATGGTTCAATCCTCCTTCATAACGTCCAGGGGCGAGGCCAGGCATCCCGCCACGGCGCTGGCAGCGGCCACGGCGGGGGAGGCGAGAATGACCTCGCTCTCCGTGTGGCCCATGCGGCCCACGAAATTCCGGTTGGTGGTGGATACGGCCCGCTCCCCCTGGGCCATGCAGCCCATGTGGCCGCCGAGACAGGGCCCGCAGGTGGGCGTGGAGAACACGCACCCGGCATTGATGAAGATCTCCGCGAGACCCTCCCGAATGCACTGGAGGGACACATCCTGGGTGGCGGGGATGACGATGCAGCGGATGCCGTCCGCCACCTTTTTGCCCTTCAGGATCTCCGCCGCGGCCCGCAGGTCGGAGATGCGCCCGTTGGTGCAGGAGCCGATGACCACCTGGTCGATGGCCATGCCCTTGACCTGGTCGATGGGCTTGGCGTTGCTGGGCAGGTGGGGCAGGCTCACGGTGGGGGCTAGGGCAGAGAGGTCGATGACTACCTCGCTGTCGTACGCCGCGTCCGGGTCCGCCTCGTAGGCGGTCCAGGGCCGGTCCACCCGGCCGGTCACGTATTCCACGGTCTTGTCGTCCACCGGGAAAATACCGTTTTTCGCCCCGGCCTCGATGGCCATGTTGGCGATGGTGAACCGGTCGTCCATGGAGAGGCTGGCCACGCCGGGGCCGGTGAATTCCAGGGATTTGTAGAGGGCCCCGTCCACGCCGATGCGGCCGATCAGGTGCAGTATCACGTCCTTGCCGCTGACATAGGGGGGCAGGGAGCCGGTCAGGGTGACCTTGATGGCGGCGGGGACCTTGAACCAGTTCTCCCCGATGGCCATGCCGGCGGCCATGTCCGTGGAGCCTACGCCGGTGGAGAAGGCCCCCAGGGCCCCGTAGGTGCAGGTGTGGCTGTCCGCGCCGATGACGCACTCGCCGGGGGCCACCAGGCCCTTTTCCGGCAGCAGGGCGTGCTCGATGCCCGCCTGGCCCACGTCGTAGAGGTGGGTGATGCCGAAGCGGCGGGCGAACTCCCGTGTCTGCTGGCAAAGCTGGGCGGACTTGATGTCCTTGCAAGGGGTGTAGTGGTCCAGGACGATGGCGATCTTGTCTTTGTCAAAAATTTTTGTCAGGCCCGCCCGGTCAAAGACCGTGACGGCCACGGGGGTGGTGATGTCGTTTCCAAGCACCAGATCCAGCTTGGCCTCGATCAGGTCCCCGGCCTTGACGGACGGCAGACCCGCGTGGGCGGCCAGGATCTTTTGGGTGACGGTCATGCCCATGTCACGCACTCTCCTTTTCCTTCGCCGTGGCGGCGCACAGCTTGTTCATTGCCTTCAGATAGGCCACGATGCTGGCCTCGATGATGTCCGTGGAAAGGCCCTTGCCGGTGTAGGTCCGGTTCTCGGCGGTGAGCTTGATGGTCACGTCGCCCAGGGTATCCTTGCCCTCGGAGATGGAGTGGATGTTGTAGATGTCGAAGGTGTGGGGCACGGGCCGGACGATCTTGTCGATGGCGTTGAAGGCCGCGTCGATGGGGCCGTCGCCCAGGCACACGTCCTCGTACTTCTCCCCGTCCTTGGTCAGGCTGACGGTGCAGGTGGCGGTGGTGAAGTTGCTGGTGTGGACGGAGAACCAGTCCAGCCGGTAGCCCAGTTCGTCGGCGCTCTCGCTGACGACGGCCCGGTGGTCGGCGATGGCCTCCAGGTCCGCGTCGGTGACCACCTTTTTCTTGTCGCACAGGACCTTGAATTCCTCGAAGCAGGCCTCCAGATCCTCCTTGGAGAGGGCGTAGCCCAGACTCCGGAGCCGGTCGTCCACGGCGTGCTTGCCGGAGTGCTTGCCCAAGACCAGGTTGTTGGTGGAAACGCCCACGGACTCGGGGGTCAGGATCTCATAGGTGAGCTTGTTGGCCAATACCCCGTGCTGGTGGATGCCGGCCTCGTGGGCGAAGGCGTTGCGGCCCACGATGGGCTTGTTGAGCGGCGCGCTCTGGCCGATGATGGAGTACACCGTCCGGCTGGCCCGGGCGATCTGGGTGGTGTCGATGCGGGCCTCGAAGGGGTAGGCGTTGGGCCGGGTGTGCATGGCCATGATGACCTCCTCCAGGGCCGTGTTGCCGGCCCGCTCGCCAAGGCCGTTCACCGTACACTCGATCTGCCGGGCGCCCCCCTGGATGCCCGCCAGGGTGTTGGCGGTGGCCATGCCAAGATCATCGTGGCAGTGGGTGGAGAATATGGCCTTGTCCGCGCCCTGGACATGCTCCCGCAGGTACTCGAACAGGGCCCGCATCTCCGCCGGGGTGGTGTAGCCCACGGTGTCGGGGATGTTCACGGTGGTGGCCCCGCTGGCGATGGCGGCGGAGATGACCTGCGCCAGGAAGTCCCAGTCGCTGCGGGTGGCGTCCTCGGCGGAGAACTCCACGTTGGAGCAGTACTTTTTCGCGTAGGCGGTCATGCTGGCGGCGGCCTCCAGCACCTGCTCCGGGGTCATCTTCAGCTTGTACTGCATGTGCAGGTCGCTGGTGGCGATGAACAGGTGGATGCGGGGGTCGGCGGCGCCCTTCACCGCCTCCCAGGCCGCGTCGATGTCCTTGACGTTGGCCCGGGCCAGGGACGCCACGGTGCACTCCTTGACCGATTCGGAGATGGTCTTCACGCTCTCGAAGTCCCCGGGGGAGGAGATGGCGAAGCCCGCCTCGATCACGTCCACCTTCAGCTTCTCCAGGCAGCGGGCCACCTCGATCTTCTCCCGCAGGTTCATGGAGCAGCCCGGGGACTGCTCGCCGTCCCGGAGGGTCGTGTCGAACACGATGATCCGATCCATGTGTGATATGCCTTCCTTTCCGGATTTATTACGTTAAAGCAAAAAGCCGTATGGCCTGAAAAGTCAGGTCATACGGCACAGATCACGATTTTTTCCGGTACCCCGGAACGATCACCCGGCATTGACAGCATGACTTTTCGCGCTATTACCGTTCCTGCACAGTCGAACAATAATAACGAAAAGGATCAGGCTGCCAATGACGAACAAACGCATAGCTTTTCCTCGCTTGGATGATTTACATCTTTACAGTATTATAAACGAAAGAGCGGGGTCATGTCAAACGCCAGGTTTCATAAAAATACGGCGGCATCCCCGTACAATTTTGGTACAGCACCCCAAATATTCCCGCCCGGGACTCACTTGGGCTTCCGCTTGCGCAGCAGGTAGTAGTCCAGCTCCTCCTTCATGTTCTCCGGCATCGTGCGGCCCACGGGGCACCGGACGGCGTTGGCCATCCGGTCCGCGAAAGCGGTTATGAAGCCGATGTCGGCTTCCATCTGCTCCGGGGAGAGGATGGCGGCGGTGTCGTAGCTGTTGTGGATGGTGGCGGTGCTGTGGGGGGCGAGCCGGGCGAAGGACACGGCGGGCACGCCCTTGTCGGCAAAGGGGGTGGAGTCGCTGGAGTAGACCCCCTGCCGGGGGGCCATGCCGAAGCCCAGCTCCATGGCCATGTACTCGATGTAGTGGACCAGCTTTTCCTCCCCGGTGACGCAGGCGATGAACTTGCCCATGACTGAGCCGATCATGTCCAGGTTGATATTCAGCACGAATTTCTCCAGCTCCGCCTCGTGGGCGGCGGTATAGGCCTTGGAGCCCAGCAGGCCCCGTTCCTCGCTGCCGCACCAGACGAACCGCAGGCCGTACCGGTGGGGATTTTTGGAAAAATGCTCCGCCAGGGCCAGCAGGCCCACGCTGCCGGACATGTTGTCATAGGCCCCCTGGGACAGGCTGGTGGAGTCGTAGTGGGCGGTGAAGACGATCTCATCCTCTATCTCGCCGGGCAGGTCCAGCACCACGTTCCGGGACTGGCCCTGGTACTCGTCCTGCTCCAGCTCGATCCGGGCCGTGCCGCCGCCCCGGCGGATCAGCTCCACCGCGTCCTTGGCGTTGATGTTCACGCCGGGCAGCTTCTGCCCCTGGGACACGTAGCTTCGCAGCTCCCGCTGGTCCATGTCCCGGTCGGCGTAATGCACGTCCCCGTCGTAGGTGACGAAGCCCGCGGCCCCGTTTTGGAGGATGTCCTGGTAGGTCCAGCGGCCCAGGTGGCCGTCGGTCATCACGATCTTCCCCCGGCACCCGGCCAGAGAGGCGGGGTCCGTGTTGGGCAGGTAATAAAGGGGCGCTTCCGCCGCGCCGCTGCCGGCGCACAGGTATCCCTTGCAAGGGATCTCGGCCCCGTCCAGAGTGAACCGGGCGGACTTGATATGGGCCATGTCCACCGGGAAGGGCTCAATGGCGGCGGCCAGGCCAAGCTCGGCGCATTTGGCGGCGATATACTCCGCGCAGCGCAGTTCCTCGTCGCTGCCGCCGGTGCGGACATAGGCCGTGTCCGCGAAAATGCTCATGATCTGTTCGTTGTTCATGATGTCTCCTTGTCAGCGGATGAGAAGCATGGGCCCGCCGCTATTTTGCGCTGCGGCAGACCCATGTAGGCGTGCGTGTCGGGGCGGATCAGCCGGCCTGGTTGGCCTGGTCTACGCTCTCCGCCATGGACTGGAACAGGGCCATGTAGTCGTCGAAGCCTTCCGAGAGGGCCTGCTTGACCTGGTCCAGGGACATCTCCGTGAGCACGACGGTGTCCGCGTCCAGCTCGGCGGGCAGCCAGCTGGCGTCCTCCGCCACGGTGGCGGCCAGGACCAGGGACAAAGCACCCGTGCTCTGGCCGTCCTGCTGGGCGGACACAGAGACGGCGACGGCGCCGTCCCCGGCCATGCTGTCGATGGTGACGGTGAAGGAGGTCTCCGACTCCTTCACGGTGTAGGTGGGGGTGAGGTCGATCATGAACCTGGAGAAGTCCTCGTTGCCGGTGACGGTGCCCCGCATGGCGACTGCCACGTTGGCGGCGTTCAGGAGCTGGCCCAGGGTGGCGACGGGCTCGCCGCCCACATTGAAGGAGAACAGGGACGGGGACGCGTCGAGCAGCTCCGCCATATCCTCGGGACCGATGTCGAAGGTGATCACCTGGAAGTCCTCGCCGTCGATCTGCGTCATCTCGGCGGTCATGCAGCGGTTCATGATCTCGTTGATCTTCTCCTGCATGGCCTGCTGAGCCGCCATGTCTTCCTCGCTCATTCCCGGCACGGTGGCAAACGCCTCGTAGTCATCCGCCTCCGGGGCGTAGTAGTCGTATTCTCCGCCGTCCTCCATCTCGGCCATGGCCTCCTCCAGCTCAGCCATGGCGGCCTCCAGCTCCTCGTCGGTCATCTCGGGCACGTCCCCGTATTCCTCGGGGGCCTCGTCGGTGGGCATGGTGGTCCCGGGGAAGATGGCGGGGAGGATGCCGTTGACCTCATTGGAGATGTTTTCAATGGCCTCGGTGAGCACCTGGCTCACCTTGGCCAGGTCGAGGGCGTAGTTGTGGGTGGCCTCGGCGCCGGGCAGGGAGACGTACAGATACTGGCCCACGAGGGCAAAAATGACGTCGGCGCTCTCCTGGCCGTCGGCGGAGATGTGGCACCGGGTGCCCATGCCCGTATCGGACTCGGCAAGCTCGTAGTTGAAGGTCAGGCCGGTCAGGTCCAGAACGTCCCCCTCGGCGGAGGTGACGACCAAGTCGCCGATCTGGAAGCCTGTGCCGGGGCCCTCTGCGGTCACGGCGGCGCAGCCGCTCAGAAGCAGCGTCACGCACATCATCAGAACGATCAGTTTCTTCATAGCTTTCCATTCCTTTCCAGTATGTTTCTTCGTCGCGGGAGGCGCAAAGCGCGCTTCCAACCTGATTATAAGATATTTTACAGAAAAATACCAGAGCTTTCTGCGCTTTTCTTCTGACAGTAGTTGGCAAGGGAATATAAAAAGACCGGACGCGGCAGGTCCGGTCATTTTAGATGTCTCAGCACCGCTCGATCCAATGCTGATCGTCGGGCTCAAAGACCACTCTTTCGTAGGCGGGCACGTCCATCATCACGCCGGTCCAGTCGGAGTGGATGTCCCCGTTCTGCTTGATGATGACGTCGTAGAGGATGTCGTAGGTGACGCCGTCGGGGCCGGTCTCGGTGATGGTGCTGTAGGGCAGGGTCTTGTGGTAGGTGATCTCCACCCCGTCATACTCGAAGTGGTAGCCGTTGCGCATCCGGCAGCCGTCCAGGCCCTTGTAGGTGAAGTACTTTTTCAGGTCGTGGAGGATCTTGTCGTCTTCTTCCCGGTAGAGGTTCTCGGGCGTGGTGTCCGTATAGTCGTACCGGAACTGGATGGACACGCCCCGGCCCTTCCACCGCCGGACGAAGGCGGGCAGGTCCTGGCCGGGATAGTTCTTCCACAGCACGCAGTTGACCCGGGCCGGGACCGGCAGCTTTCCGATCAGCTCGTCCGGGGATTCCTCCACATACTTCTGCATATGCCGGGAGATGTTCACGCAGGTGACCTTGCCCTTGTTGCGCTCAAAAAAGGCCAGGATATCCTCCTGGGACTGATCCTCGAACACGGGCAGGGTGGTGTTGATGAACACCCGGTGGGTGGTGGGGATGCAGTCCAGCATGACCTGCAGAGAGTCCAGATTGGCCATGGGCTCGCCGCCGGTGAACACAAAGTCGCACCGGGGGGTGATGGCGTCCATGCGCCGGATGCTGGCGCAGATCTTCTCCAGGCTGAAGCCGGTCATGTCGGCATACTCCTGCTTGTTGATGCAGAAGGGACAGTGGTTCCGGCAGTCGTAGGGGACGAAGACGGTGACGGTGGCGCCGCCCTCGCGGGTCTTGTAGGGGTTAGGCATATGTCTTTCCTCAACGTATGAATGATAAGGGGCGCTTTTCTTAAAAACAGCGCCAACTGTGCCATTTTACCACATGATCGCGCAAAAAGGAAGAGGCGGCGTAATTTTTTGCGTTATGTGTTCGATCGGGAAAAGACCTGGCGCAAAACATCTGCGCCAGGTCTTTGTGATATGTCGGGATGGTCTTATTCCTCCGCTTTCGCGCTGAGGACCTCCAGGGCGGCCAGACGGGCGGCCACGGTGAACAGCTGGATGGCGGCGGCCAGGGAGGGCAGGTCCGGGAAGGTGGGGGCGATGCGGATGACGGAGTCCTGGGGGTCCTTGCCGTAGGGGAAGGGGGCCCCCGCCGGAGTCAGGACCAGGCCCGCCTGCTTGCACAGGGCCACGCACCGGGACGCGGTGCCGGGCAGACCCTCGTAGGCCACGAAGTAGCCGCCCCGGGGCCGGTTCCATTTGCCGATGCCCAGCGGCGCGATCTCCTTTTCCAGGGTGTGCAGCACGCAGTCAAACTTGGGCTTGACCAGGGCCGCGTGCTTTTTCATGTGGGCCTTCACGCCCTCCGCATTTTTGAAGAAGTGTACGTGCCGGAGCTGGTTGATCTTGTCGTAGCCGATGGTCTGGACACCCATCTGGCGCAGCAGGAACTTGATGTTCCCCTCGCTGGCGGCCAGCACGGCCAGGCCCGCTCCGGAGAAGGTCACCTTGCTGGTGGAGGTGAACTCGTAGACCATGTCCTCCGTGCCCTGTTCCCGGCAGGCGTCGAAGATGTTCAGGAGCTGGTCGTCCTCCGCCTCGAAGCCGTGGACCACATAGGCGTTGTCCCAGAAGATGCGGAAGTCGTCCGCCGCGGGCCGTAAGGCCGCGAAGGCCCGGACCGTATCGTCGGAATAGGTGACGCCGGTGGGGTTGGAGTACTTGGGCACGCACCAGATGCCCTTGACCATCGGGTCGGACTCCACGTACTGCCGGACCATGTCCATGTCCGGGCCGGTGGAGAGCATGGGCACGTTGATCATCTCGATGCCGAACTCCTGGCAGATGGCGAAGTGCCTATCATAGCCCGGCACCGGGCACAGGAACTTCACCTGCCCCTGCTTGCCCCAGGGCTGGCTGCCCTTGTAGACCCCCAGCAGCAGGGCCCACACCACCGCGTCGTACATCAGGTTCAGGCTGGACTGGCCGCCCATGATGATGTTCTTCTGCTCCAGACCCAGCAGGTCCGCGAACAGCTGCTTGCACTCGTCCACGCCGGCCAGCTCCCCGTAGTTGCGCACGTCCGTGCCCTTGCGGGTGACGATGAGCCCCGCCGGGTCCTGGCCCAGCAGCCCCATGGACAGGTCCAGCTGCACCGGGTTGGGCTTGCCCCGGCTCATGTCCAGCTTCCGGGGGATGGCGGTCAGCTCCGCATATTCGGCCCGGACGGCGTCCAGCTCCGCCGCCAGCTCCTCCGGGTCCATATCAAGATATCTTTTCATTGACATAACCTTTCCTAATCATAGTGGTTCCCATACAGTATAATCATCCGTCCCCGGTTTTGCAATGAAAAGTTATAAGTTTGTCCGTTTATACAAAAACGGCCCCCTGAGCGGGCCGCTCAGGGGGCGAATCACATACGTCTGCGGTCAATAATTCTCCGCGTGGACCTCAAAGTAGGCCATGGGGTGGTTGCAGGTGGGGCAGACCTCGGGGGCGGCGGTGCCCACCACGATGTGGCCGCAGTTGCGGCACTCCCAGACCTTGACCTCGCTCTTGGCGAAGACCTGGGCGGTCTGGACGTTCTTCAAAAGGGCCCGGTAGCGTTCCTCGTGGGTCTTCTCGATGGCGGCCACCAGACGGAACCGGGCGGCCAGCTCGTGGAAGCCCTCCTCGTCGGCGGTCTTGGCAAAGCCGTCGTACATGTCGGTCCACTCGTAGTTCTCCCCGTCGGCTGCGGCGGCCAGGTTCTGGGCGGTGTCGCCGATGCCCTCCAGCTCCTTGAACCAGAGCTTGGCGTGCTCCTTCTCGTTGTCGGCGGTCTTCAGGAACAGGGCCGCGATCTGCTCAAAGCCCTCCTTCTTGGCCTTGGAGGCGAAATAGGTGTACTTGTTGCGGGCCTGGGACTCGCCGGCAAAAGCGGCTTCCAGGTTCTTCTCGGTCTGGGTGCCTGCGTATTTGCTCATGATAAGCGCTCCTTCCGTATCCACAAAATAGTTAAAATTAGGAATCTGTCCTGATTTTATCACAGATGTACAGGCTTGTCAATTTGAAAAGCGGCTACTGTACGGTGACGCCGGTCAGGGCCTTGACGATCCCCCGGCAGCCCTCCTGCACGTCCCGCCAGGTGGTCTCGAAGTCCCCGGTATACCAGGGGTCGGCCACGTCGCCGGGCCGGTCGGTGTACTCCATCAGCATCCGGAGCTTGTCCTGGGGGTCGCCGCCGCAGATGCGGCGCATGGCCCGCAGGTTCTGCCCGTCCATGCCCACCAGCAGGTCGAATTCGGCGTAGTCCCGCCGGTTCATCTGCCGGGCGGTCTTGCCCGCGCAATCGATGCCGTGCTTTTGCAGCACCCGCCGGGCGGGCGGGTAGACCGGGTTTCCGATCTCCTCCGTGCTGGTGGCGGCGGAGGCGATGAAGAACTCGCCGCTCATGCCCAGCTTCGCCGCCATGTCCTTCAAGACAAATTCCGCCATGGGACTGCGGCAGATGTTCCCATAGCAGACGAAAAGGATCTTGTGCATGTCTTCTTATCCCCTCAAAACGTCATATATCGGTCTATTCTAAAGGCTTTCGGCACAGATCGCCCACAGCCGGGAGATGGATATCGGACCGTTTCAAGCAACGGCCCGATTTTCTAGATTGCTTCTTTGAGTTTTTTGATATCCTTTGAGTGCTGCGTGACGATGTGCTCCACGGTGGAGACCCTGGCTTCCAGGTCGTTGATGCGGTCTTTTGGAGCCATCTTCTCAAGCAGGGCCTGCTGCCCCTCCGCCAGGAGCTTTATCTGCGGCTCGATCTTCGACTCAAGATATGCGAACAGCCGATTCTCCGACGCCTCGATCTTCTGGTCCATCTTCGCGTCCATCCTGGCCTCTTGCTCCGCGAACATCTGTCGAAGTATCTGTATATCTTTCTCGTCCAGCACGTCGTCATCTCCCTTGTCCACGGTTTTTGCCATCGGTATCTTGATGTAAATAGCGGTCTTGCCGCCATTATACCATGTCGTGCGGTTCCGGCGTCAGCCGGGAGCACGACCGGTATCTTTTTGGTATAATGGCGCCAACGACGCTATTATACCATGGATCTTCTGGTTCCGCAAGTGGATGATGGCCTGCCCGGGGTTTGTCAAAATGCTTGCGCGGGATGAGAGATTATAATATAATGATCACCATAAAAATAACGTTTGGTCATAAGCCGATCCGAATGGAAGGAGAGGAATGCGGTGACAAAAAAGGTCATATGCTTTTTGCTTGCGGTGCTGACGGCGTTCTCCCTGTGCGTCCCCGCGGGCGCTGAGCCCGAGATCACGGCGGAGCGCCAGGGCGAGGCGCTCTACGAGCTGTACGTCAATCCCCTGTACGCGGACATCCTCACGGAGGCGGACGTACTCAGCCGCCTGCCCGAGAAGCCGGAGACCGTCGCTTCGTCCGTCTCGAAGACGGTGTCCACCAAGGCCCAGGCTGCCGCCTATCTCCGCCAGCAGATGGCGGCCAGGAAGGGTACGATCTCCTTCGCCATCGCGGACCGGTCCCTTGGCGAAAGCGGTCTTACGGCGATCTTCGAGAGCGCCATAGAGCATACCGGCGCGCCCGCGGAGGGCGACTATCTCCGCTGGCAGGTGGGCGGCTGGCAGGCCGGCGGCCCCGCCACATCCACCGGCTATTACATCACCTATAACGTTTTCTATTACACCACGGCGGCCCAGGAGGATTGGGTGGCGTCGAAGGTGTCCGGCGTGCTGGGGGGGCTCGGCCTTGGCGGCAAGAGCAGCTATGAAAAGGTCCGGGCGATCTATCAGTACATCTGCTCCCATGTGACATATGACTTTGCGCATTTGAATGATCCGAACTATCCGCTGCAATTCACCGCCTACGCGGCGCTGCACGACGGCACCGCAGTGTGCCAGGGCTACTCGAACCTGTTGTACCGGATGGCGCTGACGGCGGGGATCGACTGCCGCATCATCACAAGCGCCGACCACGCCTGGAACATCGTGAAGCTGGGGACGAAGTATTACAATCTGGACGCCACTTGGGACTCGGAGTATCCCGAGAGCCGGTGGAAGTATTTCCTGCTGTGCGACGAGAACTTTGAGGATGACTGGAGCCATGTCCGGGAGGCTCCCTGGTATTATGACTCGTTCTATGCCCAATATCCCATGGGAAGCACGGACTATGCGCCCGGCTCGGAGCCGGCGCCAACCGCCGTGCCCCAGCTGGAAGCCCCCGCAGTGACCATCAGCAAGGTCTCTGGCGGCATCCAGGTGAGCTGGAACAAGATCGCCGGTTCGCCCCGGTACATGGTGTACTACCGTGAAAACGGCGGCGAGTGGAAGAAGATCGGCACCACCACGGCCACCACGTACACCCGCAAGGCCAAGGACCTGAAAAACGGCGTGACCTATCAGTTCACGGTCCGCTGCTGCGCCAACGATAAAAAGACGCTTCTCGGGCCGTACACGGCCAGCAACAGCCTGACATACGGCACGCAGCTGGAGGCCCCCACGGTGATCATCAGCAAGGTCTCCGGCGGCATCCGGGTGACCTGGAACAAGATCAGCGGTTCGCCCCGATACATGGTGTACTACAAGGAAAATGGCGGCGGGTGGAAGAAGATCGGCACCACCACGGCCACTACGTACACCCGGAAGGCCAAGGACCTGAAAAACGGGGTGACCTACCAGTTCGCGGTCCGATGCGTGAAAAACGACAAAAAGACCATGCTCAGCGGCTATACCGCCAGCAACAGCCTGACATACGGCACGCAGCTGGAAGCCCCCACGGTGACCATCAGCAAGGTCTCCGGCGGCATCCGGGTGACCTGGAACAAGGTCGCCGGCTCGCCCCGGTACATGGTGTACTACAAGGAGAACGGCGGCGGGTGGAAGAAGATCGGCACCACCACGGCCACTGCGTACACCCGCAAGGCGGCGAACCTGAAAGACGGGGTTACCTATACGTTCACGGTCCGGTGCTGCGCCAACGACAAAAAGACCATGCTCAGCGGCTACACCGCCAGCAACAGTTTGAACTACAAAAAGTGAGCGTTGACTGCGGACCTGCCCGCAGACAAATGCCCCGGCGCAAAGCATCCGTTTTGCGCCGGGGTCTTTGTTTATGATGGGACTCAGCGGTCCATTTCCGCCAGGCCGGCCATCTCCAGGAACCGCTCCACCGACGCTTTGTACAGCGCCGGGTCCACGATGTAGCTCAGGCCGTGGCCCGCCTCCGGGAAGGTCACCCGCATCTTGGGGGTGGGGCAGGCGTCGTAGACCTCCCGGCTCATGTCGCATGGCACGAACCGGTCGTCCTCGCCGTGGAGGATGAGGATGGGGATCTTGGCCTTGACGATCTCCTTAGCGGCGGTGGTCTGGCGGATATCAAAGCCGCCGAAGAGCTTTCCGCTCAGGACGATGAAGGGGAAGAAGAACCAGGGCGGCAGGTGGTCGTCGCGGCTCACCTTTTTGATTATGTCAACCGGGGAGTTGTACGGGCAGTCGGCGATGACGCCCTTCACGTTCTCCGGCAGGTCCAGTCCCGCCGTCATCAGCACCGTGGCCGCGCCCATGGACACGCCGGCCAGGGTGATGGGGGTGTCCGGGCCGAAGCGCTCGTTGGCGTAGTTGATCCAGGCCAGGCAGTCATACCGCTCCCGCAGGCCAAAGGTGATGGTCCGGCCGCCGCTCTCCCCGCAGGCCCGCTCGTCGGGCAGCAGGACGTTCATGCCCATCTCCCGGGCCAGCTTGTTGCCGCCGCAGAAGTCCCGGACGGCGGAGGCCCGGTAGCCGTGCATCTCGATCTGTAGGGGCGCGCCGTCCCGGACGTGGTAATACCGGGCGGAGAGACTGGTACCGTCGAAGGATGTTATGTTAACTCTCTCACAGGGTACGGCCATCATCTCGTCCAGCAGGCCGGTGATGGTGTCCCGGCGGACCTGGTACTGCTCCTCGGGCGGGATGGCGTAGATTGGCTCCTTGTGGGGCGGGGGATTGTAAAAGGTGACGCGGTAGCAGATGAGGGTCAGCGCCAGCACGATCAGGACCAGCGCGGCCAGGACGATGACGAACCAGAGCATGATGCTTCCTCCCGTACAGATGATTGTTATACCATGTCGTGCGGTTCCGGCGTCAGCCGGGAGCACGACCGGTATCTTTTGGTGTAATAGCGCCGTTGGCGCTATTACACTCATTGTAACACACCGGGCCGCCGCCGTCACGGCTTTTTTCTTGCCTTTGGACACGGTTTGTGATAAGTTTTACGAGAGGAGATGTATCTATGGACGAGAAAGAGAAAGCGCTGGAACGGTTCCGGGCGTCCATGAGCGGCGGCGGACAGGAGGGGGACGAGGCGTTGTGGGACGCGCTCATCGCCCTGCAGGGGGAGACCTTTTTCACCGCGAAGGGCCTTTCCTATACGTATCTCATCCGGGAGCGCCGGGACGGCGAGGTGAGCGGGGAGATGTTCATCAGCCGCAAGGAGAAGAGCCTGACCCAGAGCACCGTGTTCATGGCCTTCCATAAGGCCCTGGAGCTGGGCGGCGTCGTGACCGGGCCCAAGAAGCTGGGCACCTTCGGGGCAAGCTATCTCTATCCGGTGTTCATCCGCCTGGGCGTCATCCGCCAGCCGGAGCGGGACCAGACGTCGCTGTTTTAACAGGAAAAACCAAAGCCGGAGGCGGTACTGCCCGCCTCCGGTGTTTTCTTACAGATATTTCCCCGTGACGCTCTCGGGGCAGGCCTGGATATCCTCCGGCGCGCCCGCCGCCACGATCCGGCCGCCCTCCTCGCCGCCGCCGGGGCCCATGTCCACCACATAGTCGGCGTTTCGGATCACGTCCAGGTCGTGCTCGATGACGATCACCGTGGCCCCCTGGCCGATGAGGG
>CANPXZ010000059.1 GCA_947587485.1 uncultured Oscillospiraceae bacterium | reverse complement strand
ATGAAGCCGGAGAAGATGACCCCTGCCCATACGTCGCCGCTGTTTTCCGAGCTGGTGTGCTCCAACTCCCTGCGGGGGGACGATCTGACCAACGCGGTGGGTCTTTTGAAGGAGGAACTGCGGCGGCTGGGCAGTCTCATGATGATGAGCGCGGAGAAGCACCGGGTCCCGGCGGGGGGCGCTCTGGCAGTGGACCGGGAGGCTTTCGCCCGGACCATCACCGAGGCCGTCCGCAGCCACCCCAACATCGAGATCGCGGAGGGGGAGGTCACGGACTTTCCCGAGGGCGAGTGCATCGTGGCCACCGGGCCGCTTACCAGCGACGGGCTGATCCCGGCCATCAGCCGGGTCTGCGGCCAGGCGGATTTTCTCCACTTTTTCGACGCCGCCGCGCCGCTGATCGCCTTTGACAGCATCGACATGACCAAGGCCTGGTTCGGCTCCCGCTACGGCAAGGGCACCGCGGACTATATCAACTGCCCCATGGATAAGGAGCAGTACGACGCCTTCGTGACGGAGCTGGCCTCCGCTAAGGAAGCCCCGGTCCACGGCTTTGAGGACGCCGGGGTGTTCGAGGGCTGCATGCCCGTGGAGGTCATGGCCCGCCGGGGGCATGACACGCTGCGCTACGGACCCATGAAGCCCGTGGGGCTCCGGAATCCCGAGACGGGGGAGAGCTATCACGCCGTGGTGCAGCTTCGCCGGGACAACGACGAGGGCACCGTGTACAATCTGGTGGGCTTTCAGACCCACCTGACCTTCCCGGAGCAGCGGCGGGTGTTCGGCATGATCCCGGCACTGGCCAATGCGGAGTATCTGCGCTACGGGAAGATGCACCGGAACACGTTTTTGAACGGACCCAGGCTGCTGGACCGGTATTACCGGCTCAGAAGCGAGCCCCGGATCGGCTTCGCCGGCCAGGTGACCGGCGTGGAGGGCTATGTGGAGAGCTGCGCGTCCGGCATGCTGGCGGCGCTGGAGGCGGCCCGCCGGTTCCATGGCCTGCCGCCCCTGGACTTTCCCCGGACCACGGCCATCGGCGCGCTGGCGCTGTACGTGTCCGGCGGGGCGGCCAGCGGGGATTTTCAGCCCATGAACGTGAACTTCGGCATCATCGAACGGCTGGACGAGCGCATCCGGGGCAAGCGGGACCGGTATTTGAAGGTATCGGAACGGGCGCTGGCAGACCTGGACAGGATCATCGAAAGAGAGAGGGCGGGCATATGAGGATCATTCTGGACGCCATGGGCGGCGACAATGCCCCCCAGGCCGTGGTACAGGGAGCGGTGCGCGCCGCCCGGGAGCTGGACACGGACATCGTGCTGGTGGGCCGGGAGGCGGAGGTGCGCGCGTGCCTGGCCGCATGCGGCGGGGAAAACGAGCCCCGCGTTTCCGTGGCGGATGCGCCCGAGGTGATAACCATGGAGGACGAGGCGGGCATGGCCTGCTACAATAAGCGCAGGTCCTCCATGACCGTGGCCCTGACCATGCTGAAGGCCGGCGAGGGCGACGCGGTCATCTCCGCCGGCAGTACGGGGGCCCTTTTGGGCGGCGCGACCCAGTTCGTCAAACGCATCAAGGGCATCCGCCGGGCGGCGCTGGGCCCGGTCCTCCCCAACGGGGACAAGGGCGTGCTGCTCATCGACTGCGGCGCCAACGTGGACTCTACGCCGGAGTATCTTTTGCAATTCGCCTATATGGGCTCCTTCTACGCCCAGAAGCTCATGGGCATCGAAAAGCCCCGGGTGGCCCTTCTGAATGTGGGCACCGAGGATACCAAGGGCGGCGCGCTGCAAAAGGCGGCCTTCTCCCTTTTGAAGGAGGCGTCCGACGCCGGGCGCATTAACTTCGTTGGAAACGCGGAGGGCAGCGACCTGTTCGCCGGGAAGATGGACGTGCTGGTGACGGACGGCCTGGCGGGCAACGTGATGCTCAAGACCGTGGAGGGCCTGGCCAAGTTCATGTTCAAGGAACTGAAAAAGGTCATGTACTCCAGCACCAAGACGAAGATCGGCGCCCTGCTCATCAAAAAGGACCTGTACGGCATGAAGGCCATGCTGGACCCGTCCGAGGTGGGGGGCACGGCACTTCTGGGCATCTCCAAGCCCGTCATCAAAGCCCACGGAAGCTCCGACGGCCGGGCCATATTCAACGCGGTGCGACAGGCCATCGCCTGCGTACAGGCGGATGTGGCCGGGGCCATCGAGGCCAATATAGATCATATGAAGCTGGAAAAAGCAAAGGAGAACTGAATCATGGTGTACGACAAAATCATCGAGATGATCTGCGAGCAGTTCGGCATGGAGCCGGATCAGCTCAGCGAGAACACCACCTTCACCGACGACATGGGCATCGACTCCGTGGACGTGGTGGAGCTGATCGTGGAGCTGGAGACCGAGTTCGGCCTGGACGAGATCCCCGAGGAGGAGCTGAAAAAGATGCGGACCATCGGCGACCTGGCCGACTATGTCCGCGCCCACACCGACGAGTGATGGATCAGCTGGAGCAACGGCTGGGGTACACCTTCACCGACCGCTCAAAGCTGGAGACCGCTCTGACCCACAGCTCCTACGCCAATGAGAGCCCCAAAACGAGGCACAGCAACGAGCGCCTGGAATTTCTGGGCGACGCGGTGCTGGGCTTCTGCGCGGCCAAGACCATCTGCCGTCTCTACCCGGATATGCCGGAGGGGGGCCTGACCCGTCTGCGGGCGGAGCTGGTGTGCGAGGCCAGCCTGCACCAGGTGGCCCTGCGCCTGGGCCTGGGGGAGTATATCCACCTGGGCAAGAACGAGCAGTGCAACGGCGGGCGGACCCGCACGTCCATCCTGGCGGACTGCGTGGAGGCCGTCATCGCGGCCATCTTCCTGGACGGGGGCCTGGCCTGCGCGGAGCGGTTCATCGAGGCCAACATCCTGTGCGACATCCGGGCCGGCCGCCGGCCCGCCCGGACCGATTACAAGACCCAGCTGCAGGAGCTTTTGCAGCGCTCCGGCGGGGCGGCCCCGGTGTACACCATCGTGGGCGAGTCCGGCCCGGACCATGACAAGACCTTCACCGCCAGCGTGGCCCTGCACGACGGAGCCACCGCCCGGGGCGAGGGCAAGAGCAAGAAGGAAGCGGAACAGGCGGCCGCCAGGGCCGCGCTGGAAAAGCTGGAGAGCTGATGGCGAGAGCGAGGATACTCCCCATTTTCGTCCCCCATCTGGGCTGCCCGAACGATTGCGTCTTCTGCGACCAGAAGCGCATCTCCGGCAGCCCTTTGCCTGCTGACCGGCTGGATGTGGCGGCGGCCCTGGAAGGGGCGCGGGACCAGGGCCTCGCCGGCCTGGAGCTGGCCTTTTACGGGGGCAGCTTCACGGCGGTGAGTCCGGTGTTACAACGGGAGCTTCTGGAGGCCGCGCAGCCCTACCGCCGGGACGGGACGGTGACCGCCATCCGCCTGTCCACCCGGCCCGACGCGGTGGACGGGGATATCCTGGCGTTTTTGAAGGAGTATGGCGTCGGGACCGTGGAGTTGGGTGCTCAGTCCATGGACGACGCTGTGCTGGCGGCCTCCGGCCGGGGCCACACTGCCGAGGACACGGTCCGGGCGGCGGAGCTTGTGAAGGCGTCTGGGCTCAGGCTCATATTGCAGATGATGACCGGCCTTCCCGGCTCGGACCGGGAAAAGGATGTGGCCTCCGCCCGGCGGATCGCGGCCCTTTGTCCGGACGGAGTGCGGATCTATCCCACGGTGATCGTGAGAAACACGGCCCTGGAGGACATGTGGCGGGCCGGGACGTACCGGGAGCACACCGTATCCGACGCGGTGGCGGTGTGCGCCGACATCCTGCCCATCTTTGAGTGCGCCGGTATCCCGGTGATCCGCCTGGGGCTCAATCCCACGGCGGAGCTCACCGCCGGGGGCGCGGTGGCCGGGGCCTATCACCCGGCCCTGGGGGAGCTGGTGCGCTCCGAGGTGCTGCGGCGGCGGGCGGCGGAGCTCTTGCGGGACGTGCCAACCGGCGCGGCCGTGAGGCTTTTTGTGGCCCCAAACCGGGTCAGCGCCATGACCGGCCAGCACCGGGCCAATGTCCGGGCGTTGAAGGAGGAATTCTCCCTGTCGGACCTGACCGTGAAGCCGGCGGCGGACGCCGGGGAGGGGATAAAGATCGAGGTTGACGTTCAACCGGTTTGAGGGTATACTATATTTTGTGTTGCTATCGGCGCAAATCAGGCATAGAGGTATTAGATTTTGTATTTAAAGGCGCTTGAGATACAGGGCTTCAAGTCCTTTCCGGACAAGACCACCATCCTTTTCGAGAAGGATGTGACCATGATCGTCGGACCCAACGGGTCCGGCAAGTCCAACATATCCGACGCGATCTTGTGGGTCATGGGCGAGCAGCGGACCCGGGCCCTTCGGGGCGGCAAGATGGAGGACGTGATCTTCGGCGGGACGGAAAAGCGGGGCAAGCTGGGCTTTGCCCAGGTGACCCTGATCCTGGACAATTCCGCCCGGATCTTCCCCGTGGACAGCGACGAACTGGCCATCTCCCGCCGGTATTACCGCAGCGGGGACAGCGAATACTACATAAATAAGGAATCGGTCCGGCTCCGGGACGTGAACGAACTGCTCATGGACACGGGCTTGGGCCGGGACGGCTATTCCATCATCGGCCAGGGGCGTATCGGCGAGATCGTCTCGGCCAAGAGCACCGACCGCCGGGAGATCTTCGAGCAGGCGGCGGGCATCTCCCGCTACCGGTTCCGGAAGGAGGAGGCGGAGCGGAAGCTCTCCGCCACGGACGACGCCCTTCTGCGGGTGGGGGACAAGATCGAGGAACTGCAATTGCAGCTGGAGCCCCTGCGCAAGCAGGCCATCGCGGCGGAGCGGTATCTGCAGCTGAAGGACGAGCTGCAGACGGTGGAGGTCTCCGCCTGGATGGAGAGCCTGGACAAGCTGGCCGGCCAGACTGAGTCCATCCGGGCCAGCCAGGAGGCGGCGAAGGCGGAGCTTGCCCGGCTCCGGGACGCGGTGAACGAGAACTATCAGCGCGCCGAGGCCATCTCCCAGCGCATGCGGGAGAAGGACCTGGAGATGGAGGCCGTCCGGGACCGGCTCACCGACAAGGAGACCGCCATCGGCGAGAACAAGCAGGCTGCGGCGGTGCTGGCGGCGGAGAAAAAGAGCAATCTGGACAGCATGGAGCGCCTTCGCAGCGATATGAGCCAGGACGCCGGCCGCATCCGGGCCCTGGACGAGCAGATCGCCCAGCTGCGGGAGCGGGTCCGGGAAGTGGAGGAACAGAGCCAGGGGCTTGCCGCCAGGATCAGCCAGCTTTCCAACATCGTCAACGGCCACCGGATGAAGATGTCCGGACGGGAGAGCCGGGTGTCGGCCCTCCGGGACGAGGTGACCCGCCTGACGGTGGACGGCCGCAGCATGGACGGGCGGATCAACATGCTGGCGGAAATGGAGAAGGACTACGAGGGCTTCAACCGGGCGGTCAAGACGGTCATGCAGGCCAGCGCCCGGGATATGCTCCGGGGCATCCACGGCCCGGTGGCCAATCTGCTCCGGACCGAGGACCGGTACGCCCTGGCCGTGGAGACGGCCCTGGGGGCGGCGGCCCAGAACATCGTGGTGGACGAGTCCGAGGACGGCAAGGCCGCCATCGAGCTTTTAAAGCGCCGGGACGGTGGCCGGGGCACCTTCCTGCCCCTGAGCGCCATCCGTGGCAGCGTATTGAAGCAGGTCCCCGTGGGGGAGACCGGCTGTCTGGGTCTGGCGTTGGACCTGGTGGAGTTCGACGGCCGGTATCGGAACATCTTTGAAAATCTCCTGGGCCGGACGGTGATCGCGGAGACCCTGGCCGACGCGGTGGCCATCGCCCGGCGGCACCAGAACCAGTTCCGCATCGTGTCCCTGGACGGGCAGATGATCCACGCGGGGGGCTCCATGACCGGCGGCAGCGCCGCCAAGGGTACGGGCGTGCTGAGCCGGGCCAATGAATTAAAGCGTCTGCGGACCGAGCGGGTGGCTCTTTTGAAGCGCCAGCAGGAGCAGAGCGCCGCTTTGGAGAACGCGGAGCGGGAGCTTGCCGCGGCCCGGTACGATATGGACGTGGCGGGCCAGGAGCTGGCGGACGTGCAGCGGGAGGCGGCGGGCCTGCAGGCGGAGCGGGACGCCAAGGCGGCCAGCGCCGAGCAGCTGGAGAACGTGAAGGAGGCCATGACCTCCGGCGGGGCCCAGCGGCAGACGCTGCTGGAGGAATACGACCGGAAAAACGCCGCCATCGACGGGCGGCTGAAGGAGAACGAGGCCCGGGGCCTGGAGCTGGCGGAGCAGGCGGAGGCCATGCGGGAGCAGCTTCGGACCATCACCGGCCAGAAATTTGAGCTGGAGGCCAGCCGTACCCAGGCGGACAAGGACGCCCAGCGGCAAAACGAGGCCCTCATCGAGCAGGAGCGCCTGGCGGCCTCCATCGAGCGGCAGACCCTGGCGGCGGAGATGGAGGAAAAGCAGATCGTGGACCGGCTGTGGGACACCTACGAGCTGACCCGCACGGCGGCCCAGGCCCAGCGCCGGCCGGTGGAGAGCCTGGCCGCGGCCAACCGCCGCATCGCGGAGCTGCGCCGGGCCATCCGGGAGCTGGGCACTCCCAACCTGGGGGCCATCGAGGAGAGCAAGCGGGTGGGGGAGCGGTACGACTTCCTCTCCGAGCAGCGGGACGACATCGCCAAGGCCAAGGCGGAGCTTCTGGGCATCATCGCCGACATCACCCGTCAGATGGAGGAGATCTTCACCCGGGAATTCGCCGCCATCAGCGACAGCTTCCGCTCCACATTCCTGGAGCTTTTCGGCGGCGGCAAGGCCACGCTGCGGCTGGAGGACGAGCACGATGTCCTGAACTGCGGCATCGAGATCAGGGTCCAGCCCCCCGGCAAGGCCGTCAGCAACATCAGCCTTCTGTCCGGCGGCGAGAAGGCCTTCGTGGCCATCGCCCTGTACTTCTCCATTTTGAAGCTCAAGCCCACGCCGTTTTGCGTCATGGACGAGATCGAGGCGGCCCTGGACGAGGAAAACGTTCTGCGCTTCGCCGAGTATCTGCACCGGCTGAACAGGACCCAGTTCGTGGTCATCACCCACCGCCGGGGCACCATGGAGAAGGCGGACGTGCTCTTGGGCGTGACCATGCAGGAGAAGGGCGTGTCCCGTGTCATCGAGCTGGACCTGGCCGAGGCGCAAAAAACCGCCGAGAACTAATTTGGCAAGCTCTGGGCCGTTGGCCCTGGCAATAATCATCGGAAGGAGAGTAAACGCATGAAGAAACTGAACAGTGGAAAGGTGACCGTGGCATAACCGGGAGGTTTGCCAACGCTCACGCAGACCTCCCAAAAGGTTTATGATTTTACTTTTTGGAGGTATTTCCCCGTGAAGAGGGATAATAGGAGAAAATCATCGGAAAACGATCACCATGAGGGCAGCTTTGTCTGCCGCGTCTGCGGAAGGACGGTAACCCCGGCGGGCGCGGGAAGCGAACACAGGAACCACTGTCCCTACTGCCTGTCCAGCCGGCACCTGGATGTGGAGCCGGGGGACCGGGCGGCGGACTGCGGCGGCGTGATGGAGCCCATCGCCGTGTGGGTGAGAAGAAACGGCGAGTGGGCGCTCATCCATCGCTGCAAGGCGTGCGGCACGCTTCGCTCCAACCGCGTCGCGGCGGACGACAATCCCATGAAGCTGCTGTCGCTGGCCGTGAAGCCGGTCTCGTCGCCCCCGTTCCCGCTGGAACGGCTGGAGGAAATGACGAGGCAGACGGACGGGAACGAATGAAACGGTGATCTGAACATCGGGGAGCCGATACAGTTGAACATTGTGTCGGCTCTTCCAAAAATGGCGGTCCCGCGCCCGGCGGAAAACGGACCGCCGCGCGGGCTGCTCCCGGACGGAGGATGAGAGATGATGATCGAAACAGAGCGGCTGATCCTGAGAGAGTACGCATGGCAGGATCTTGACGCGATCTATGAGATCCTCTCCGACCCGGAGACGATGCGGCACTATCCAAAGCCGTTTGACAAGGAGCAGACCAGAAATTGGATCGCGTGGAATCTTCATAATTATGGAGAATATGGCTTTGGGCTGTGGGCAGTCATCCTGAAAGAGACAGGAGAGCTGATCGGCGACTGCGGGATCACGCTCCAGGACATTGACGGAGAGCGGCTTCCGGAAATAGGCTATCACATCCACAAGAAGTATTGGCGGCATGGCTTCGGGAGCGAGGCGGCAAAAGCGGTCAGAGACTGGGCCTTTGCGCACACGCGCTATGACCGGTTGTACTCCTATATGAAATACACGAACGTGGGCTCATACGGTGTTGCTAACGCCATCGGCATGAAAAAGGTAAAGGAATATCCCGACGAGAAAAACGGTATATCATACGCCTATGCCATCACCCGGGAGGAATGGGAGGAACGCAAACAGGCGCTTCCCGCTCACGCGGCCAGGCATATCGCGACAGGTTAAGGAGAACATCATGGGACTTTTCAGCAAGTTCAGAAGCAAGGATAAGGACAGAAAGGACGAGGAGCCGGTCCCGGCCGAACAGTCGGAGCAATCCGAAGAAGAGCTGGGCGAGGACTGGGACGAGGCCCTGGCGGCGGAGGCACTGGCCGCCGCCGAGGACGCGGCGGAGCCGGAGCCGGAACCGGAACCGGAGCCCGTACCCGAGCCCGAGAGGAAGCCGGAGAAGAAGGAGAAGAAAAAGGGTCTGCTGTCGGGGCTGTTCGCGGCCTTTTCCCGGGTGGACGAGGACTTTCTGGAAGAGCTGGAGGAACGGCTCATCCTGGCCGACGCGGGGGTGGAGACGGCGGAGACCGCCGTGGAGGCCCTGCGCAGGGAAAAGGGCCTGAAGGGCGAGGCCGTCCAGGAAAAGCTGGTGGACATCCTGACGGAGGAGATGGAAAAGGCCGGAAGCCCGGAGCTTCACCTGACCACCAAGCCCGCCGTGATCATTATGGTGGGCGTCAATGGCGTGGGCAAGACCACCACCATCGGAAAGCTCTCAAAGCTCTACGGCGGTCAGGGGAAGAAGGTGCTGCTGTGCGCGGCGGACACCTTCCGTGCGGCGGCTGCGGAGCAGCTTGGCATCTGGGCGGACCGGACCGGCGCGGACATCGTCCGCCACGGGGAGGGCGGCGATCCGGGCGCGGTGGTGTTCGACGCGTGCAGCGCCGCCAAGGCCCGGGGCTCCGATCTCATCATCGTGGACACCGCCGGGCGGCTGCACAACAAGCAGAACCTGATGAACGAGCTTACAAAGCTCACCCGGATCGTGGACCGGGAGCTGCCCGGGGCGGACCGGGAGATCCTTCTCGTGCTGGACGCCACCACCGGCCAGAACGGCCTGATCCAGGCGGAGCAGTTCGCCAAGGCCGCCGGCATCACCGGCATCGTGCTGACCAAGCTAGACGGCACGGCCAAGGGCGGCGTGGTGTTCTCCATCGCCCAGCGGCTGGGGGTGCCCGTGAAGCTGGCCGGCGTGGGCGAGGGCGCGGACGATCTGCGGCCCTTCGACGCCAGAGAGTTCGCGGAGGATATGGTCCGATGAAGCTCATTTTAGCCTCCGGCAACAAGGGCAAGCTCCGGGAGTTCCGGGAGATATTGGAGCCCCTGGGGGTGGAGATCGTCTCTCAGAAAGAGGCCGGGTTCGACCTGGACGTGGAGGAGACCGGATCAACTTTTGAAGAGAACGCCTATTTAAAGGCTGCGGCTATATGCGCCGCGTCGGGCCTGCCCGCCGTGGCGGACGACTCGGGGCTTTGCGTGGACGCCCTGGGCGGCGCTCCCGGGGTCCACTCCGCCCGGTTCGGCGGCGGCAAGGCCTGGACGGACCGGCAGAAGTACATGTACCTTTTGGAAATGCTCTCGGGCGTTTCCGACCGGGGCGCGAGGTTCGTCAGCTGCATCTGCTGCGTGTTCCCGGGCGGGGACGTGCTCCGCGCCCGGGGGGAGTGCCCCGGCCGCATTCTGGAGGCCCCGGAGGGGGACGGCGGGTTCGGCTACGACCCGGTCTTTGCCCCGGAGGGCTGTGAGGCGTCCTTCGCCAGTCTGGGCGAGGCCGTCAAAAATCGGATATCACACCGGGCCAGAGCCCTGGCCGCGTTTCGCAAGGAGTTGGAAAGCTATGCTGACAGGTAAGCAGCGGGCCTATCTGCGCTCTCTGGCGCAGAAGGAGGAGGCCATTTTGTACATCGGCAAGGCGGGTGTCACGGACCCGGTGATCGCCCAGGCCAACGAGGCCCTGGCGGCCCGGGAGCTGGTGAAGGGCCGGGTGCAGGAAAACTGCCTGTACACCGCCGCCGAGGCCCAGCAAATGCTTTGCGAAGCCTGCGGGGCCGAGGGCGTGCAGGTCATCGGCAAGGTGTTCGTGCTGTATAAAAAGCGGCCCGACGGGGCGAAAATACAGTTGCCCAAGGGCTGAACCATGCGCATTTTACTGTACGGGGGCAGCTTCAACCCGCCCCATCTGGGCCACATCCGGTCGGTGCAGACCTCCGCGGCGGCCCTGAGGCCGGACAGGACATTTCTCATCCCGGCGGCCATCCCGCCCCACAAGCGCATGGCGGCGGGGAGCCCCTCGCCGGAGCAGCGGCTGGATATGGCGGCGCTGGCGGCGGCAGAGGTATCCGACTGTGAGCCGCTGGATATCGAACTGCGCCGGACCGGGCCCAGCTATACGTCCGACACCCTGCGGCAGATGCGGGAAGCATACCCTGACGCGGAGCTGGTGTTCCTCATGGGCACGGACATGATCCTGAGCCTGGAGAGCTGGCACGAGCCGGAGGTGATACTGTCCCTGGCGTCGGTGGCGGTGTTCGCCCGGGAGACGGGCCGGGAGCGGGAGATCGACGAGTGCGCCGCCCATCTGCGGGAGAAGTATGGGGCCGTGGTATATGTGCTGGAGGGCCAGCCGGTGACGGTGTCCTCCACCCGGGTGCGGGAGCTGCTGCCGGAGCGAAAGGGCCGGGAGTACCTGGCCGGCGGCGTGTACGAATACATCATCCGCCGCCGGCTCTACGGGGCCAGACCGGACCTGGCCTGGCTGCGGGAGAGGGCATACGCGTACCTCAAACCCGCCCGCGTGGAGCACGTCCGTGGGGCGGAGGCCATGGCCCGGCGGCTGGCGGAGCGCTGGGGCGCGGACGAGTCCGACGCGGCGGAGGCCGCCATTTTGCACGACTGCACGAAGAAATACGACCGGGACGGGCAGTTGCGCATATGCGAAAAATATGGTATCATACCCGACAAGTGGGAGATGGAGAACGATCGACTGCTCCACGCCAGAACGGGGGCGGCTTTCGCGGCGGATGCGTTCGGCGCCCCGGAACATATCGCCTCGGCTATCCGCTGGCACACCACCGGCCGGCCGGGCATGACGCTGCTGGAGCAGATTGTATTTCTGGCCGACGCCATCGAGGAAAACCGAAAGCCCTATCCGGCCCTGGAGCTCATGCGAAAGGCGGCCTTTGAGGACCTGGACGCGGCCACGGAGCTGTGCCTTCGCCGGACGCTGGCGTTTCTGGGGGAGCGGGGAGAGTCCATCCACCCAAACACGGCCCGGACCCGGGAGTTTTATTTGAAGAAATTGGAAGAAAAAGGCGTCGCGCCCATCGAATGGATGCCGAAATAGAGAGACACAAGCGAAGCCCGGTCAGGGCGAGCCGCGCATCATTCATGCGCGTCAAAGTCAAAAGCCGTTGGACGACAGGCTTTTGACTTTCTGCCGGCGGGATTCATTCCTGCCGAGCAGTTTAAAATTGACCCCGATAGTACTGCCATTTAAACTTTACGACAGAGGAGAAAAATATGGAACCTTTTGAAGCGGCGAAGCTTGCGGTGAAGGCCCTGGCCGGCAAGCAGGCCACGGACATTCGCCTTTTGAAGACCACCGACCTGACCGTGCTGGCGGACTATTTCTGCATCTGCACGGCCAACTCCACGCCCCATGTGCGGACATTGTACGACGAGGTGGACCGGGTCCTGTCCCAGGCGGGGATGCCGCCTCTGCGCCGGGAGGGCAGCCGCAACAGTACCTGGCTGCTCTTAGACTTCGGGTGCCTGGTGGTGCACATCTTCCAGAAGGAAGCGCGGGAATTTTACAGCCTGGAGCGGCTTTGGAACGACGCTCTGGACGTGGACATCAACGAGATAGTAGAGGCATGAGTCATGGCATACGATTTTGAGCGCATCGAGAAGAAGTGGCAGGGCGTCTGGGAGCGGGAGAAGCCCTACGCCGCCAGGACCGGCGATGCCCGCCCTAAGTGGTACGGGCTGATCGAGTTCCCCTATCCCTCCGGTCAGGGCCTGCACGTGGGCCATCCCCGGCCCTATACGGCCATGGACATCGTGGCGCGCAAGCGCCGGATGCAGGGCTATAACGTGCTGTTCCCCATCGGGTACGACGCCTTCGGCCTGCCCACGGAGAACTACGCCATCAAAAACCACATGCACCCCCGGGAGGTCACGAAGCGCAACGTGGCCAACTTCACCTCCCAGCTGAAGATGCTGGGCTTCGGGTTCGACTGGGACCGGATGGTGGACACCACCGATCCTACATACTATAAGTGGACCCAGTGGATCTTCCTCCAACTGTGGAAGAAGGGGCTTGCCTACAAGGCCACCATGCCCGTGAACTGGTGCACCTCCTGCAAGTGCGTGCTTGCCAACGAGGAAGTGGTGGAGGGCGTGTGCGAGCGGTGCGGCTCGCCGGTGGTCCAGAAGGAAAAGAGCCAGTGGATGCTGCGCATCACCGCCTACGCCCAGCGGCTCATCGACGATCTGGACGACGTGGACTTCATCGAGCGGGTGAAGATCCAGCAGCGCAACTGGATCGGCCGCAGCGAGGGTGCGGAGGTGGACTTCAACACCACCGCCGGGGACAAGATGCGCATCTTCACCACCCGGTGCGACACCCTCTTCGGCGTGACCTACATGGTCATGGCCCCGGAGCACGCGCTCATCGAAAAGTGGATGCCCCTTCTCAAGAACGCCGACGCGGTCCGCTCCTATCAGGACGCGGCGGCCCATAAATCCGAGCTGGAGCGCACGGAGCTTTCCAAGGAAAAGACCGGCGTGCGTCTGGAGGGCGTGGCGGCGGTCAACCCCGTGAACGGGGAAGAGATACCCATCTTCATCTCCGACTATGTGCTGGCCACCTACGGCACCGGCGCC
The DNA here is from genome assembly GCA_947587485.1 of uncultured Oscillospiraceae bacterium. GTDB lineage: Bacteria > Bacillota > Clostridia > Oscillospirales > Oscillospiraceae > CAJOIG01. The sequence continues at coordinate 911 of CANPXZ010000059.1, read as the reverse complement.
ATCATGGCCGTGCCCGGCCACGACAGCCGCGACTGGGACTTCGCCAAGAAGTTCGATCTTCCCATCATCGAGGTGGTGAAGGGCGGCAATGTCCAGGAGGCCGCCTATACGGACTGCGAGACCGGGGAGCTGGTCAACTCCGGGTTCCTGAACGGCCTGCCCGTGGAGGAAGCCAAGGAGAAGATGATCGCCTGGCTGGAAGAGCGGGGCGTGGGCGAGCGCAAGGTGAACTACAAGCTCCGGGACTGGGTATTCTCCCGCCAGCGGTACTGGGGCGAGCCCATCCCCATGGTGAACTGCCCCAAGTGCGGGTGGGTGCCCGTACCGGAGGAGGAACTGCCCGTGCTGCTGCCGGAGGTGGAGAGCTACGAGCCCACCGACACCGGCGAGAGCCCGCTGTCCAAGATGCGGGACTGGGTGGAGTGCAAGTGCCCCCAGTGCGGCGGCCCCGCCGAGCGGGAGACCGACACCATGCCCCAGTGGGCCGGCTCCAGCTGGTACTTCCTGCGGTATATGGACCCCCATGATCCCGACGCCCTGGCAAGCAAGGAGGCCCTGGCCTACTGGTCCCCGGTGGACTGGTACAACGGCGGCATGGAGCACACCACGCTGCACCTGCTCTATAGCCGCTTCTGGCACAAGTTCCTCTACGACATAGGCGTGGTGCCCACCAAGGAGCCCTACGCCAAGCGCACCAGCCACGGCATGATCCTGGGCGAGGGCGGCGTGAAGATGTCCAAGAGCCGCGGCAACGTGGTCAACCCCAACGACGTGGTGGCCAAGTACGGCGCGGACACCCTGCGGCTTTACACCATGTTCATCGGCGACTTTGAGAAGGCCGCCGCCTGGTCCGACGAGGCCGTGAAGGGCTGCAAGAAGTTCCTGGACCGGGTCTGGGCCCTGGCCGAGGC
>CANPXZ010000058.1 GCA_947587485.1 uncultured Oscillospiraceae bacterium | reverse complement strand
TTCATGCAATTGGGCCGCAATCGGCTCATGGTATCTGCCGGTAGCCTCCATGACCACCCTGGTATCCCCGCCGAGAGACAGGATGCGGTGAGCCAGTTCCTTCAGCTCCGGACCACTGTGCCCCACATCCTCTATGACTCAAATCGTCAAATCGTACAGAAGCGGTATTCTATGCCTTCCCGTTATCACCCGTAATAACAAAATGATAACAACCATCGTGTAGACTGGATAAAAAGCTTTCAGAAACATTGGCTTGGGAGACAGAAGTATGGATTGCTGAACCGCAGGAGCATATGACACATTTGAACGGAGATAAGTTTTTGGAACCACGAAATAATGGTTGACATCCTCAGAAAATACAAGTATAATGTTATTAGCACTCTAGACAAACGAGTGCTAATAACATTAAGGGAGTATATATATATGAGTAGAATAAAGTCCTTTTCTGTTGGTAATGGAGATATGTTTTATATTGAACATAATTCTGACAATTTTACAACAATAGATTGTTGCTATGAGGATGAGGAGAGCAGAGATCAGAATTTTGAAGAAATAAAAGAAAAGTCATCTAAAAAGGGAATAACTAGATTTATTTCAACACATCCGGATGAAGATCACATTAAAGGAATTGAAATTTTCTGTGATAAAGTTGGCATCACTAATTTTTATGTCGTAAAAAACGAGGCAACTAAGCCTGACGAAACCGACAGTTTTAAAAAATACTGTGAATTACGAGATGATACAAAAAAAGCCTTTTATGTATATAAAGGATGTAGTAGACTTTGGATGAATCAAACTAACGAAGAGAGACATGGTGCAGGGATTAGTTTTCTATGGCCAGATAGAAATAATTCAGATTTTATAGAAGCGTTATCAAAAGCAAAGGATGGTGAGGCCTTTAATAATATTTCTCCTATCTTTACATATAGTGTCAATAGTGGTGTTAAGGCAATGTGGATGGGAGATATGGAGACGGATTTTTTGGATAAAATTAAAGACTCTGTTGAATGGCCTGAAATAGATATTCTTTTTGCACCCCATCATGGAAGAGAATCTGGAAAAGTTTCATCAGATGTGCTAGAGAAGCTAGATCCACAAATAATTGTTATTGGGGAAGCACCTTCTAAAGATTTAGATTATTACTCACAATATAATACGATTACACAGAATTCTGCTAAAAATATTATTTTTGAATGTAATGATTCTAGAATACATGTTTATGTAAGTGATTATAACTATAGTGTTAGCTATTTAGACGATGATAAAGCTGATGATGCGTCTATAGGGCATTATATAGGTTCATTTACACCCAGAGGAGCAAAGTGATGGAAATAAAAGTACCATTTTACAATGTGCTAAATATGTTTTTAACGGGCTTGGTGTTTGTTGGTTGCACTATACTGCAATATTCAGAAATTATAATCAATTATGCAAATAGTGAGACGTTTATACGTTTGACATCTATATCTGAAATAGTGTTAATATTGATTATTGCAGCAACTGCATATGAGATCGGATTAATTTTGAATAGAGTTGGTTCGGTAATTCTCGAACCACTATTGAAAAAAGCAAAGTTGATACCATTTGATAATCAGTATCGCATTTTTCAAGAGAAAGCTCAGAAATTTCCTATTATGAATACACTTTCAAGAGAGTATGCTCTTTCGAGAACAGGTGTAGGGGAATTTGTAATTTTGGCAATATTATCCTGTACACGTGGCAAGTATGAACTGTTTTGGATATTTATTTGCATTGCTATAGTTTTTTTATTATCTTGCCGAAAACATGCCAGTAAGATTGTGAGCCTTATGAGTGACTAACGCAGTTAGGAACAACGAGGAACACGCCGAGTGTGGCAGCAAACAGAGAGTCGGAAAACCGCATAAATACTGGCTTTTTTCTTGCTGATATGTACTCGTGACAACAATTTGTGAACTTCTAGCCAGCACGAAGTACGCGCTCACATGATTTTGTCAAATACAGTCCCTCTCCCAACCAATGGTTGAGTTCGATAATTCTACTTGCAGTTCGTGTACAGAAACCGATAAAGATTGTAAAATACAGCATGAAAGGAGGCATATTGTAATGAATCAAATCGATACAGGAAAGTTTATTGCTAGTTGCAGAAAAGAAAAAGGATTGACGCAGGCTCAATTAGCAGAAAAGTTAAACATTACCGACAGAGCTGTTTCTAAATGGGAAACGGGAAAAAATATGCCTGATTCATCTATTATGCCGGAACTTTGCAATATTTTAGATGTTGCTGTCAACGAACTATTAACGGGGGAGAGGATAGAAATAAATAATTATGAAGAAAAAGCAAATGAAAACCTCATTGAATTAAAAAGAAAAGATGAAAATAACATGAACAAGAACGCCATAATATCAACGATATACACGATCGCCATGGTGATTGGCATTATGGTATGTTGCATATGTGATATTGCTATTTCGGGAACCCTGACATGGTCACTTATTGTGCTTAGTTCTGTCTTGCTTGCGTGGATAGCATTTTTTCCGGTTATATTGTTGGGAAAGAAGGGTGTGTTGGTGGCAATGATCGCTATGAGTGTTCTCATAGTACCATTTATGTACATATTAAGTATTTTGATAAAAGTCAACGAGGTATTTCACATTGGTGCGATCATGTCGATTATTTCACTTGTATATTTGTGGATAATTTATATTATGTGTCGTCGACTTAAAGAACGAAAACTATTAGCAACGGGAATTACATTTTTGTTTGCGATCTCATTTACATTTTTGATAAACAGTACACTGTCAAAAATGATCGGAGAGCCTGTAATTGATATTTGGGATATATTATCTGTACTTATTCTTTTTATTATAGCAGCCGCTTTTATCATTGGAGATCATGCAAGGAAAAAGGTTATATAAGATAAATTCCAGCAGATTCGATATCATCCGCGCAGCAGCAGCGTGACATTGGATGTGCGTAAAAATAACGTTCCCCCGGAGGGCCCTGTTTTCCAGGCCACCGGGGGATGTTTCATTACGTCAGCCGCGCCGTCATGTCCGGGAGAGATAGGCGACGATCGCGTCGTAGTCGTAGGCGTGTCCCGGCGCCCTTCGCTGCGCCGGCGGCAGCAGTTCGTCCCGTTTGGCGAAATACTCCTCCCGGGTCACGGGGGCGTCATCCCAAAAGTATTCGTTGACCGGCGTCTCGTCCGTGTCGCCGTCCAGCGGCACGCCGAACTGCCCACCGTAATTGCCGCTGCCCGCCTCCGTCAGGACCCCGTCCTCAAAGCGGGCGTAGGTCTCATTATAGACGCCCATGTGCCCGCCCATGAAGCACACCGTATTGCCCCGCTCTGTATACTCCAGATAGTAACTGGTGCTCCGGTCGACGACCTGCGTCCCGTCGTAGTAACAGAACACGCCGCCGGCGGCATAGGTGCCGTAGCATATCCACAGCTCCGGCACATCGTCGTCCGAGATATACAGCAGGTCATAGGTGGCCATCTCCTGCAGGTCGGACCCCTGGAGCTGCCGGTCGTTCAGCACGTAATCCAGATACGCCTGCTTCCAGGCCCCGTCCTCCGCCTGAGACGTTTCATCGGCCAACCTCTGCTCATAGATGAAGTCCAGGCGGCTGTCCCCGCAGAAAGCCGACACGAGCCTGTCCCCCTCATAGGTACACTCCGGGTCGCCGTTGACGCCGAAGCTGGCCAGCACATGGCCCGCCGGGTCCAGAAGCTCGATGGAACAGCCCACGGACCCGTCCGCGTAATGATCCAGGTTGAACCGGTAGCAGCCGTCGTAGGTGTACGTCCGCTCCGACTGCGTCTCCCCGTCGGAGGAACGCCTCTCCCCCGCCAGCATCCCGTTCCCGTCATAGGAATACTCCGTGGTGGACGCATAGCTGTAGCTTGGGGCAACAAAGCTCGCCTCCTTGCTCGTGAGCCTGCCGCTTTCGTCGTAAACATAGCTCTCGTCGACGGTATAGTCCTCGCCCATGCCCGCCTCGGAGGCCTTTCCGTCCGTGTGGGCGGAAACGAGCCTGCCGTCGGCATAGCTATAGCGCGTCTCATAGTCGTTTCCCGCCTCGAACACCGGGTTCCCGTCCCCGTCGTATTCATACCGCGTGCTCCAGGTGAGATATTCCTCCGTCATATCGTTGAACAGCTGATACTCCCGCTTGTCGGTGACGCGTCCGCCGTCGTCGTACTGGAACTCATACCGGTAGCCGTATCCGGAATAATAGCCCTCCTTCACCTGGCTGGGATAGGTCTCGTTCCCCTCATAAACCAGATCGATGGAGCAGTACGCCTGCCCGCCCAGCACGGAATCCACCTGAGCGAGCCTCCACGAGGTCTGCGCCTCCGGCTGGGGCTGCTCCGCCTCCCGAAGGGCGGGACGGTATCCGGCCCCGGCCAGGAGGGGCAGCGTCAGGGCCAGCGCGAGCGATAGGATACGCGATGCGTTTTTCATGTTCATACCTCTCTCTTCGGTACAGTCTGGCGGGGCGCGGGGCCGCTCCGGCCCGCTCTCCCCTGTCGTCATGCTTTCCCCTCTATTATACGCGGCCGCCGCCCATGTTTCAAATGCTTTTGCGCGCTTTCCCATCCCTTGACAGCGCCCGGCAAATCCCCTATACTGCTGGGGACGATTTGGACGTGAGGCGGCAGTTCATCCTGCCGGCGCTGATCCTGATCATCTTCGTGAAAGGGCTGCTCTGACCTATGGATAAACCCTTCGCCATTTTCGATATGGACGGCACCCTGGCGGACTCCATGGACTTTTGGACCCATCTGGGGGAGGAATATCTGCGCCGGCAGGGGATCGCGCCGCCGCCGGACATCTGGGACACCCTCAAGGCCCTGACCATGCCCCAAGCCGCCCAATGGCTCGTGCGGACCTTCGGTCTGCCCGGCACGGCCGCCGGGGCGGAGGCGGAGATGAGCGCCGTCATGGCGGACCACTACCGCCGGGACGTGCCCTTGAAGCCCGGGGCCCGGGAATATCTCGCCGCCCTCCGGGACCGGGGCGTGGGCATGTGCTTGGCCACCAACACCCCGTCGCCGCTGGTGCGGGCGTGCCTGTCCCGGCTGGGGGTGTTGGACCTGTTCCGCTTCTGCATCTCCGGCGAGGAGGTGGGCGCGGGCAAGGACAAGCCGGATATCTACCTGGCCGCCGCAGAGCGGCTGGGAGGCGCGCCCCGGGACGTGGCCGTATACGAGGACGCCCTGTTCGCCCTGCAAACAGCGAAGGCGGCGGGGTTTTACACCATGGGCGTGTTCGATGAAGCCTGCGCCGACGACTGGCCCGCCATATGCCGCCTGTCGGACGAGACTGTGCGCGATTGGAAAACGGCGCGATAACGATCGCAAACGCCTGTGACAGGGGTCACAGGCGTTTTTGCTATGTTCTCTATCCCTTGGCGGCCTTCTCCACCGCCGCCCGGACCACCGGGCACGCCGCCAGATAGCCCGCCCCGTTGGGATGCAGCCCGTCGTCGGAATAGCGCCCGTCCAGCCGGCCGTCCGCCGTACACAGCGCGTCATATACGTCCGCGTACCGGTAATCCAGCTCCGCCGCCCGCGCCTCCAACCGGGCGTTGATGTCCCGTATCTGCCCGGTGAAATACAGGTCCTCTCCCTCGCCGATGGGATAGAGGGACTGCACCACCACCCGGGCCTCCGGCAGGCTCTCGTGGACGCTTTGCACGATGGCGCTCAGGTTCTCCAGGATCTGCCCGCCGTCGGAGCCGGACAGAAGGTCGTTGATGCCCCCGTGGACCACCACCACTCGCGGCCCGGCGGCATAGACCTGCTCCAGCCGGCGGAGCATGCCGCCGGTGGTATCCCCGGCGATGCCCAGGTTGACGGTGCTCATGCCCGGATAACAGGCGGCCAGGTCGCAGTACTCCGTGATGCTGTCCCCCAAAAACACCACCTCGCCCACCTGCGCGGGCCGGCCCGCGCCGAAGCCCGCCCAGGCCAGCACGCCGCCAAAGCCCAGCAGCGCGGCCGCCGCCAGCACCTTTGCCGCGACGCCGCCCCAGCGCTTGCGCTCCATACCGCCGCCTCCCATCACAGCTTTTAGCCTATTCTACCAAAGCGCAGCCTCCCTTGCAACCACAAAAGTTCCTTTATCCGATATCCGTCACCGCGCCGATGAAAAGCGGCACCCGGTCCCGGCAGTCGACGAGCATATAGAGGAAGGGCCGGTCCAGGCAGACCCGCTCCTCCGGGCCCAGCAGGCCCGCCGCCCGGACCTCCACGGCGGTGGCGGCTCCGGCCTCGGTGCCGTGCTCGTCCACGTTGATGAAGGTCCTGTGCAGCACCCGGCTGAGATACAGCGGCCCGCTCTCGCTCCGCCCCAGCCGGGAGAAATCGGCCTTGCCCGGGTCAAATGCGTCGGCCATGCCCATGTCCGCCAGGAGCCCGTGCAGCTCCGCGCCGTACTCGCCGGAGAATTTGGGGATGGCCGCGTCCACATACACGCTCTCGTCCGCCTCGGCCAGGACAGCCCGCAGCCGCTCGCCCGTGAGGGAGGCCGCGTAATCCGCCAGGGACACGCTCTCCTCCGGCAGCAGAGCCGCGAAGGCGTAGCCCCGGCCCTCGTAGAACTTCATAAAGCCCACCGCGTCCTCGTCCTTGAGAAAGGCCCGCTCCGTGGACCACATGAACTGTCCCTCCCGGGTCCCGCCGTCCCCGGCGGTGAAGGTCCCGGGCCGGACCTGGTCCTCCCGGTAGATGTCCTCCCAGGTCCCGTCGAAGGCCAGGGCGTTCACAAGATAGCTCACCGCGCCCTGGGGGACTTCATCCAAAATGCGCTCGATGCGCCCGGCGGTGTGCTCCGCCACCCAGCCGTTGATCTGGTCCGCCAGGGCCGCGTCGAAGGGCCTCTTATAGACCCCCGCGCCGTACCAGGCACTGTTTGTCTTGAGAAAGTCCGGCTCCACGGCAAGGCCAGCCTGCTCGTTCAGCCAGATGCCGTTGGCCAGGTGGACGCTGCCGCCCGCCCCGTCCGGCAGGTCCTGCACGTACCCATGCAGAGCGGCGTTCAGGGTCTCCATGTCCGCGCCAAAGACCGCCTCCATCTGGGCCAGGGTGTCCCCCGCGGCCCCGTTGGCGGCCATGGCCAGGGCCTCCAGCACGGAAAGGGGCGACACCAGGGTGTTGTCGCCGCCGTCAAAACACCGCCGGAAAAGCGCCAGGCCAAAGTCCGTGACGCACCCCAGGTCCGTTTCCTCCGCCGCACCGTCCGCCGCCATGGGCTCCACAGGGGGCGGCTGTTCGTCTCCCCAGGCGTCCTTCTGTTGCTGCCGCGCGCCGCAGCCGGCCAGCAGGGCCAGCAGCAGCACCGCCGCGAAAACACGCTTCATGCAAAACACCTCTTTCCGGTTATCTTGCCCCATATGACCGTATTTTTGCAAAAAATGTTCCCGGAATGTCAAAGATCCCCCCGCGAAACTACGTTTCGCGGAGGGATAGCGATCCTTACATATTTTCAGCCTACGGCTTCCTTTTCAAATTCCGCCAACGTTACCGTCGCGCCACCGCTGAGCCGGGAACGCTCCGCCGCCAGAGCCATCACATGGCTCTCCACGGAGGCCTCGACGCCCGTCAGCGCCTGGGTGCCGCCGGAGGCCAGCAGGGCGAAAAAGCTGTCCAGCAGCCCGAAGTCCCCGCCGCCGTGGCCGGAAAACTCCCCGGCCCGCTCGCTCAGGTCAATGACCCGCGCCGGCTGGCCGAAGGGCCGCACCGTCAGGGCGTTTTTCTCCATGTCGCCCTCGATCTCCCCCGTGGTGCCGGTGAGCTTGATGGTCCGGTGGCAGGACTCCGTGAAGGCGCTGACGGTGAAGCTGGCGGTCAGGCCCCCCTCGAAGAGCATGTTCACCGTCTGGTGGTCCGCCACGTCGTTGTCGCAGTGGAACACGCACCGGCCGTATGGCCCGGTCTCCAGCGCCGCCCGGAGCTTTTCCGGGGTGGGGTCCGTGGCCACCACGTCCACCGGCCAGTTGGGACCGATGTGCTCGATGCCGCAGTGGGGGTCGGAGATGTAGAGCCTCTCCGCGTCGTAGAGGCACCCGTCCCGGACCGGGCAGGCACAGCACCGGTCCGCCGCGCCGGCGGGGGCGTTCTCCGGCCGGAAGAAGCTCAGGGACCCGAAGCTCTGCACCGCCAGGCATTTCCGCCCGGCAAGCCAGCGGAAGATGTCCATGTCATGGCAGCACTTTTGCAATATCATGGGACTGGTCTCGTCCTGCCGCCGCCAGTTGCCCCGGACGAAGCTGTGGGCAAAGTGCCACCAGGCCACGTTCTCCGACGCCTCGATGGTCTGAAGAGCGCCGATCTCGCCCCGCTCTGCCAGGGCCTGGAGGGCCGAATAGAACCGGGTGTAGCGCAGCACGTGGCACACCGCCACCGCCCGGCCCGTCTGCCGGGCCTTCTCCCGCAGGGCCAGGCACTCGTCCAGTCTGGGCGAGATGGGCTTTTCCAGCAGCACGTGGTAGCCCTTGTCCAGAGCCGCCAGGGCGGCCTTCACGTGCGCCGCGTCCAGCGTGGCCACGATCATCACGTCCGCCAGCTTTGGCTGGGCCAGCAGCGCATCGTCGCTGGCAAAGCACATCTCCTCCGCCACGCCGTATGTTTTTCTCAGCTTTTCCAGCCGCTCGGGCCGGGGGTCGGCTCCCGCCACGATCTTCATCCGCTCCGGGTGGGCCGTCTGGTACGGGGCGTAGGCGTCCAGCCCCCGGCTGCCGCAGCCGCAGATCGCCACTGTGATAGGTCCTGTCATGGTGACGCGCCTCCTGTTTTTTCTTTGATTATAAAGGATGCCCCGCCCGGCTGTCAACAAGGGCCTTCCGCCTTGACAGGTCTGTCCCGCCGTGCTACTCTGCCCCTATATCCCCATAATGCACAGGAGGCGGACCATGGACGAGGAAAAACGGGCCTTGCGGCGTCTGGCCGAGGAGCGCATCGACGCCCTACCGGCGGGCGCGCTGGACCGGGCCGGGCGGCTCATGGCGGGGCACATCGCTGCTCTGCAGGAATACGGCCGGGCGGAGACGGTGCTGGCCTTCGCCGGGACGGCCCGGGAGGTCGACACCGGGCCCCTGCTGGCCATGATCCTGGCTGACGGAAAGAATCTCGCTCTGCCCCGGTGTATCGGTCCCGGCCGGATGGAGGCCCGGTCCGTAACGGACCCGGCGCTGCTCCGGCCCGGGGCCTACGGCATACGAGAGCCGGCGGAGGACCTTCCGGCCGTCTCCCCGGCGGAGATCGGCCTGATCCTGGTCCCATGTCTGGCCTGCGACCGGGCCGGGCGGCGGCTGGGCCACGGGGGCGGGTACTATGACCGGTACCTGGCCGGGTATGAGGGCGCGGCCGCGCTGCTCTGCCCCAAGGCGCTGGTGCTGGACCGGGTCCCCCAGGGACCCTTCGACCGGGCCGTGCCCTTGCTGGTCACGGAGGCGGGCGTCTATCGGGCCGGCGTCCGCGTATAAAACACGCCCCGGAAGCGGACGCCTCCGGGGCATGTGGTCTTTGCCATTTACAAATTTTCCTTGATCTTCGCGATCATCTCCGCGTACTGCTCGTCCGTCAGATAGGTCTGGCCCGGGTTCATCTGGAACACAGTGCCCCACTCGAACTGGTCCTTGTACTTGGGGACCAGGTGGAAGTGCAGGTGGCAGCCCCCGTCGCCGTAAGCGCCGTAGTTCACCTTGTCCGGGTGGAAGGCGGCGTGGATGGCCCTGGAGGCCCTGGCCACGTCGGCGAAAAAGGCGTCCCGGTCCTCCGGGCTGATGTCCGTAAGCTCGCTGACATGGTCCTTATAGGCCACGATGCAGCGGCCGGGATGGCTCTGCTCCTTGAACAGGATGAGGGTGCTGACGGACAGGTCGCAGATGTAGATGCCGAAGGCGTCCAGCAGCTCGCCCCGCATGCAGTAACCGCAGTTCTGGTCTTTCATGGATATGTGCCCCTTTCATATATTGTCACCATCCGGTGCGTTTCCGGTGGTTTCATTATAGGTGGTTCTTCCCAAAAACGCAAGAGCATGGGCGTAGGGGATTGACATTTTACTCATTTAAAGTGTATGATGGTGAGGCAAAGCAAGGAGGAATCTCCCATGAATTTTGTCTTCATCTCTCCCAATTTCCCGGAGGCCTATTGGCATTTCTGCGACCGGCTGGCCGCCAACGGCGTCACGGTCCTGGGCGTGGGCGACGCGCCCTATCAGGAGCTGCGGCCCGAGCTGCGGGAAGCTCTCACCGAGTATTACCGGGTGGACACGCTGGAGAACTACGACCAGGTGTTCCGGGCGGTGGCGTACTTCTCCTTCCGCTACGGCAGGATCGACTGGATCGAGTCCAACAACGAGTACTGGCTGGAGCAGGACGCCCGGCTGCGGACCGACTTCAACGTGACCACCGGTCTGAAAAGCGACGAGATCGAGAAATACAAGAGCAAGACCCTGATGAAAAAGTATTACAAAAAGGCCGGCGTGCCCGCGGCCCGCTGCGCCGCCGTGACGGACCTGGCTGCCGCGAAAAGGTTCATTGCCAAGACCGGCTACCCCGTCATCGTCAAGCCGGACAGCGGCGTGGGCGCTACGGCCACCTACAAGCTGAAGGACGACGCCGACACCGCCGCCTTTTTCGCCATGCCGCCGGAGACGCCCTACCTGATGGAGGAGTTCGTCCCCGGGGTGGTCACCACCTACGACGGCATCTGCAATTCCAAGGGGGAGGTCCTCTTCGCCGCCAGCCACATCTCTCCCACCTCCATCATGGACATGGTCAACGAGCACGAGCCCTGCTCCTACTACGTGGACAAGCAGATCCCCCCGGAGGTGGAGGCCGCCGGCCGGGCCACTCTGAAGGCCTTCGGGGCCTCCAGCCGGTTCTTCCACCTGGAGTTCTTCCGCCTGACCGCCGACAAGAAAGGTCTTGGCAAGGCCGGGGACATCGTGGCCCTGGAGGTGAACATGCGCCCGGCGGGTGGCTTTACGCCGGACATGCTCAATTTCAGCCAGAGCGCCGACGTATACCAGCTCTGGGCGGACATGGTGGCCTTCGACGAGGCAAGGCACGTCTACGACGGGCCCCGCAGCTACTGCGTATACGCCGGGCGGCGGGACGAGTGCGACTACGTGCTGAGCATGGACGATCTGGCCGGGCGCTACGCCGACAACGGGAAAATTTTCACCCGCATGCCGGACGCCCTGTCCGGGGCCATGGGCAACCAGGTGGCCATCTGCTGCTTCGACACTCTGGACCAGGTCAACGACTTCCTCCGCACCGCCTTCGAGGAAAAGTGAAATTCCAATAAACATACACGGGACGCCCATCGCGGCGTCCCGTTTCCTTTTCTCTTTCAGCCCTCCGGCATGGTCACGGGCTCGGGGATCACGTAATCCCCGGCCACATAGCCCCGCTTGTCCCCGTCGATCACCAGGTACCAGCCGTCCTCCCCGGCGGTGCTGATCAGCCGGGTCCCGGCGCGCACCGTGTCCAGCCAGTCATATTCCTGTCCGGGGCCGGAGCGCACGTTCACGTCCGCCCAGACGGTGACCACCCCCAGGTCGGCGTCCTCCGGCAGGGGCATGGCGTCCCCCTCGGCCATATAGCCGACGACGCCCTCATATTCCGTCTGGACCCAGCCCTCCTCCGGCAGCGGTCCAGCGCAGGCCAGCACCGTGCCCGCCTCCGCCGTGCCGAGGGGCTCGGCGGACAGCTCCGGGAGCGGATATATCCGCGTCTGGGCCGTGACGACGCGAAGGTCCCCCTCCCGGTCTGCGGTCACCCGCTCCAAAAGCGCGTCGTCCGCCGCCCCGGCGTCCCCCGGGGCCAGCACGGCGGGCAGGACCGACCGCTCCATCGGCGCGATGTCGTTATTGAAAAACACGCCCTCGTCCCGGTCCACACGCAGACAGCAATACCGGAAAAAGCCGGTCCCATTCAGGACATAGGCCCCGCCGGCGCTCAGCCTCTCGCCCTGGTCAAAGACTTCCTCCGCCGGGCCCTCCCAGGCGGCGGTCCCGTCCTGATAGGACGCCTGGCCCCGGAGCGCGCCGCCCTCGAAGCCGTTCACCGCCAGCCGCAGGTCCTGTGCCCCCGGGCCCTCGGTCCGCTGGACCCATGTCCCGGCCAGGGCGCTCCAGTCCTCGGTCTCCCCCAGCACCTCCGGCTCGCCCGCCGGCGACCACGCGCCGTCTTCCCAGCGGAAGGTAAGCCGCTCCGTCCGCTCCACCTGGCAGTACTCGTGGGCCTCGGGATAGCGGTACTCCAGCTGTCGGACCTTGCCGCCGCCGCGCTCATGGCGGTCCAGGATCTCCGCGTCCGGCGGCAGCATGGCCAGAGCATCGGCGTCGTCCAGCGCCGGAGGCGCGGCGTCCAGCAGCACCGGCAGCAGCACCGCCGCCGCTACCGCCAGCAGGACCGCCGCCAGCGCCACGGTCCGGGCACGGCTCTTACCTTGCATCATCGTTCCTCCACCCAGGCGTTGGCATACCCGCCGGCGCAGAACACGCAGGTGTCCCCGGTCTTCTGGCCGTAGACGGGCCCTTCGGTCAAAAGCGTCATGTAAAGGCTCTCCCCCATGGGGAGCGCCTGGTACCGGTACGTGCCGGGGGCGTAACCCTCGGCGGCCAGGGTCAGGGTCAGCTCCCGGCCCTCCAGGGCGTACGTGCCGCTCTGCACGCCGGCTGTCCCGCCCGGATACCCGCCGCCCCGGGCCGTACAGGTCATGTCCGGCTCCAGGGTCAGCTCCAGAAAGTCCGTCCCGCCGCCGTAGGGCGACGTCCAAAGGCCGGTCCAGCTTTCCTCCTGCAAACGTGCCAGCAGGTCCCCGTCCGAGGCGGAGGCGTCGTCCCCCACGGTCAGGGGCAGAGGGAACTCGAACCGTCCGTTCTCATCCAGCACCAGCCGGGGCTCCGGCTCCTCCCGCAGGACGTACCCGTCCAGCCGCAGATACAGCCGCCCGTCCCGGAAGCAGTGCTCCACATCCGCCAGGCTCCGCCACCCGGTCAGGGCCTCCGCCCCGCCGGATACCGTGAGCCCCTTCCCGTTCAGCGCCCAGACGACGCTCTGCCGCAGATAGTCCAGCAAGGTCTGCTCCCCCACGGGGAAGATCTCCCCCAGCACCGGGCCGCTCACCGCCCCGTCCGCATCCGGCAGCCGCCGCAAAAGCTCGCCGACCGTCTGCCGAAGGGCCTGAAATGCCTCCCGGGCCGTGGTCTCGCCCTCCCCCAGGGCCGTCCGGCGCTCTTGCTCCGCCTCCAGCGAGGCCTTTTCCTTCCTGGTCAGACGCTCCGCCGACCCGGCCAGTTCCTCCAGCAGGGCATACTCCCGCTCATAGAGGTACTCATAGCCCGCCGAGGGGTCCGAGTCCAATGTCCGGTCCGCCCGGAGCCGGGCCTCCCGGGCCAGGATATCCGCCTGCCACTGGCCGTACAGCCGCCGGGCGGTCGTCCTGCCCAGCCGCAGAGTGAGCTCCCTCTCTCCCCAGGTGCCCGGCGTCTCATAGCAGGCCCGGTCCGGGTCATAGGTCCATTGGCGGCTCTCGCCGCCCTCTGTGAGAGTGATGGAAAAGCCCTCGTTCTCATAGGAAAAAGCACCCGCCGGCTCCATGGAGGCGGCATCCACGATCCGCCCCTTGCCGCCGGCGGAAAACAGGTAGTAGCGGCTCTCCGGCGCGTCCATATACCACACCGAACCGGGCAGCAGCTCGTCGGTGAGCTGAAGCATCCGCTCCCGGAGGCTGTCCTCCGTCTCCGGCGCGGCCCGGCCGGCCAGGGCCAGGCAGTTCATGGCCCTCTCCGCGTCCCCGGCGTCCAGGGCCTCCCCCGCCAGATCGGCGTATACCTTGGAAACGCGCGCGCCCAGGGCCGGGTCCAGAGCCAGCGCCCGCTCATAGTCCCGCCGGGCCATATCCTCCAGGTCCGGGCCCGGCTCCGTCTCCCCCGCCCGGGCCAGGGCCAGATAGCAGTCCCCCCGGCCCGCGTAGGCCGCAGCCCGATCCTCCCCGGCCTCGATGGCCCGGGCATAGGCGTCGATGGCCCCGGCCCAGTCCTCCCGGGCGGCGGCCTCCATCCCGGCGGCCAGGTACGACGGCTCCGACAGGCTATCCTCCGGCCCCGGCCCCCGACGGCCGCAGCCGGCGGGACCCAGCGCCAGACACAGCGCCGTCAACAGTGCCAGAGCTCTTCTCATACCAAGCCTCCCCCGGTCCCGGACCGGTCCGCAAAACAACTTGCGTTCATTATCGTATCATATCGAAAAATCCCCGTCAAGCGACACGCCCCGGAGACCGACGTCTCCGGGGCGTTGACGTTGCGGGCCGCAGCCTCTAAAAAAGGAAGGGCTGCAAGCCCTTCCTTTTTTACTCAGCCGATCATTTTGGCGACTTCGGCAGCCAGGTCGTCCTGGCGCTTCTCGATGCCCTCGCCCTTCTCGAAGCGGATATAGCTCTTCACGGCGATGGGCGCGCCCACTTCCTTGGCGACCTGCGCCACATGGGCGGCCACGTCCTGCTCGCCGTCCTTGACGTAGGCCTGCTGGAGCAGGCAGATCTCCTTGTAGTACTTCTCGATGCCGCCCATGACGATCTTCTCGATG
>CANPXZ010000057.1 GCA_947587485.1 uncultured Oscillospiraceae bacterium | reverse complement strand
CAGGGTCAGCTTGCAGGCGCCCTGCTGGGGAGCGCACCAGCCGATGCCGTGGGTGAAGCCGCTGATGTCGCTGATCTCCTTGGCCTGGACCCACTTGCCTTCCTCGGGGATGGGAGCCGGGCCGTGATATGCGCCTTTGGCGACGCACGTCATCTTGTCAACTTCCGCTGAATAGATCATAATGTTCTCCCTTCTGTCTGAATATGATTCAACTTTCCGGCGCGCCGCGCCGATGAATTCCATACGTGCGATTATATCATCCTTGCAAATTGAAGTCAACGATAAAACACTGCCAGGGGGAAAAGCTGCGCTTTCAATCAAATCGCCGCCCAACAGGCGGCAACCTTCTAAAGCCAACACGCGAGAATCATTAAGCAACAGAAATAAGCATTGCCTCGATCGCCGCTATGGACCAGTCATCAAGCTCGGTTTGCTTTTTCTCTGTCATCCTGTTCCAAAAGGCGTTTCGCCATAGTGGCTTTCAACCTTGCGCTATCGTACTCGTTTGTATCAAACGTCATAACCTCGGGCGAATCATCGTCATACGGCACAGCCGCAGACATATCAATTTCAAGCTGCCGTCTCTGGTCACTCGATAAATTCAACGCCACAATGCTTCAACTCCTTTACAAGAGAAGAACGCTGGACACACAAGCAACAATCGCATCAAATGGTCTCAAACCCTGATTGAATAAGTTCTATAACGAAATTATCATCACCTGTATAATGTTGGACATCCAAAACATCAAGAGATGCTTGCACATAGAGTTTGAGCGGCGTTCCAAAGAAACGTTCTGGCGAATCAAGCATCTTTACCAAGGCATCAACGAACTGTTGCTCTTTGCATTTATATTTCGTTCCGAAAAGGACAGCGTTAAGATTCTCAATGGGTGAATCTGAAGTTGCATACCGGACAACAATATTGTTGAACTGGTCAACACTATTCTCTCTTATCTCATCCAGTTTCAGAAGCATGGTCTCTATTGCCTCCATGGAGCGGTCTATTTAATGACTTCAATGCGCTCGATCTCGTCTTCTGTGAAGCTATATCCAATTCCATTTTCATCATCTACATCAAATTCAAGGAATTCATTGCCGTCGTCATCAAAGTCGTAATCAAAGTCGTAATCATAGCCATAAAGCTCACCAACGGTGACAACTCCGCCAACGGAATAAACGCGAATCTTTTTTCCAAAGTACACCTCCGGGTCCGGGATCTTCACTTTATCCACCTCCGAAAACGGCACAGCATGAACGCCTTGATTACTGTTATTATAGCTTCATTACCGCGAAAGGGCAAGGACCCAATGCCCTTCAGGGAGCAATATCAAATAGCCGCCATTGGCGGCAACCTTGTTCCCGGGGCCCCCGCACGGCACGCTTACCGTGCGGGGAAAAGGAGAAAGGCTTCTGACCGATGAGGGGACCTGGCTTTGCCAGGGCCTCGAATCTTCAGAAGCCTTTTGACATGGTGGAGCTGAGGGGAATCGGACCCCTGTCCGAAAGCGTTTCAGCGGAACTTTCTCCGGGCGCAGACGGTTATTTTGCGCTTACGCGCCGTTCCCCTTCCCGGTGCAAGCCGTCACGCATGACGGGTCAGGTAGCTTCATGATGCATGGTGCGCTCAAAGCTTTGCGCACGCACGGACGCTGCTAGTCGACGCCCAGGCCCCGGGCCGCAGCGCTCCCGGGCTGGACGGGCCTGCCTTAAGCGGCGGCCAGAACGGTGTTGTCGTTCTCAGTTAATTTGAAAGGTTCCCGGTTTTATGGATGTCCGGGTCATCCGCCCGCTTATTCCGCCCCCACACCCCCGTCGAAACCATTGCAGCCCCTCGTCGGAGCTCGCGAAATAGGTCTCCCCTTGCCGCAAAGCGGCAAGGCTCGAGTATTTCGCGGCTCCTCCTCTCCCCTCGCGAACAGCTTTGCTTGGTTCGCTCGGGGGCCCGTGACCGGGTCGAAGCGTCGATCTGCACTTCAGAGGAAACTGTGAGAACGAACTTGTATTACTTTAGTATTATACTTTTTTCGGCGCGGGGTAATCCTGGCCGAAGGTCTCCACCGTGACCTTTTGCATGACCTGGGGGGTCAGGGGCTTGTCGCCCCAGCCGGTCTTGGTAGCCGCGATCTTATCCACCACATCCATGCCCTCCAGCACCTGGCCGAAGGCGGCGTACTGGCCGTCCAGATGGGGCGCGTCCTCGTGCATGATGAAAAACTGGCTGCCGGCGGAGTCCGGGTCCATGGCCCGGGCCATGCTCAGCACGCCCCGGGTGTGGCGCAGGTCGTTGTTGTAGCCGTTGGCGGTGAACTCGCCGGGGATGGAATAGCCAGGGTCGCCGGTGCCGTTGCCCTGGGGGCAGCCGCCCTGGATCATGAAACCGGGGATGACCCGGTGGAAGATCAGGCCGTTGTAAAACCCCTTGTTCACAAGGGAGATGAAGTTATTGACCGTATTGGGAGCGATCTCGGGGTACAACTCCGCCTTGATGACGCCGCCGTCATGCATCCGGATGGTCACGATGGGATTTTTCATGCGTTTGCCTCCTTAAATTTCCGATCCATCTCGCGGCGGGCGCTTTTCACCGCCGCGTCGTCGCGCTTGTCATAGAGCTTTTTGCCCTTGCAAAGCCCCAGCTCCACCTTTACCAGGCTGTCCTTGAAGTACAGGCTCAGGGGCACCAGCGCCAGCCCCTCCTGCTGCACCTTGGCGCCCAGGCGGACGATCTCCCGCTTGTGCATGAGAAGGCGCCGGTCCCGGTCCGGGTCCGCGTTGAAGTAGCTGCCCTGCTTGTAGGGGCTGATGTGCATGCCCTTGACCCACAGCTCCCCGTTCTTCACCCGGGCGTAGCAGTCCTTCATATTCAATGTCCCGGCCCGGATGGACTTGACCTCCGTGCCCGTAAGCTCGATGCCCGCCTCATAACGGTCCAGGATGAAATAGTCGTGGCGGGCCTTGCGGTTCTCCGCGATCAGCTTGGTCCCCTTGGCCGGCATGGCGCTCACCTCCCCGTCGATCTGCTGGGGGCTATCATTATAACGTATTTCCCATGATTTATCAAACGGATTCGGAGACTGTTTGAAAAAAGTTTACAGACGGCAGTATATCATATGTTCACCGCGAAAAATGACGGCGCAGGCAGGCTATGGCGTTTTCCCCCATCAGGCACATTCCCTGCTCCCGGGCGTGGACCTCCCACTCCGCCGTCACCGGGAACGTGTCCCCGTACTCCGCCAGGGCCGGCCCCGCCGCCTCCGGCTCCACCGTGAGCACGTATCCGTCCCCGGCATTGTACAGGGCGCTGGGTCCGTCGGCGCAGGAGAAGGCCCCCGCCAGAAGCGCCTCCAGGTCGCCGAAGAAATACCCCGCCCGCCTGGGGTGGCCGGGCCGGGCGATGACCAGCGTGTCCTCCCCGGCGGCGAAGCACTCCGCTTCCGTCTCCTCCCAGGGGGCCAGCCCCCGCTCCGCCAGGGCCTGCCGGATCAGCTCCAGCATCTGCGCCCGGCTGGGGGCCTGCTCCCGGGTGATCCAGATGGACACCGCCGTTTCCGTGGCCTGCACTGTTCTCATATCGGCACGTCCTCCCATGCACAGTGATCCATTATGAAAAGATTATAATCCAAATTATCCGCCGGCGCATAGCATAAAAATGTGGAAATTTGTCAGGGAACGTGCTATACTGGAAAAAGAGCGGTATTATGTAACCTTTTGGAGCAAGCGGGAGGTGTATCCCATGGATCATACGGAGCGGCCTCTGCGCCGCGTCGTCTCCAGCCGGGGCCCGGTGGTGGAGGTGACGGAGGATATCGTGAGTCTGCCCAACGGAGCGACCAGCGTCCGGGAGGTGGTGCACCACCCCGGGGGCGTATGCGTGGCGGCGGTGGACGATCGGGGAAACGTGGCCGTGGTGCGGCAGTACCGCTATCCCTTCGGCCGGGTCCTGCTGGAGCTGCCCGCCGGGAAGCTGGAGAAGGGCGAGGACCCCTTCGACGCGGTGAAGCGGGAGCTGAGCGAGGAGACCGGTCTGGAGGCGGACAAATGGTCGGAGCTGGGATATATCTACGTGTCCCCCGGCATCTCCACGGAGACGCTCTACCTGTACCTGGCCACGGGGCTTCACCAGGGCCAGGCCCATCCGGACCCCAACGAGTTTCTGGACGTGGAGATGATGCCCCTGGCGGAGCTGCACCGGATGGCGCTGGCGGGAGATATCCACGACGCGAAAACGGTGATCGGGGCGCTGAAGGCAAAGGCAGTCCTTGACAGGAATTGATTTTTATTCCGCGATGTGGTAAGATAAAAGGTGTTCTGCCATGTGGGCCGGGTCTTTTTCCTTCCGGCCTGACATTACATAGTTTTGGAGTCTTTATGGAAAAGTACGTTATTCACGGCGGGAGACCGCTGCACGGCGAGGTGGAGATATCCGGCGCGAAGAACGCGGCGGTGGCCATCATCCCGGCGGCGCTCATGGTCCGCGGCGTCTGCCGGCTGGAGAACCTGCCTGAGATCAGCGATACAGATACCCTTTTGCGCATCCTCACCTACCTGGGCGCGAAAGTGAGCATGATCAACCGGGGCACCGTGGAGCTGGACTGCACCCACGTGCAGATGGACGTGATCCCCGAGGAGATGTGGGACATGACCCGGCGCATCCGGGCCAGCTACTATCTGATCGGGGCCATGCTGGGCCGCTTCGGCCGGGCCCGCAGCACCATGCCCGGCGGCTGCAATTTCGGCATCCGCCCCATCGACCAGCACATCAAGGGCCTGACCGCCCTGGGCGCGGACGTACAGTTATCCGGCGGCTTCATCCATGCCGCCGCCAGGGACGGCCGCCTGCGGGGCCGGACCGTATATCTTGATAAGGTATCCGTCGGCGCGACCATCAACATCATGATCGCCGCCGCCACGGCGGACGGCCGCACGGTGATCGAGAACGTGGCCCGTGAGCCCCACATTGTAGACCTGGCCAACTTCCTCAACTCCATGGGCGCGGACGTGCGCGGCGCGGGCACAGACGTGATCAAGATCCGGGGCGTGAAGCAGCTGCACGGCGGCTCCTATACCCTCATCCCCGACCAGATCGAGGCCGGCACCTACATGGCGGCGGTGGCCGCCGCCGGCGGCTCCATCCGGGTGTCCAACGTCATCCCCAAGCACCTGGAGTGTATCTCCTCCAAGCTGCAGGAGATGAACGTGGAGGTGGAGGAGGGCGACGATTACGTCCTGGTCCGCCGGGACGGCCCCCTGTGCGCCGCCAACATCAAGACGAAGCCCTATCCCGGCTTCCCTACGGATATGCAGCCGCAGATGACCGCCGTGCTCTGCTGCGCCCCCGGCGTCAGCGTGGTGACGGAGGCGGTCTGGAGCAGCGGCCGGTTCAAATATGTGGCGGAACTGAAAAAGATGGGCGCGCAGATCGAGGTGGAGGACCAATCCGCCTTCATCCAGGGCGTGGACCGTCTGACCGGCGCCACGGTCCGGGCCTGCGACCTGCGGGCCGGCGCGGCCATGGTCATCGCGGGCCTGGCCGCCAAGGGCGTCACCAAGATCGAGGACGTGGTATACATCGAGCGGGGCTACCAGGACATCGTGGGAAAGTTCCGCACCCTGGGCGCGGACATCCGCTGCGTCGACGAGCCGGATGAGCCGGAGCGCAGCCGGGTCGTCAGCTGGAACGCCGGCTGATGCGCCTGGCCGTATTCGCCAGCGGCTCCACCGGCAACTGCGCCCTGGTCCGGGGCGGCGGCAGGGCCGTGCTGCTGGACGCCGGCATCTCCGCCAAGCGCATCTGCGCCGCTCTGGAGAGCCTCGGCGTGGACCCCGCCGGACTGGACGGGATCTTTATCACCCACGAGCACGCGGACCACGTCTCCGGCCTGCGGGTGTTCACGAAACAGTTCCCCGTGCCGGTCTACGCCCCCGGCCCCGTGGCGGAGGCCCTGAGCCGGAGCGTTCCGGCCCTGTCCGGTCTGCTGCGGGAGCTGGAGCCGGAGCGGCCCCTGTCTCTGGGCTGCATGACGGTGACGGGCTTTCCCACGCCCCACGACGCTGCATGCAGCGTGGGCTACCGGTTCGAGGCGGACGGGGCGGTATTCGCCTCCGCTACGGACACCGGCTGTGTGACGGACGCCATGCTCCGATACTTCGACCGGGCGGACGCGGCCCTCATCGAGGCAAACCACGACGTGGCCATGCTGCGCTGCGGCCCCTACCCCGCCTATCTGAAGCGGCGCATCCTGTCCGACCAGGGGCACCTTTCCAACGACGAGTGCACCTGGCTGGCCGCGGTGCTGGCCGGACGGGGCACCGGCAAGATCATCCTGGGTCACATCTCCAAAAACAACAACGTCCCCGGCCTGGCCCGGCGCACCGTGTGCCGGGCGCTGACCGGCCGGGCGACAGAGCTTTTCCTTGCGCCGGAATCCGGCTGCCTGCAGGTGGAGGTGACGCCATGCTTCGCGTAAGCGTCCTCTGCCTGGGCCGGCTCAAGGAGACGTACTACGCCGACGCCTGCCGGGAATACTGTAAACGTCTCGCCGCCTACTGCAAAATGGATGTCACGGAGCTTCCCGAGGACGGGGATATGGCCGGGCGCATCCCAAAAGGGGCCTATGTCGTCGCCCTGTGCATCGAGGGGCGGAAGCTGTCCAGCGAGGCCCTGGCGGAAAAGCTGGAGCAGCTGGCGGGCCGGGGCGTGAGCCGGGTCTGCTTTCTCATCGGCGGGTCGGAGGGCCTGCCGGCGCAGGTCAAGGCCCAGGCGGACTTCTCCCTCTCCATGTCCGACATGACCTTCCCCCACCA
Source organism: uncultured Oscillospiraceae bacterium (assembly GCA_947587485.1). Taxonomy (GTDB): domain Bacteria; phylum Bacillota; class Clostridia; order Oscillospirales; family Oscillospiraceae; genus CAJOIG01. The sequence goes on along the minus strand of CANPXZ010000057.1, from coordinate 7,840 downwards.
CCTGGCGCGGGTGATGCTTTTGGAACAATTGTACCGGGCGTTTTCCATCAACGCCGGGGCTAAATATCACAAATAATGAGGTGCCGCTATGAGCTGGGGACTGCACAAATTCGGAAAAGAATACGACGCCTGGCCCAAGGGGCCGGACGGCGAGCCGGAGGAGCCGGCGTTCCTCACCAACTGCTCCCCGCTGGATTTGGCGGCGGACATGCTGCGGAACATGCTGGAGGCCTACGGCATCCCCTCCATCCAGCGCTATCCCGGCGACGGGGCCTTCGGTAAGGTCGTCCTGGGCATGAGCGGCAGCGGTGTGGATATCTACGTACCAAAAAGCAGCCTGGAGCAAGCCCAGGAACTTTTGAAAGGAGAGCCGGAATATGACGAACTACAGGAAGGAATTTGAGCGCTGGCTGGACAGCCCAGCCCTGTCCGATGAGGAGTGGCACGAGCTGGACGCCATCCGGGACGACGATGACGAGATCAAAAGCCGCTTCCGCGGTCCGCTGGAGTTCGGCACAGCCGGTCTGCGGGGCGTGATGGGCGCGGGCCTCGCCCGGATGAACATCCATGTGGTCCGCTGGGCCACCCAGGCCTTTGCCTCGCTGATCGTGGCGGAGGGAGACGAGGCAAGGCACAAGGGCGTGGTGATCGCCCACGACTGCCGTATCAACAGCCCGGAATTCGCCCGGGAGGCGGCCTGCGTGTGCGCGGCCAGCGGCATCCACGTGCGGCTGTTCGAGTCGCTGCGCCCCACCCCGGAGCTGAGCTTCGGCGTGATCCACTACGGCGCCACGGCGGGCATCAACATCACCGCCAGCCACAACCCCAAGGCCTACAACGGCTATAAGGTCTACTGGTCCGACGGGGCCCAGCTGCCGCCCCACCACGCCGAGGTGGTGGCCAAGAACATGGCCGCCATCGACATCTTCACCGGCGTCAAGGCCATGGATTTCGACGAGGCCGTGGAAAAGGGCCTGATCGAGATCATCGGCCGGGAGACCGACGAGCTGTTTTTGCAAAACGTCCTCAGTCAGGCCATCGACCCTGAGGCGGTCAAGGCCGTAGCCGACGACTTCCAGGTGGTGTACACCCCCTTCCACGGGGCCGGCCATATCCTGGTGCCCGAGGCTTTGAAGCGGCTGGGTCTGAAGCACATCCACCCCGTGCCCGAGCAGATGGTCATCGACGGCGCGTTCCCCACGGTGGAGAGCCCCAACCCGGAGAATCCGGAGGGCTTCTACCTGGCGGTGGACCTGGCCAAGCAGGTCAAGAGCGACCTGATCATCGGCACCGATCCGGACTCCGACCGGGTGGGCGTCATGGCCCAGGGCAAGGACGGCGAGTTCCACACCATCACCGGCAACCAGATGGGCGCGCTGCTGGCCGATTACGTCATCACCGCCCGGCAGAAAAACGGCACCATGCCCAAAAAGCCCGTCATCCTCTCCACCATCGTGTCCACCAGCATGACCCGCACCATCTGCGAGAAGAACAACGTGGCCTATGGGGAGACCTTCACCGGCTTCAAGTTCATGGCGGAGCGGCTGGCCAAGTACGCCGCCGAGGGCACCGGCGAGCAGTACCTGCTGGCCTTTGAGGAGAGCTACGGCTACATGATGGGCGACTACGTCCGGGACAAGGACGCCGTCACCGCCTCCATGATGATCGCGGAGATGGCCGCCCACTACTACCAGAAGGGCATGACCCTGCTGGACGCGCTGGACGCCCTGTACGCGAAATACGGTACCTTCGTGGAAAAGACCGTGAACGTGTACATGGAGGGCGTGGACGGCCCCGAGCGGATGGCCGCCCTGATGACCGGCCTCCGGTCCGATCCCCCCACGGAGCTGGCGGGCCAGCGGGTGATCCGGGTCCGGGACTACAAGGACGGCACCGTCACCGTGCCCGGCCTGGGCGCCGTGGAGCGCACCCCCATCTCCGGGTCCAACGTACTGTACTTCGAGCTGGAGAAGGACACCAGCTTCATCATCCGTCCCTCCGGCACCGAGCCCAAGATCAAGATCTACATCCTGGCCAAGGGCGTCGATAAAGCCGAGTGCCAGGCCCGGGTGGACGCCTGCTCCGCCGCGGCGGAGGCCCTGGGCAGCAAATAAGGCAAAGCTTAAAAAGCCTGCTGCAAACCCTGTTTGCAGCAGGCTTTTTGTTGTCCTTTGTCATCCCAGCTCCCGGTCCGACGCCTCCAGGGCTGCGGCGATGACCTGGTCCATGTCATAGTAGCGGTACTGGCCCAGCCGCCCGCCGAAGAGAACGTTCTTCTCCCCCTCCGCCAGGGCCTTATACTGGGCGTACAGGGCGTTGTTGGCATCGTCGTTGACGGGATAATAGGGCTCGTCCCCGGGCTTCCACTCGGTGCTGTATTCCCGGCTGATGACGGTCTTGGGCAGGTCGTTGCCCGCCTCGTCCCTGCCGAACTCGAACCACTTGTGCTCGATGATCCGGGTCCAGGGAGTCTCCCTGTCCGTGTAGTTGACGGCGGCGTTGCCCTGGAAGTTGGGCGTATCCAGAACCTCGGTCTCAAAGCGCAGGGAGCGGTAGGCCAGCGCCCCCAGCCGGTAATCGAAGTAGGCGTCGATGGGGCCCGTATAGACCACCCGGTCCGCCAGGGCGTCCAGGGTCCGCTTATCGGCCAGATAGTCCGTGTCCAGCCGCACCTCTACGCCGTCCAGGAGGTTTTCCACCAGTCTGGTATAGCCCCCGATGGGGATGCCCTGGTAAAGGGCGTTGAAATAGTTGTTGTCAAAGGTCATCCGCACGGGCAGCCGCCGGATGATGAAGGCCGGCAGCTGGTCACAGGGCCGGCCCCACTGCTTTTCCGTGTAGCCCTTCACCAGCTTCTCGTAAATGTCCCGGCCCACCAGGGAGATGGCCTGCTCCTCCAGGTTCCGGGGCTGGCCGATGCCCGCCTCCCGGCGCTGCCGCACGATCTCGGCGGCGGCCTGCTCCGGGGTGGTCACGTCCCACATCCGGTTGAAGGTGTACATATTGAAGGGCAGAGAGTACAGCTCCCCACGGTAGTTGGCCACGGGGGAGTTGGTGAAGCGGTTGAACCGGGCGAACCGGTTGACGTACTCCCAGACCCGCTCGTCGTTGGTGTGGAAGATATGGGCGCCGTAGACATGGACGTTGACGCCCTCCATCCGCTGGGTAAAGACATTGCCGGCCACATGATGCCGCCTGTCGATCACAAGCACCCGCTTGCCCCGGTCGGCCGCCTGCCTGGCAAAGACCGCGCCGTAAAGCCCCGCGCCGACGATAAGATAATCATATTTCATAGCCGTACTCCTGCCTATTTTTCGCACGCCCGCACGTCGCTGCGGGCCAGCACCTTTCCGATCGTACGCCAGAAGATCTTCCAGTCCAGCGCAAAACCGATATTTTCCAGATATTCCCTGTCCAGCGCGGCCTTTTTCCCGGCCGTCACCCGGTCCCGGCCATTGATCTGGGCCCAGCCGGTGATGCCGGGCCGGAGCCGGTAGACCCCGGCGGCCTGCCGCAGTTCATGGATCTCCCGCTCCTGAGGGATCAGGGGCCGGGGGCCGATCATGGACATCCTCCCTCTCAGGACCAGGAACAGCTGGGGCAGTTCGTCCAGGCTGGTGATGCGCAGAAACCGCCCGAAGCCCGTGGTGTGCTCCCGGCTGTCGCCCAGGTCCGCCGGGGCCGCATATTCCGACGTACCGCCCTTCATGCTGCGGAACTTGACCAGCTCGAACAGCTTTCCGTACTGCCCCACCCGCCGTTGGCGGAACAGGACCGGCTCTCCCGGGTCCAGGGCCTTCAGGATCAGGGCGACGACCGCCATCGGCACGGCCAGCAGCACGATGAACAGCGCCGCAGCCGCCCGGTCAGCGGCATATTTCGCCCGCAGATACCGCTCCTGTTTTGCCGTCAGGGCATACGCGCCGGAGGCGGCCATTTCATCCATCCCCGCCATCTTGCGCCTTCCTCCCCACGGCGACGGCCGGAGCGCGGCCGGTCACTGGGCGGCCGGTTCGCCTGTCGCGGCGGGCTCGGCCGTCGGCTCCGGAGTAACGGCCGGCTCGCTTATGACCTCGCCGTTGAACACCTGCGCCATCATATCCTTGGCGGTCTGCACCGTGGTCTCGTCCGGGACGGTCATATAGACCGTCTCGCCCAGGGCCGGGGATACCTCATGGGTGCCCTCGCCTCCCACGCTGTAGCTGACGATGTTCCAGTCGCCGCCCTCGTCCAGCTGCCGGCGCACCAGCGACGCGATCAGGTCATAGGGCACCGTCATCTCAAAGCTGCCCTCCACTGCGGTGAGCAGCGAGGAATACCGGACCAGGAATTCCGGGCTGATGACCTTATTGATGACCCCCCGGATCACCTCCAGCTGGTTGCGGCCCCGCTGGGCGTCGCCGTCCTTGAAGGCGAAGCGCTCCCGGACAAAGACCAGCGCCTGCTCGCCGTTCAGATGCATCTCGCCCTCGTCAAAGTGATAGCCGGGCACGTTCTGGGAGTCGAAGGTATAGGGACAGTTGATCGTCACGCCGCCCAGGGCGTCGATGATGTTGACGAAGCCCTCGAAATTGATGCGGAAGTAGTAGTCGATATCCACGTCGTACAGGTTGCCGATGGTCCCCATGCAGACCTCCTCGCCGTACCAGCCCGCGTGGGTCAGCTTATCCTCCACGCCGGTATTGGAGAAGGGCACCTTATAATCCCGGGGCGTGGAGACGAACAGCACCTGGTGGGTGTCCACGTTCACGGTCACCAGGATGTTCACGTCGCTCAGGCTGCTTTGCACCAGGCCGTTGCGGCTGTCGATGCCCGTGATGAGGACCGTATAGGTGCGGGTCTGGGGCTTTTCCTCCGCGACAGGCTCTTCCTCCGCCGGCTCCTCTGTGGGCGCGGGGGTGGGCTTGACGACCTGCACGTGCATCTTGGTGACCTCGCGCATCTGGCTAAGGCGTTCCTTGTAGTTGTCCAGCTCGTTCAGGGCCTCCACATATCCCGCGTCCGTGATCACCGCGTTCACACGGCCGTCGAACAGCGCGCTCACCAGCTCCGTGGGCGTGGTGAAGCTCGTGGTCTGGATCGTGGTCCCCAACTGGGTGTTGAGGTTTTCGATGGCCTTGTCGACCCCCTCATCGTCCAGCAGCTCCAGCACGCCGAAGGAATATCCGGCGGTCTCGTCTATGGACTGGGCCGGGTCGTCGTCGCGCACATATACGGCGATATGGGAGGACGTATATGTAGTACTGCTCGTGATATTCTCCAGGGTGCTGGCGCCCTGGCGGACAAAGACGCTGACCGTGACCATCCCGGCCGTCAGCAGCAGGGACACGATGATCGCGGCCCAGGGCAGATGGCGCTTCCCAAAGGCGAGTATCAGCACGGCCAGCAGCGCGAAAAGGGCCCCCAGCAGCACGCCGATGGTGATCAGCAGCTTGCTGGTGAGCATTTTCGTCCCGATCAGCACGATGACCAGCGTGACCGTCGAGACGAGCAGCAGCGCCAGCACGAGGAACCGAACGATCATATTGAGGGGAGAACGTTTTACCCTCTCCTCATAGCCGCCTTCCTCCTCCGGCTCATCCGCCCACTCGTCGTTGACGGCGGGCCGGACAGGGTCCTCGCTCTGCCGCTCCTCCGTCCATTCCGGCGCGGCGGTCCGGGCCGTTCTGACGGGCCGCTGGCGCTGCGCAGGCTGCTGGGTGTTCTGCTCCCCCGGCGGGGTCTTGCTCAGATGCTTTCCGGTCGGTCGTTCACTCATAACTGATCCTCACTTCGGACATGGCGCACGGCCCGGGCCTACGGCCCAGGCAGCCATATCTCTGATTTTGATATAGTTTTGATATAGTATTATAATATTTTTTCCATGCACTGTCAATCTCATCCCTCGGAACGGCGGATCGGCGCGGGAAAATCTGTACATAATGTCAGAAACCGGCAAACCGCGCGCCCTCAACGACAGCACAAATACGCCTCCCCCGGCCGTCTGGCCGGGGGAGGCGCGCCTTTTACCCGATCGTGAGCTCCACGCTGCCGGTAAACCCCTCAAATTCCAAATTGAAGTAATTGCTGCCGGGGGCCAGGTAGGCCGTCTCGGTGAAGGTCCCCTCCCCCTGGGCCAGCACCACCGGCTCCGCCGCGCCGCAGTTCCAGCAGAGACTGGCCGCGCCGGACTCGCGCTCGATGGTACAGCTCACCGTCACATGCTCCTGCTCCCGCCTTTCCAGGAAGGTCCCGCCGAAGGGGCATTCCCGGCCGGTAAAGTCCTCGTACTCCGCCGTGTACGTGCCGGTATACTTGTCCTCGCCAAATTCCCGCTCCCCCTTCAGGGTCAGAGCGCTGTCCAGCCCCACGTTCCCGAAGGCGGCCACCGCCGCGCCGTACACGTCCATCACCTGGTCCTTACCGCACCCGGTCAGGAGCAGGCAAGCCAGCAGCATGACCGCCAGCGCCAATGCCGTCTTTTTCATGGCCCGCCCCCTTCACATGCTCACCAGCCGGTAATAGGTCCGGGCCGTGAGCAGGTACACCGCCGCGTACAGGGCCGCGAACACCCCGAAGGTGCCCAGCACGCACCAGATGTAAAAATTCGTGCCCGCCAGGTTGAACAGCGCCAGCACCCGGTTCAGGATGGGGAAGGCGAAGCCCGTGTGCAGCCCCGCCGTGACCAGGGGCAGGAAGAACACGATCAGCACCTGCTCGTGGATGGTCCGCTTCACCTCCAGGCGGCTCATGCCCACCTTCTGCATGATCTGAAACCGCTCCCGATCGTCCCGGCCCTCGCTCATCTGCTTGTAGTAGATGATCAATATGGCCGCCATGGTGAAGAGAAGTCCCAAAAACATCCCCAGGAAGAACAGGCTCCCGTACAGGCTCACGAAGTCCTGCCGCTCCCAGGCCCGGATCTCGTACGTCCCCGCCAGGTCTACGGACTCGTCCTCCGCCGCCGCGTTCCAGGCCCTCCGGATGGCAAGGCGGGCGTTCAGGGCCGTCTCGTCGTCATGGTCCGGCACATCGAAGCCGTAGAACCGGCACAGCATATAGTGTTCCTCCACGATGCCCTCCTCATAGGGCTCCGAAAACCCCTGCTCGTCATACAATGCCCGATCCAGCCGCTCCAGCTCCCCTTTGTCCGACACCACGATGTACCAGGAGGTGGTCAGATTGAAGGTCAGCTCGCCGCTCTTCACCCTGGGCTCCACCTGCTCCTTGATGGTGTACGTCTTGCCCAGCAGCTCCAGGGTGTCCCCGGCATAGTCCGTCCGCTCCACCTTGAGCAGGATCTCGTCCGGGCCCAGGGTATAGCTCTGGCCGGTGCATCGGTTATAATCCTCCAGGTCCACCACCAGCACGTCGCACAACGTGGAACTTGTGTCCAGGGTATAGTCCCTGGTCGTCTCCAGCCCATCGGGCCGCTGATAGGCGACGAAGGTCATATAATCGTACTCCGACTCCCCTTCCGCCGGGATGCCCGCGTCCGCCACGGCCTTTTTGACCATGGAGATGGTATCGCCGTTGCTGCGGGGGATGTTCACGTCGCAGGGATAGCTCGTCCGCAGGCTGGACTCCATGCCCAGCATGAGGCAGCTGGTGCCCGAGATCATCACCAGTACCATGGTGGAGAGGATGCAGATGTTGGCCAGGCCCACGGCGTTTTGCTTCATCCGGTACATCATGCCGGACACGGCGGTGAAGTGCCGGGTCTTGTAGTAATAGCGCCTGTTGTTCTTGAGCATCTTCAAAAGGGCGATGCTCCCGGCGGTGAACAGCAGATAGGTGCCCACGATGACCAGCACCACCGCCACGAAAAACAGGAAGATGGCCCGCAGCACGTCCGTGGTGG
>CANPXZ010000056.1 GCA_947587485.1 uncultured Oscillospiraceae bacterium | reverse complement strand
ATGATCCTGCCCTCGTTCATCATGATGAGCCGGTTGCCGTGGGCGATGGCGTCCTTCATGTTGTGGGTGACCATGAAGGCGGTCAGGTGGTTTTCCCGGATGATGGTGTCGGTGGTGTTCAGCACCTTCTCCGCCGTCTTGGGGTCCAGGGCCGCCGTGTGCTCGTCCAAGAGCAGCAGCTTGGGCTTTTGCAGCGTGGCCATGAGCAGTGTCAGGGCCTGGCGCTGGCCACCGGACAGAAGGCCCACCTTGGCCGTCATTCGGTCCTCCAGGCCCAGGTCCAATATCTTGAGCAGCTCCCGGTATTCCTCCTGCTCCTTTTTGGTGATGCCCGCCCGAAGGGTCCGGCTGGACCCCCGGCGCCTGGCCAAGGCCAGATTCTCCTGGATCTGCATGGTGGCGGCCGTGCCGGTCATGGGGTCCTGGAACACCCGGCCCAGGTACTTGGCCCGTTTGTGCTCCGGCAGGCCGGTCACGTCCTGGCCGTCAATGACGATGGAGCCGCTGTCGACGGGCCAGACGCCGGCGATGGCGTTCAGGGCCGTGGACTTGCCCGCGCCGTTGGAGCCGATGACCGTGACGAAGTCCCCCTCCGCCAGGTGCAGGCTCAGGCCGTTCAGGGCGTGCTTCTCGTTCACCGTGCCGGGATTGAAGGTCTTGTAGATGTTGTTGATATCAAGCATCGGCCTTGACCTCCTTCTTCGCCTTGGTGAAGTACTTGCTCTTCCAATAGGGCACCGACAGGAACACCGCCACGATCAGCGCGGAGATGAGCTTCAGGTAGTTGGCGTTGATGTTGCTCAGGCTGATGACCGCCTGGATGACCACATAGTAGATCACCGCGCCCAGGGAGACCGCCAGCAGCTTCAGGGCGAAGTTCCGGAATATCCGGGAGAACAGCGCCTCGCCGATGATGACGGCGGCCAGGCCGATGACGATGGCGCCCTTGCCCATGCTGGAGTCGGCAAAGCTCTGGAACTGGGCCAGCAGCGCCCCGGACAGGGCCACCAGGCCGTTGGAGATCATCAGGCCCAGCACCGTGGTCACGCTGGTGTTGATGCCCTGGGCCCGGGCCATGTTGCTGTTGGCGCCGGTGGCCCGCAGGGAGCAGCCCAGCTCCGTGCCGAAGAACCAGTACAGGAGCAGGATGACGCCCGCGGTGAACAGGCCCACGATGAAGATCGGGTGACGGAACACCGGCCGCTTGCCGCTGGCCACGTCCTGCACGAACCGCAGGGAGACCCAGAGCTTATTGAGGTTGTTCGCGTCGATGACGTTGATGGCCACGTTGGCCTTCATGCCCATGATGGCCAGGTTCACCGACCACAGGCCCAGCTGGGTCAGGATGCCGGACAGGATGGCCGGGATGCCGCAGAAGGTGTGCAGCAATCCCGTGGCCAGCCCGGCCAGAAGTCCCACCCCAAAGGCCGCCAGCAGCGCCACAGGCACGGGTACGCCGGAGCCGAACAGCACCACGAAGGTGGCGCCGCCGGTGCAGAAGGAGCCGTCCACCGTCAGGTCGGCCAGGTCCAGGATCTTGAAGGTGATGTATACGCCGATGGCCATGATGCCCCAGATCAGTCCCTGAGACGCGGCGCCCGGCAGAGCGCTGATGAATCCGCTCATGCAGTTTCCCCCTAATTTCTCGTTGCAGGTATTCTTTGGAAATGGATCGACAGTACGCCAAAAAACAGCGGAAAGAGCATGGACCCTTCCCACTGTTTTTTGGAAACCCGTCAGGTATTCAGACGGTTCACGTCTTATTCGGCGGCCTCTTCAGCCTCCGCGTCGGCGTCGGCCTCGGCCTCTTCGCCCTCAGCCTCTTCCTCGGCGCCGTCGTCCAGCTCCACGGCCTCATAGTCCTCGGGAGCCTCCACGCCCAGAGCCTCGCAGATGACGGGGTTGTACTTGGGGGTGAAGTTGGCGGCATAGCCGATGGGCGTCTCCTTGACGTCCTGCTCGCCGGTCAGGATCTTGGCGGCCATCTCGCCGGTGGCATAGCCCAGGTCATAGTAGCTGATGGACAGGGTGGCCACGCCGCAGCCCTTGCAGATGCCCTCTTCGCCGCAGAATACGGGGATCTTGCCGTTGCAGATGTTGTCCACGATGCCGGTGTTGGAGGCGACGGTGTTGTCCGTGGGGACATAAAGCACGTCGGACTCGTCAGCGGCGGTCTGGCACACGGCGGCCATATCGTTGGAGTCGGAGAAGGCGTACTGCTTGCAGGTGTAGCCCAGCTCCTCCAGGCAGGCCTGGACGGTGTCCACCTGATACTGGCTGTTGGCCTCGTTGGAGCAGTACAGCAGACCCACGTTCTCCGCGTCGGGATACCACTCCTGGATCATGGCTGCCTGCTGGTCCAGAGGGGCCAGGTCGGAGGTGCCGGACACGTTGGTGCCAACGGTGCCGGTGAAGTCCTCGATGCCCAGAGCCACGCCGTACTCGGTCACGGAGGTGCCCAGCACGGGGATGCTGTCGGTGGCGGTGGCGGCGGCCTGCAGGGCCGGGGTCGCGTTGGCCATGATCAGGTCCACGTTCTCGGACACGAACGCGTTGACGATGGTGGAGCAGGTGGCGGGGTCGTTGGCGGCGTTCTGCTCGTCGAAATCCACCTGGCCGGGCAGCAGCTCCTCCAGAGCGTCCTTAAAGCCCTGGGTGGCGGCGTCCAGCGCCTCGTGGGGGACCAGCTGGCAGATGCCGACCAGATAGGTGTCTTCCCCGTCGGCGAAAGCGGTGACGGCCAGAGCCAGGACCATGGTCAGAGCCAGGACGATTGCAAGTACCTTCTTCATCTTGTTGAATTCCTTTCGATCGTGATGTGGCGCGCGAAAGCGCACCTTTTATGTACGCCCAACATTCTAACGCTTTAAATGGTTGATGTCAATGTACAGTTTCTCCAAAAACCGCACATTGACATCAGACACTTTGTTACAACATTGCTTTAAAGCGCTTACTTCAAAAGCACCTTCCGGTAGCTCTTCTTGCCCCGCCGGAGCAGGACCCCTTCCCGGAGCTTTTCCGCCGGGACGGCCAGGAACAGGTCGGTCACCTTCTCCCCGTCCAGGGTCACGCCCCCCTGGGCGATGTTCTGCCGGGCCTCGGAGTTGGACTTGCACAGCCCCGCCTTCACCAGCAGGGTCTTGATGTCCGCCGCGCCGTCGGCAAGGTCCGCCTCCGTGATCTCCGTCACGGGCATTTCCTCGGCGGCTCCCGCCCCGAACAGGGCTTTAGCGGCGGTCCGGGCCTTCCGGGCCTCCTCCTCGCCGTGGACCATCCTGGTCAGCTCGAAGGCCAGGATCTCCTTGGCCTGATTGATCTTCTGGTCCTTCCAGGTGTCCATTTCCTCGATCTGCTCCATGGGCAGGAAGGTGAGCATGCGGACGCACTTCATCACATCCGCGTCGCCCACGTTGCGCCAGTACTGGTAAAAGTCGTAGGGGCTGGTCTTGTTGGGGTCCAGCCACACGGCGTTGCCGGCGGTCTTGCCCATCTTGTTGCCGTTGGAGTCGGTCAGCAGCGTCACGGTCATGGCGTAGGCGTCCTTGCCCAGCTTCCGGCGGATCAGCTCCGTGCCGCCCAGCATGTTGCTCCACTGGTCGTTGCCGCCGAACTGCATGTTGCAGCCCACGGTCTGGAACATGTGGTAGAAGTCGTAGGACTGCATGATCATGTAGTTGAATTCCAAGAAGCTGAGGCCCTTCTCCATCCGCTGCTTGTAGCACTCGGCCCGGAGCATGTTGTTCACGGAAAAGCATGCCCCCACCTCCCGCAGCAGGTCCACGTAATTGAGGTTCAAAAGCCAGTCGGCGTTGTTGAGCATCATGGCCTGGCCGGGACCCTCGCCGAAGTCGATGAACTTCTCCATCTGGCGCTTGAAGCACCCGGCGTTGTAGTCGATGGCCTCCCGGGTGAGCATCTTGCGCATGTCGCTCCGGCCGGAGGGGTCGCCGATCATGGTGGTGCCGCCGCCGATGAGGGCGATGGGCTTGTTGCCGGCCTGCTGGAGCCGCTTCATGAACGTGAGCGTCACGAAGTGGCCGGCGGTCAGGCTGTCCGCCGTACAGTCAAAGCCGATGTAAAAGGTGGCCTTGCCCTCGTTGATCAGGTCCTTGATCTTGTCCTCGTCCGTCACCTGGGCGATGAGCCCCCGGGCGGTCAGTTCGTCATACAGGGTCATTTTTCGTTCTCCTCAAACCAGTTTTTGTTTCCACGCGTCCGCCGCGGCAAGCTGCTCCTCGGCGGAGGCGGTAGTGGTCTCGGTGATATTGTCGCCGCCGGTGAGGCGGGCGATCTCCCGGCGCCGTCCGGCCCGGTCCAGCTCGTCCACGGTGGTGTAGGTCCGGCCGGCCTTCTCCCGTTTTTCGATGAGATACTGGGCGTCGGCCATGGCCGCGATCTGGGGCAGGTGGCTGACGCAAAGCACCTGCCGGTGCCGGCCCGTCAGGGCCAGCTTCTCCCCCACCCGGCTTGCCGCCACGCCGGAAACGCCGGTGTCGATCTCGTCGAACACCGCCGTGGGCACCGGGTCGTTCGCGCCGAACACGGTCTTCAGGGCCAGCATGATCCGGCTCAGCTCGCCGCCGGAGGCGATCCTGGCGATGCGCCCCGGCTCCTGGCCGGCGTTGGCGCTCATGCGAAAGCACACCGCGTCCGCGCCCTTGGGGCCGAACCCCGGCTCCCCGCCCAGGGGACCGATGTCCGTCACGAACCGGGCCGAGGGCATGGAGAGCTCTTTGAGCTCCCGCTCCACCCGTCCGGCCAGGTCCTCCGCCGCCTTTTTCCGGGCACTGGTCAGCGCCGCCGCTGCGGCGAGGCAGTCCTTTCGCAGGGCCTCCCGCTTTTGGGTGAGCCGCTCCAGGGCCTCGTCCCCGTACTCGATCTCCGCCAGTCTCGCGGACGATTCCTCGTATAGCTTGATCAGCGCCGCCTCGTCCAGGGCATTGAACTTCTTCTCCAGCCGCCGCAGCCGGGCAAGCCGCCCCTCCACCCGGTCGAATTCCTCCGGGGAGAAGTCCAGGCTGTCCCACACGTCCCGGACCCGTTCGGCGGCATCCTGCAAGAGGCTCACCGCCTCCGCCAGAGTGTCGTCCGCCCCGGCCAGGTCCGCGCTCCAGCCCCGGGCCCGGCTCAGCCAGCCCCGGGCCTGCCCGGCCAGCTCCACGGCGGAGCCCTCGTCCCCGTACAGGGCCGTGAAGGCCCCCTCGGCGGCCTCCCGGAGCTTCTCGCCGTTTCGCAAAAGGGCCGACCGCTCCTCCAGCTCCGCCTCCTCGCCGGGGCGAAGCTCCGCCTTCTCCAGCTCCTGCACCCGGTAGGTCAGGCTCTCCGCCAGACGGCGGCGGGTCTCGTCGTCCAGGCTCAGGCGGGCGATCTCCCGCTCGTTGGCCTGCCAGGCCCCGTAAGCGGTGCGGTAGGCGGCAAGCTCCCTCTCCGCCCCGGCGAAGGCGTCCAGATAGTCGATGTGGCGGCTCTCGTCCAGCAGCTGCCGGCCGTCGTTCTGGCCGTGGATGTCCACCAGCAGCGCCCCCAGGGCCCGAAGCTGGGCCACGGTGACGGGCACGCCGTTGACGCGGCAGGAGCCCTTGCCGTCAGCGGACACGCTCCGCTGCACGATCAGGGTCCCGTCCTCCGGCTCCACGCCGTTTTCCCCGCACCAGGCCATGGCGCTGTCCGCGTCGAACACCGCCGCCGCCAGGCACCGGTCCGCGCCGGTGCGCACCAGCTCCCGGCTGGTCCTGCCGCCGGTGACGGCGTACAGGGCGTCGATGACGATGCTCTTGCCCGCGCCGGTCTCGCCGGTCAGCACGTTCAGCCCCTCCCGGAACTGGACGTCGGCCCGCTCCACCACCGCGATATTCTCGATGTGGAGGCTTCTCAGCATCCCCGTTTACCTCTTGTAAGCCCGGCGCAGCTGGGTGCAAAGCCGCTCCGCCGCAGCGGCATTGCGCAGCACGATGATGCCCGTGTCGTCCCCGGCCACGGAGCCCAGGATGGTGTCCTCGCCCATGGCGTCGATGGACGCGCACACGGCGCTGGCCAGGCCCGGCAGGGTCCTGATCACCACGGTGTGCAATGCGTGGTCAAAGCTCAGGCAGCTCTCCCGGAAGATCCCCTCCAGTCTCCGGGCGGCCTCGTTAGCCTCGTCCTGATCGGCCTGGGTGTAGCGGTACCGGCCGTCCGGGCCGATCTCCTTCACCAGGCGAAGCTCCTTGATGTCCCGGGAGACGGTGGCCTGGGTGCTCTTCACGCCCCGGGCCTGCAGCGCCTGGAGCATCTGCCCCTGGGTCTCGATGTTCTCCTGGGCGATGATGTCCAGGATCACGCTCTGTCTGGATGTCTTCATGCTCTCCCTCCCAATTTCTCAAAGGCCGCCTCATAAAAGCTCTTGGTGCCAAGCTCCGCCATGAGCAGCCTGTATCCCGATTTGGTCACGATCACCCGGTCCCCGTCCATCAGGTCCGTCATGCCCCGGCCGTCCGCCGACAGCACGCACCGCCGCCCCTCGCTCACGTCCGCCGGCAGCACCGTGATGGTCCGTTCCGGGCTCAGCACAAAGGACCTGGCGGCCAGCATATGGGCGCAGATGGGCGTGAGCACGATGGCCTCCGCCCCCGGCTCCACCAGGGGCCCGCCCGCCGCCATGGAATAGGCCGTGGAGCCCGTGGGCGAGGAGACGATCACCCCGTCGCCGGAGAAGTTCAGGATCTGTTTGCCGTCCCCCAGGGCCGTCAGATGCACGTTCTGCACCAGGCCGGAGATCACCGCGTCGTTCAGGGCCGTGTCGAAAAACACCCGCTCCCCGTTTCGGCGTATCTCCACGTCCAGCATCATCCGGGGCACCAGCCGGTACTCCCCCGCCGCCGCCTGCCGCAGAAGGCCCGCGCTGTCCCGGTCCAGCTCCGTGAGAAAGCCCACATGGCCCAGATTCACCCCCACCAACGGCACTTCGTGGCGCATGATCTGGGGCGCGATGCGCAGGATGGTCCCGTCCCCGCCCAGAGTCACCAGCAGGTCCGCGCCCTCCAGGGCCCGCTCCAGCTCCGCCGTGGGAAAGGACGCCGGACCCTCCGGCTCGCCGCATATGGGACTGACAGTCACCCGGTGGCCGTCCGCCTCCAGCATGGCCTTCACCCGGGCCGTATAGGAAAGGTCCCCGTCCCGCCGGACGTTGGTGCAAAGTACGACAGAACTCATGGCGTGTCTCCCCTTCCCGTATCCAATGCCGCGTGGGACTGACGGACGATCTCGCCGCAGTCCGCCGCTGCCGCCTCTCCGTCCGTTCCCAGCCAGGCCAGATACTCGATGTTCCCCTCCGGGCCCCGCACCGGGGAGAACGTCAGCCCCCGGGGCACGAAGCCCAGCTCCTTCGCGTTTTCCAAAAAGCGCTCCAGCACCTCCCGGTGTACCGCCGGGTCCCGGACCACGCCCTTCTTGCCCACCTTCTCCCGGCCGGCCTCGAACTGGGGCTTCACCAGGCACACCGCCTGTCCGCCCGGGCCCAGCAGGCTCTTCACCGCCGGCAGCACCAGCCGCAGGGAGATGAAGGACATGTCCATCACCGCCAGGTCCATCCGCTCCGGGAACATGTCCGGCGTCAGGCTCCGGGCGTTGGTGCGCTCCATGACCGTGACCCGCCCGTCCGTGCGCAGAGACCAGGCCAGCTGCCCGTAGCCCACGTCCACGGCGTATACATGAGCCGCGCCCCGCTGCAAAAGGCAGTCGGTGAAGCCCCCCGTGGAGGCCCCGCAGTCCACGCACACAAGGCCCGCCGGGTCGATGGAAAAGGTATCCAGGGCCTTGGCCAGCTTCAGCCCGCCCCGGCTCACATAGGCCAGCTTTTCCCCCTTCACCCGCACGTCCGCCTGGGCCATCACCGGCGCGCCGGGTTTCGTCTGCCGCTGGCCGTCCACATATACGGAGCCTGCCATGATAAGGGCCTTGGCCCGCTCCCGGCTCTGGGCCAGGCCCAGGTCATAGACCCGCTGGTCAAGCCTGATCTTTTCCATGCAGCATCTCCAAAACGGCGCCCGCCAGGGAGCCGCCGTCCAATCCCATCTTTTCCCGCAGCTTTTCCGGGGCTCCGTGCTCCAGCACGCCCCCGCCCAGGTTGACCAGCCGGGCCGCCCGCAGGACGACGCCCTCCCGGCCGACGGCCGCCAAAAGCTGCCGGCCCACGCATCCGGCGGCGCAGGTATCCTCCGCCGCCAGCAGCGCCCCGGTCTTTTTCACCGAGGCCAATACCAGCTGCATATCCAGCGGGCAGAGCCTGTTGATCTTCAAAACCTCCGCGCTGACGCCCGCCTCTTCCAGCGTCTGGGCCGCCGTGAGCGCCTCGTTGATCTCCGCGCCGTAGGCGGCGACGGTCACGTCCGAGCCCTCCCGGACCACCGCGCAGGGCTCCGCCGAGGTATCCCCCAGGAACAGGCCCTGGCCGCCCCGGGGATAGCGCACCGCCACCGGGCCCGTATCCTCCAGCACCGCCCGGCGGAGCATGGTCCTGAGCTCCGCGAAGCTGGAGGGGGCGTATATCTTCATGCCCGGCACGCTGGCCAGGTACGCCACGTCGAAGACCCCCTGATGGGTCTCCCCGTCCCGGCCCACGATGCCCGCCCTGTCCACGCCCAGCACTACGTGCAGGCCCATCAGGGCCACGTCGTGGATGAGCATGTCATAGCTTCTCTGCAAAAATGTGGAATAGACCGCGAACACCGGCCTGAGCCCCTGGGCGGCCATGCCTGCGGCCATGGCGCAGGCGTGTTCCTCCGCTATGCCCACGTCGAAAAACCGGTCCGGGAACGCCTCCTGGAAGCCGATGAGGCCCGTGCCCTCCTTCATGGCGGCGGTGATGGCCACCACGGTGGGGTCCTCCCCGGCCAGTTCCGTCAGGGTCCGGCCGAACACGGAGGAGAAATCCTCCCCCGTATACTTGGGCACGCCGGTCTCCGCGTCAAATGCGCCCACGCCGTGGAAGGCCGCCGGGGCCTTTTCCGCCGGGGCGTAGCCCTTCCCCTTTTTCGTGATGACGTGCACCAGCACCGGCGCGCCGTACTCCTTGGCCCAGCGGACGGCGTTCTCCACCTTCCGGACATTGTGCCCGTCGATGGGGCCGATGTACTCGAAGCCGAAGTCGTCGAAGATGTTCTCCGGGATGATCCGCTCCTTCAGCCAGCTCTTCGCGCGGCTCAGGGCCGACGAGATCCCGGGGACGCGGGGGATGAAGGTGCTCCGGTACCACTTTTTGAACCGGATGTACTCCACCCGGGTGCGCATGCGGCTCAGCATGGACGCCAGGCCCCCCACGCCCTCGTTGATGCTCATGCCGTTGTCGTTGAGCACGATCACCAGCGGCTCGCCGCTGCGGCCGGCGTCGGACAGGCCCTCGAAGGCCATGCCCCCGTTCAGGGCACCGTCGCCGATGAGGGCTGCGACGCTGTAGTCCGCCCCCAGGGCCGTCCTGGCCCGGGCCATGCCAAGGGCCACGGACACGGAGTTGGAGGCGTGGCCCGCGATGAACGCGTCGTGCACGCTCTCATAGGGCCGGGGAAAGCCCGCCACGCCTCCCAGCTCCCGGAGGGTGGACAGGTCCTTCCGCCCGGTCAGCAGCTTGTGGGTATAGCACTGGTGGCCCACGTCGAACACCAGCCGGTCCCGGCCCGTGTCATAGACCCGGTGCAGAGCCACCGTCAGCTCCACGCTGCCCAGGTTGGAGGCCAGATGCCCCCCGCGCTCCGAGAGGGTGCTGATCAGATATTCCCGTATCTCGCGGCACAACTCGTCCAGCGCTTCCGGCGGAAGCGCCCGCACATCCTCCGGGCCGTGTATATTATCCAAAAGGCTCATATCGATCCGCACCACGTCCGTCACAAAACTCGTTTCGCCAACATGTCCCATTATCATAGCAAAAACCGCCCTGGAATGCAAGGCGGTTTTTGCATATTTTCATTACAAAGTGAATACTTTTGCGTCCTCAGTTCTCTCTGCCGGCCAGCTTTTCCGTCAGCGCCCGGAGAAACTCCGTGTCGTCGAATGCGTCCAGCAGCCGGTAGGCGTCACGGGTGTACTCCTCCGTCATGGCCCGGCACTTCTCCTGCCCCAGCAGGGCGCAGAAGCCGTCCCCGTCCAGCAGGTCGTCCCGGCACTGGAAGGCCATGCCCAGAGCCGCGCCGTAATCCCGGGCGGCGGCCACGGTCTTTTCATCGGCCCCGGCGGCGGCCGCGCCCATGGCGCAGGCGGCGGCCAGCAAAGCGGCGGTCTTGGCAAGCTCCGTGGCGGTCAGGCTCTCCGCCGTGGCGGAGCCCTCCCCCAGGTCCATGAACTGCCCCCCGCAGATGCCGCCCACCCCGGCGGCGGCGCTCATGATGCGGCAGCAGCGGAAACGGTCCGCCTCGGGCACCGGCGCGTCGCAGACGGCGGCGAAGGCCTCCGCCTGCAGGCAGTCCCCCGCCAGCACGGCGGCGGACTCGCCGAATTTCACATGGTTCGATGGCCGGCCCCGGCGCTCATCGTCGTCGTCCATACAGGGCAGATCGTCGTGGATCAGGCTGTAGGTATGCAAAAGCTCTACCGCGCAGGCGACGGGCAGCGCGTCCTCCGGCTCCAGGCCGCAGATGCGGGCGAACTCCAGGCACAGCACGGGCCGCACCCGCTTGCCCCCGGCCAGCAGACTGTAGCGCATGGCCTCCCGGAGTCCGTCGAAACCGTCGCCCGCGTCCACGAACCGGCCCGCCAGCCAGGTTTCCACCATGGCCCGGTAGTTCTCATATCTGTCCATTGGGTCCATGCTCACACCTCACTCGAAGGGCAGCTCTTCCGGCGCGCCGTCCGGGCCCTTGCGCAGCTGGACCACCTTCTGCTCCGCCTCGTCCAGCAGCTTGCCGCAGGAGCGCAGCAGTCCCGCGCCCTCCTCGAAAAGCCCCAGGCTCTCCGCCAGAGGCGCGTCGCCCTTTTCCAGGCTCTTCACGATCTCCTCCAGCCGGGCCAGAGATTCCTCAAAGGTCATTTCCTTTTTCGCCATTGTGTACCTCCTCCACGACGCAGTCCAGGCTGCCCCCGGACAGACGCACATTGATCTTATCGCCCTTCGCCGCCTCCGCCGCAGAACGCAGCGCCGCGCCGTTTTTCTCCGCGATGGCATAGCCCCGGCCCAGCACCTTCAGGGGGCTGAGGGCGTCCAGCTTGGCCGCCAGGGCCACATAGGTCCGGCGCTTTTCGCCGGCGGTCTTCTCCCCCGCCGCCGCGAGACTTGCCCGGGCGTAGTCCAGGGCCATGCGCTTGGCCCCCAGGTATACCTCCGGGTCCGTCAGCGCCGGCCGGCCGGCCAGCTCCTTGAGCCGCCGGGACAGCATGTCCAGCTTCTTGCCCATGGCCTGGCCAAGACGGACGTTGGTCTGCACGGCCCAGGCCGCCACCTCCTCGATGTCCGGCCCCGCGATCTCCGCAGCGTTGGAGGGTGTGGCCGCCCGCCGGTCCGCCACATAGTCCGCGATGGTCACGTCCGGCTCGTGGCCCACGGCGGAGATGACCGGGATATCGGACTCATAGATGGCCCGGGCCACCCGCTCGTCGTTGAAGGCCCACAGGTCCTCCATGGACCCGCCGCCCCGGCCCGTGATGATCACGTCCGCCACCTGCCAGCGGTTGGCGTAGCGGAGCGCTCCCACGATCTCCGGCGGGGCCTCCGCACCCTGGACCCGCACCGGCAGGATCAAGATCTTCGCCAGGGGCCAGCGCCGGCCCAGGACCCGGATGATGTCGTGCACCGCCGCGCCCGCGCCGCTGGTGATCACCGCCACCCGCCTGGGGAAGGCCGGCAGGGGCTTTTTGTGGGCGGGGTCGAAAAGACCCTCGGCGGCCAGCTTCGCCTTGAGCTGCTCGAAGGCCACCTGCAGGTCCCCGGCACCCTCCGGCATCAGGTCGGACACATACAATTGATAGGCCCCGTCCCGGGGGAACACACTGACCCGTCCCGTGGCCGTGACGGACATGCCGCTCTCCGGCCGGAATCGGAGCTTCCCGGCGCTGGACCGGAACATGACGCACCGAAGGCTGCTCTCGGCGTCTTTCAGGGTGAAGTAGTGATGGCCGGAGGGGTAGATCTTGTAGTTGGAAAGCTCCCCCTTCACCGCCACCCGGCCCAGAAACGGGTCGGCGTCCAAAAGCTCCTTCACATGTTCGTTCAGCGCCGAGACGGTGAAGACCATCTCACGCATCGGGCTTGTCCTCCCCGGCGGGCTCGTCCTTTTGGACCTCGCCCCGGTAGAAGCCCCCCAGCACGCCGTTGATAAAGGCCACCACATCCGGGTCCTCATAGCCCTTGGCCAGCTCCACCGCCTCGTCCATGGATGCCTTGTCCGGCACGTCGGGCATGTAGAGCACCTCGTACATGGCCTGGCGCAGGATGGCCGCGGCGCTGCGGCTGATCCGCTCGGGACGCCAGCCCCGGGCGTACCGGCCGATGAGCCCGTCCAGCTCCTGCTTATGCTCCGCCACCCCCGTCACGCTGCGGGTGATGAAATCCATCTCCCGCTCCGAGGGCGCCTGCGCGTATATATCCCCCTCGGGGGCCAGGGTCTCGTAGTGCTCCGGGTCGAAAAACGCCTCCACCGCCGCCGCCGGGTCCTGGTCCGTGCCGGCCACGGAAAAGCCCAGCTGGATAGCGATCTCTCTTGCTGCTGTTCTGGTCATGGTGCCTCCAAATATGTCTGTGTACGTCCATATACGACGAGGAGCCCCGGATGGGGCTCCGATCGTCAGCGCTGCAAAGCCAGCTTATTTGTCGAAGGAAATGCCCGTCACGTGCACGTTCACCACCGTGTTCATGCCGGTGACGGATTCCACCTCGCCGCACACCGCGTCCTGGACCCGCACGGCGGTATCGGTGATGCTGCCGGAGGCGCGGACGACGATGAGCACGTCGATGGTGATCTTCTCGTCGATGAACCGGATCTTCAGGCCCTTCACAGGGTTCTTCCGGCCGAAGATCTCCACCAGCTCCGGGGTGTTGGGGCTGCCAAGCCCGGCGACGCCCTCCACCTCGGCCACGGCCGCGCCCACCATGACGGCGATCACGTCCTCCGAGATGTTGACCGTGCCCTTTTCCTCCTGCTTGGTGATGTAGTTCTCCGCCATCGCCCATGACCTCCCTAAAATTCGCTATGGGGTATTATAGCAGAACGCCGCCAGGCGGGATGCTATAATGCGGCATGTTTTGCGGTTCCGGCGTCAGCCGGGAGCAAAACCGCCTGGGATCAAACTATAATAGCCGACTTGCGGCTATTATAGCACAGGCTTCCAAAAAAGAAAAGGGATTTATTCCGTCACTTCGATGATATTCAGCGCCTGGGCGGTATAGTCGGTGTTGGACACCACCGCCTCGGTGATCTGGGCCACCTGGGTATCGGTCAGGCCCTCCAGCGGCGCGGGCACCGCCACGGTCACGCCCTCGTCGGACACCATCACCACGCAGTCGGTGAACTGCTTGGCAAGCAGCTGGTTTTCCAGCATGCTCTCCTGCAGGTTCCAGCTGGCCATGGCGTTGATCTGGCGCATGGACTCGTCGATCACGTCCTGGCTGGTCTGCTCCCCGGCACACGCCTGCTCCAGCAGCTGCAGCGCCTCGTCCCGGGAGGACTGGCGGGTGAGCCGGGCCTCGTCAAAGTAGGCGGACACGGCCACGCTTGGCCCGCCGGTCTCCACCGCCGCAGCCGTATATTCCTCCGCCGCCGCCAGCTTGGCCGCGTCCTCCGCCGCCACCATGGCCGAATCCGCCGTGCCCCAGCGGCTGTTGTAGGACCAGTTCAGATATACCGCCGCGCCCACGAACACCAGCACGGCAATGACAACGATGTTGCGCTTCAAATTCCTCTTCAAGATTCTTCCCTCCAGCTTTCATTCATTTTGATGATCACGATCTTATCTGCGCCCAATCCGGTATAGCATCCCAGCGCCCGGGTGATCTCCAGCCGCACGGACGGGCTGTCCGCGCCCTGGCATACCACCGCCGCGCCCTTTTCCGAGAGCAGCACCTGCGCGCGTCCCACCCCTTCCATCGCCGACAGCAGTTCCTCCAGCCTCGCCTCCTCCGTGACCTCCGCCGCCGTGTCGTCCGGCCGGTCCCCGCCGGACGGCCAGAGCAGCAGGACCAGGCCCGCCGCCGCCACCAGAAGCACGTATTTCCAGCGGCCCAGGCGCTCCATCATCTGTTCGCCGGCCTCAGTCATCGCCCCTCCAGCTCTGCCGGGACGGGGGGATGCCCAGGGACCCCTCGATGGCGGCCGACAGCCAGCCGTCGTAGGCTGCGTCCACCGTCACCGTCCAGGGATACCACACCAGGTCATCCTCATCCCACCGGGCCGACAGGGAAACGCCGTCCACGACAAGCTCCGCCTCGGCCGCTTTGGCTAATATATATGCCTCGCACCGGTCCTCTATGTATGTCCGATCCATCATTTTCGCTTCCTCCTCCGCCTGACCGGCGATGACCCTCGCCCGCTGGCCGTACAGGGCCAGAGACGAGGCCAGTCCGTCGATGTCCAGCCGCGCCAGCGGCCCCGCCACCGCCAGAGCGCACATGAGCCCGCAGGCAAGGCGCGTCACCTGCCGCACCCGGCCCGGCGGCGTGAGATTCACGGCCACGGCCGCGAGCAGCGACGCCGCCGTGACCGACATGATCCAATGCCTCAACCCTATGCCCCCATCATCTCCGCCGACAGCACCACGCTCACGAACAGCATGATCCCCGCGCTGCCCACCAGGCCCAGGGCCATGCCGTAGGCCGTGCCGATGTTGCCCACCAGACCC
>CANPXZ010000055.1 GCA_947587485.1 uncultured Oscillospiraceae bacterium | reverse complement strand
CCCGCAATTCACAGACAGCAAGCCCTCTCGGTAGCTTGAACAATTTTTACTTCAATTTATTGTCTAACTTTTTGGGGCCACTTCACCTTCGGGGACGATTTATAATATAGGGATATAGAGGTCGGTGGCATGTCGCTCTCCGCCGTGGCCCGCCCGCAGGCGGGCGAATCCACCTTTTCTCACCACGCTTCACTTTTTCACGAAAGCGGATGGGCCGCCGCTTTACAGGCCGGGGAGGAAACAGCATGGACAGGCAGTTACAGTTTGAGAATGATACAGGCGCCTATTCCTGCGACGAAAGCGGGCTGCTTTGCTCCATAGAGCCACGGAGCGCCAACTGCTTGTATCGTGGGCCCTTCGGCCCCCATAGCCTTGCCATGGAGCGCCGCGGCGGGGCTTTCGCGGCATACCGGGTGCGGGACCTGATCATTCCGGAGGGCGTCCGGGGCATTGGAAACGCGGACCCGTATGACCCGCAGATTTTTCGCCTGACCCTCCGAGATACGATCGTCACGGGGAAGCTGCGCTTTCCCGCCACACTGGAGAGCTTGGGGAAGAATGTCCTCTCCGACAGCCTGATCGTGGACATGGAGCTGCCGGAAACGGTGCGCTATATTGGCAGTGGAGCCCTCATGAAATGCTATATCGAAAGGCTGCGCTTGGGCGCGGGGCTGCCGGAGCCGGAGGGCGGATGGTACTGGAAACGGGCAAAGGATGAGCGGTGGAAACGGGAGGCGGTGGGCAGACTGGCCTGCGGCGGCCGCCAATTCAAGGAGACGATCATCGGCACGCTCATCGTCCCGGCGGGGTATCCCTATAAACGGCTCATGCCGGAGGCGAAGATCGACAACGTGATCACCTATTGACGAAAGGAGCCGACGCGTACCACGGAGCTTCTGGATGGACGCGCTACGCCGCAGGCGGCATTGTCGAGGACAATAGGAACACCCTGCCCTCAATTCCGACCCTGGAGGCCATCTGCCGGGGAATGGGAATCACGCTCTCCCAATTCTTTGCCAACGGGGATATGGTAGAATTGACGCCGGAGCTGAAGGAATTGTTTGACAGCTGGGTAAACCTCACGCCGGAGCAGAAGGCGGCGGCGCTGCAGCTGCTGAAGACCATGAGCCACGACAGGTAAACGGGATTTAACACTAGGAACCTTCGGGATCGAACACCGATCTTGAAGGTTCCTTTTTTATTATTAAAATGCGGTGGGGTTGCAAATTGTCACGAGTCTGCGACCCATTGTAGCGGCTTTCCTGATATACTATTATTTAAGAAGGGGGCGCAGAAATTGTTATTTTCGTTTTCAATGCGGTTGAGGGAGCTCAGGCAGGCGAAGAACCTCTCCCAGGACCAGCTTGCCGGTCTCTTGTCAATAGACAGATCTACGATCTCAGCGTATGAGCAGAGTATCCGGCAGCCCCCTTTGGAAACCCTTTCAAGAATTGCTGATATTTTCGGAACATCCACCGATTATCTGCTGGGCCGAACCAACACGCTTTCTCTAGACCTGTACGGCCTTGAAGGAGAAGCGGCGTTGGAACTGCAGAAACTGGCTTCCCTCCTCGCCGAGAAGAACAGACTGATCAAGCAGCTGCAGGATCAGTGCGAACAGTAAACATCTCAAAAAGGAGTTTACCACATGGATCACCGTGACGATATCAAAAAGCTATATCGCGCCCAGGGAACCGGAGACAAGGTCTACATACCCGCAAAGCCCAAGATCAGCCTGAATGATCGAAACAGGGTTTTTCGTACCTGCGCTTATTGTCGGGTGTCCACCGGCAGCGATGAGCAGCTCTTCTCCTATGAGCTGCAGCAGGCCCACTACCGGCAGGTGGCTCGGGAACGCCCGAACTGGGATCTTCGCCATATATATGCGGACGAAGGCATCTCCGGCACCTCGCTGAAGAATCGGGCGCAGTTCAATGAAATGATCGCGGCCTGTGAACGGGGAGAATACGATCTCATTGTAACCAAAAGTGTTTCCCGTTTTGCTCGAAATTTGATAGACTGTGTCTCACTGATCCGCCGTCTTAAAAAACTTGAACCACCGGTTGGCGTGTTCTTTGAAACGGACGGATTGAATACCCTGGATGAGAACTCTGATTTAATGCTGACATTTCTCGCAAAATTCGCCGAGGAGGAATCCGTAAAAAAGAGGGAGGCGATGATTTGGTCGCTCACCCAGCGATTTAAAGACGAGAAGGCTCTGACGCCCCCTTTGCTGGGCTACGACAGGCAAAAGGACGCCGACGGCAGATATGTCAAGTATGCGCCGCTCGTTATAAACCGTGAGGAAGCCAAGATCGTGCGATTCATATTTGGCGCGTATCTGAGCGGCAAGTCTGTGGAGAGCATTGCGGCTTTCCTGACAGATATCGGCTGCCAGACAAAAACCGGTTCCGTCCAGTGGAGCACTGGCTCCATTCGATACATTCTCTCAAACGAGCGTTACTGCGGCGATATTTTGACGTGGAAAACCTTTACTAGCGATCTGTTTGATCACACGCACAGGAAAAACCGCAGTGATAGGGAACAATGGCACTTGAAAAACAAGCATGAAGCCATTATATCCAGGAAGGAGTTTGAGCTGGTCCAGGCGCTGCTCCAGAATAAAAAGCACCATATTCAGGGCTCGTTGCCTGGCATTCATGTAATCGACGAAGGGATCTTCCGTGGGTTCGTCCCTATCAACCACCATTGGGTGAACGAAGAACCGGGACCGTATTTCGACTCCTCAAACAGCGTCAGGAAAAAAGGAAAGCAGACCCGCATCCCTAAAAAATCTTTCTCCGCTTTCGACCTCACGGGATATCAGGTCGTGCGAAATCAATTTACACAGATGAGGTATAACGGCCCAGCTCTCACGGTCTCAAAAGGCCGTATGACCTTTAATACTTGGTGTGTAAGAAAGTTTGCCGATGTGGGATATATCCAGCTCCTCCTTCACGCTTCCGAGCGTAAGCTGGCGATACGGCCCAGCAGCCAGGGAGCGACGCACAGCATCCGCTGGAGGGCGGAGGATGCGGCGGGAATCTACTCCAAAAGTCTCAGCTGCCCGCATTTTGGGGCTGCCCTGTTTGAGATCATGGGCTGGGATCCGGACTATGTTTATAAAGTGCGGGGCAATTGGATGACCAACGGCGATGAACGAATCATCATATTCAATCTGTGCGCTGCCGTTGGCGCCGTGTTTGTTGAGGTTCCCCTGGAGGAGGGAATCCGAAAACAGAGAGCAGAATTCTTCCCCGAGGAATGGGAGGGTAGATTTGGGGACGAGTTCTATGACCACATTGTGGAAAATGATTTTTACTACCTTTTGGAGGGCGACGAGTGGAAATCGGGAAAGGCGAGCATTCCTGCTCCGGGAATTGAGCAGTTCTCTACGCCCTCCGAGGAAGAAGTCAAATCCCTTGCCAAAGAACTTATCAAGGAGGCGGCAAACACATATGGCGGATCAGGAGGCGCTTAATAACGTTTTTAATAACGCAAAACCGATCAGTGACGGTGAGACGGAGTTTATCGCAGATCTGGCGGGGTATCAGGTGACTAGGGGGGAGCTGTTTTCCCACACAAGAGAGCCGTCCATCACGATTTGGCCCACAAGGATCAAATTCAATATGGCCTGCCTCAAAAGGTTCCCCGGAGCGACACACATTCTAATACTGGTACACCCGGAGCAGAAACGCCTGATTATCCGGCCCTGTTCCCCGGACGCCCCCGATTCCCTCCGCTGGGCAAAGGGAGGCGGGGAAAAGGAGCTGTCGGCTCGGGATATGCTTTGCAGGATATTTGCCGGGAAGGTGTTTGATCTGATGGGGTGGGACCCCGAATACAGGTACAAGATCATGGGAAGACCGGCCGTATATGAGGGGGAGGCGCTGTTTTTGTTCAAGCTGAGTGATTTTGAGCTGTTTCTCGGAGGACCGAAAACAAAATCCTGTCTTCCGGGAGAATGGCGGGACTATTTCGGTATTCCCGTGAAGGACCATGAACAGGAATATAAGGTCGATCTAGCCAATGGCTACATCACCAGCGATAAAATATAAGGTGGTGGGGTATGGAAGAGAAACATTTCAAGACCGATATAGAGGAGATATCCCTGGAAGGCTTTCAAGTGGTCAGCTCCGACTATTTTTCCAGCCGCAGTATCTATGATACGCCGGCCTGTACCATTTGGCCCTCAGGCATTGTTTTCAACAAAATCGCTTTGACTGCACTCAACAACTGCGAACGCATCCGAATGGAGATCAATCCGGTGCGGAAATGTATTCTGGTCACTCCTGTGACGGCAAAGGACAAAGACGCAATCCTCTGGCGAAAAAACATCAAGGAGTTTGCGCCTAAACGAATGGAGAGCATAAAGTTCTCTGCCGCCATCTATAAGGTGTGGAGGTGGGAGCCGGAAAACAGTTACCGCGCCAAAGGGAGGATCGTTTCCGCAGACAGTAAGATCATGCTCCTCTTTGATTTTTCCCATCCGGAGACCTGGAGGGGTAAGGGCAAAAGGGAAGCGTGATGGGAAAAATGGATCTCTCAACAGAAGAGAATCAAGATGAAACGGAGCGCGATTTCGGCGGCTATGCGTTTTTCGCATAGCCGCCTTTTCGTGCCGGGGGCGGTTCCGGCGAAAACAAGTTGCAAACAGGCGGCGGATATGGTACAATAGCGCAAACGACTACCGGGAGGGAGCCCCCATGGAATTTCTGGCGATGGCGCTGTTCGCCCTGGGCATTGCCGGGGCGGATCAGATCACCAAGCTACTGGTCATCAATAATATAGAAATGGGCGCCACCGTGCCGGCGATCCCCGGGCTGTTCCACTTTACCCAGGTCCACAACATCGGGGCCGCCTTCTCCATTTTGCAGGGGATGCGGTGGCTGTTCGTGGCGCTGTTCCTGGCGCTGACGGCGGCGCTATTTTGGGAGTATTTTAAAAAGCGGCTGCCCTTCACCACCCTGGAGCGGTGGTGCCTGGCCGCTATTTACGGCGGAGGCCTGGGAAACATCATCGACCGGATCTTCCGGGGCTATGTGGTGGACATGATCGCCGTGGAGTTTATGGATTTTCCCGTGTTCAACCTGGCGGACAGCTTTATTTCCTGCGGCTGCGTGCTGCTGCTGTTCCACCTGGCGTTTTTCAACCGGCGGTTTTGGAAGGAGACCCCCCATGCTTCTGACGGCTGACACCTCCGGCGAGCGGCTGGACGCCTTTCTGGCCCGCAGCGCCCCCATGAGCCGGGCCCAGGCCCAGAAGCTGCTGGAGGCTGGCCTGGTGAAGAAAAACGGCCTCCCGGGCCGGAAAAACGACCGCTTAGAGGCCGGGGACCGGATCGATTTTACCCTGCCGGAGCCGGAGGAGCCCACGGCCCGGCCCCGGGAAATGGATCTGGACATCGTCTACGAGGACGAGGACGTTTTGGTCCTCAATAAGCCCAAGGGCCTGGTGGTCCACCCCGCCGCCGGGCACTGGGACGATACCCTGGTCAATGGGCTTCTGTACCGATTGGAAGGGCACCTTTCCACCATCAACGGGGTCCTCCGCCCCGGCATCGTCCACCGCATCGATAAGGACACCTCGGGTCTGCTGGCGGTGGCGAAAAACGACTATGCCCACGCCATGCTCTCCTCCCAGCTCCAGGACCACACCATGGCCCGGACCTACGAGGCCATCGTCTGCGGGGTACTGAAGGAGGACAGTGGCACCGTGGACGCCCCCATCGGGCGGCACCCCACGGACCGGAAGAAAATGTGCGTCACCCAGCGCAATTCCCGCCCCGCCGTGACCCATTGGGAAGTGATCCGCCGCTACCGGGGCTATACCCATATCCGCCTCCGGCTGGAAACCGGGCGGACCCACCAGATCCGGGTCCACATGGCCTCCATCGGCCACCCGGTGCTGGGGGACACGGTCTACGGCCATAAAAAACCGGAGCTGGGCCAGACCAGCCAGTGCCTCCACGCGGGGCTGCTGTGCTTCCGCCACCCCCGGGACGGCCATCCGGTGATCGTCCAGGCGGAGCTGCCGGAATATTTCCGGGCGGTGCTGAAAAAACTGGAGGCAATGGAGAAAAAAGCTTGACATCGGTCTGTTCTTATGCTAAAATCTTTAAGCTGAACAGCCAAGCAGGGACCCCGCGCGGGTGTAGTTCAATGGTAGAACACCAGCCTTCCAAGCTGGATACGCGGGTCCGATTCCCGTCACCCGCTCCAAGCCTGGAAACGCGCCAGTAGCTCACCCGGATAGAGCAACTGCCTTCTAAGCAGTAGGTAGGGGGTTCGAGTCCCTCCTGGCGTGCCATTATATGGTGGATGTGGCCTAGTTGGATAAGGCGTCAGATTGTGGCTCTGAAGACCGTGGGTTCGAGTCCCATCATCCACCCCAAAAATCGGCAATCCTCGTCAGAGGGTTGCCGATTTTTACTTCTTCACGGAAACTTGGCAAGGATGGTGTCCGCTTTTTGCATGTCTATTGTGTAAAAATAATATTTCATATGTTAAAAATCAACGTGAAACCGAAAAAATTCCCCGAGCCTATTCCGGGGGCGTAAGAATGAAAATGCAATAAGGATTTGGGCTGAATGAAATATCACCCGAATTTTTTTGCAAAATTTGGGAAACAGTTACAAAATGACATTGACCTGGTCTGTATATTCTGCTAAAATTACAAAAAGCTGTTTGTGTAAAATGCGGGCGTTATCGATAAAAGTGGATGGCGGCGCAGGGGCACAAGGGCAGGATGGCGGGCGGATCTTGCAAGATACCGGGCGCGATTCCAGAATAAAAATTCAGGGGGGATGAGTACCAAGCCTGGCGGCGCGGGCCGCGCGCACATTTTTCCGAATTTCGACAGGGAGGTAGATTGTTTGAAGAAGTGGACAAAACTGTTGGCGCTTCTGCTGGCGCTGTGCCTGGTGCTTCCGTTGGTACCCAGTGCCTTTGCCGACGCGAGTGTGCCGACCAAGGGGGCAAAGCTCCCCCAGAACACGCGGCCGTCATCCGGCGGCGTGACCATCACGGAAACGGAGGATCCGGGTCATCATCTGATCCAGGACCCATCGGACACCTCGGACTTTCCGAAGAACGAGACGGATCCTTATGAGATGGTCCGGGCGATCATCGTCTTTGACGAGCCGGCTCTGCTGGACCAGGGCTATTCGGCCAGCGAGATCGCGCAGTACAGCACCCAGGTCATCTCCGCCAGCTGGGCCATCAAGACCAAGCAGGAAACGATCATTGACCGGATCAACCAGGCGGTAAGCAGCGCCATGTCCCAGGACGGGATCATGCCCATTGCCCAAGAGCCGCTGGAGATCAACTACCGCTACAATGTGCTGTTTAGCGGCGTGTCCATGACCGTGCCCTATGGCGCTATGGGCGCCATTCAAAATGTGGATGGCGTTGCCAAGGCCTTCGTCGCGGAGCGGTACAGCGTGCCCCAGGATATGGGCGGCACGGCGCGGCCGTATACCAGCACCTCGACCCAGACGGTGGGCGCGACCCAAGCGTGGGACGTGGGCTTCACGGGCGAAGGAATGCGCATCGCCATCATTGACACAGGACTAGACACCGACCACCCCTCTTTCGCCGGGGGGGGGTTACCTGAAAACAGCGACTACTTAACACCAGACGATATCACGGACGTTCTGGATCATCTGCATGCCAGCGAGGCATACCGGAACCTGACGGCGGACGACCTGTATTACAGCGATAAGGTCCCCTTCGGGTTCAACTATGTGGACGCCAGCCTGGACGTGACCCATGACAACGATACTCAGGGCGACCATGGCACCCATGTCGCCGGTATCGCCGCCGCGAACAAAACAGCGGAATCCAGTGTGGTCGGCGTCGCCCCCGACGCCCAGCTCCTGGTGATGAAGGTGTTCGGAACCGAAGGCGGCGCATGGATGGACGATGTGGCCGCCGCTCTGGAGGACTGCTTCTATCTGGAGGCCGACGCGGTCAACATGAGCTTGGGGCAGGATTCGGGCTTCGGCACTTCCGGCGACGAGTGGATGGATGAGATCTTCGCCAAGGTGGCGGACCATGGAATGATCCTGGCCGTTGCCGCCGGCAACTCCACCTCCGCCGCCTACGGGAACGCCACGGGAACCAACAAGAACCCGGCCAAATACCCGGACAACGGCATTATCTCCTCGCCCGCTACCTGGGCGGGGGCCACGTCTGTGGCCAGCTGCGACAATGCGTCGTATGAGGCGGTCGTGTTTGAGGTGAACGGCGTCCAGTACCCCTACTTGGAGTATTTCGAGGTCGCGTTCCCCTTTGCCAGCCTGACGGAGGGCGCGGAGACCAAGGACCTCCAGTACATCCTGGTGCCGGGCACAGGCAGCGTGGAAGACTTTGAATCCCTAGGCACAAAAGTAGAGGGCAAGATCGCCGTCATTGAAAGAGGCGATCTGGACTTTACGGTTAAGCAGGAGAATGCTTACGACGCCGGCGCGATCGCGGTCATCGTGTATAACAACACGGACGCCGCGCTGGACTCCGCTATGTTGGACGCGGGCCTGCTGCCCAACGTGATCGTGCCCAAGGCTACCGGCGACGCGATGAAAGCCGCGGCGGTGGATGGCGTGGGGACCGTGAAGGTTTACGGGGATCCGGTCACCTTGCCTCACCCCAATGCCGGCAAGATGAGCGAGTATTCCAACTGGGGCGTGGCGCCGGATCTGACCCTGGCGCCGGACATCACCGCCCCCGGCGGAGATATTTACTCCACCCTGACGGACGGCACCTACGGCTATATGAGCGGCACCTCCATGGCCAGCCCTCAGATCGCCGGTATGGCGGCGCTGGTCCTGCAACATCTGCGGCAGGATTATCCGAATCTGAGCGAAAGTGAATTGCATACTGTGGCGGAGGCCCTGCTGATGAGCACGGCCGTGCCCATTATGGAAAAAGGCACGCTTCCTTATTCTCCCCGCTGGCAGGGCGCGGGCCTGGCCCAAGTAGACAAGGCCGTTACCTCCCCGACCTATTTGACGGTTTACGCGGGCGAAGGCAAAGAGAAGACCCCCAAGGCCTCGCTGGGAGATAATACAAGCGGCGTATATACCTTTACCTTTACGCTGAACAACCTGTCGAGTCAGCCCCATACCTATACCTTGAGCGCCACCCTGCTCACGGATCAGTATCAGGTTATTGGGGGCGCCGACTACATGACGGAGACCGGCCACGCCCTGGAGGACAGCCAGGTGACCTTCTCCGGCGGCGACACCGTGACTGTTCAGCCCAACAGCTCCACCAGCGTCACAGCCACGGTGACCCTTGGGGCGCAGGACAAGGCCTACATGAATGACCATTATGAGAACGGCATCTATGTGGACGGCTTTGTGACCCTGAAGGCCGCGGACTCCCAGGATCCCGACCTGGGCATGCCCTTCATGGGCTTCTTCGGCGATTGGAGCCAGTCCCCGGTATTCGATACCGGCTGGTGGTGGGATCTGCTGAACGACGAAGTGACCTATGAGCGCTTCCCCCATGTTCTGTTCAATGACAACGGGATGCCTCTGGGCGTCAACCCCTATATGAATGAGCGGACGGACCCGAAGCACAATGCCGTCTCTCCCAATGGGGACCTCTATGACGACGGGCTGATTGATATTTATGTGTCGCTGCTTCGGAACGCCAAGGAGCTGACCTTCACCTGGAAGGACGAAGACGGCAACACCCTGCACACCGCGACCTATCCCTACGCCCGGAAGACCACGTTTAATCAGACCTACGGTCAGCAAATTCCCATCTTCCTTTCCGATGTCGTATCCTTCGGAACGGCGACGATGTTCGACTTCACGAAGGACGGGGTTCCCCTGCCCAACAACTCTGTTGTGACGCTGGAGATCTCCGCGCAGCTGGACGACGGGGACGACGTGGTGGACCAGACTCTGGAACCTGTCAAGGTGACCATTGATACGGAAGCGCCCACCGTCATTAAGGAGACTGCCTATCAGGAGGATGGGAAGCTCCATATCCAAGTCCAGGATAATCAGTACATCGCCGCCGTGATCCCTGTGACGGACTCCGGCAGCGGCGCCAAGTACTATCCGGTGGATAACGAGCCCGGAAAGCCCATCGAAGTGGTGGTGGATCTGGCCGGCCTGAACTCCTCGTTCCAGCTGGCGGTGTGCGACTACGCTTACAACGAGACCTACTACACGGTCACGCTGGAAGACCCGGCCACCCTGGACTTTAGCTCCTGGTATGCCTACCGCTACAGGAGCTGGGATCAGACGGACTATGGTATGAGCTGGTCGGGGTACTACAACGGCTGGTATACCATGAAGCCTGAGAATTCCGAGACCATGTACTTCCTATCCCCCTCCGCTCAGTTGGATGAGGCAGATGTGGTCGCCGCGGAATACGTGGACGGCTATATCCTCGGAATCGATGACATGGGCACCGTGTTCTCCGTCCAGCCCGGCGCTTGGGACCGGACGGAAGTGGGCACCGTGGAACCCTACTCCGCCTTGGACATGGCGCTGGATTATACGGATGAGACCCTGTATGTCCTGGCCGGGAACGAGAAAGGGGAGCAGTACCTGCTGGAGCTGGATCCCCTCACGGGCTTGGTGACCGAGGAAACCAAGATCACAGGCGTGGCCAGCGAGCTTCTGACCCTGGCCGCGGCGGACGGCAACCTCTACACGGTGGATACGGACCTGAATAACGCCAGCCTGTATACCATCGATAAGACCACCGGTGAAGTCACTTCCATGGGCAAGACCGGCGTCGCCACAGGCGTTGAGGTGGAGGAATACGACTGGGACGTGGGCGGCACGATCACAAAAGTCGAGGGCTACCATCAGACCATGGCGGCGGACCACGACAATGGCGACGCGCTGTACTGGCTGTTCTACAAAGAAGTCACGAATCCGGATTATACGCAGACCCCCACCGGGCAGCTCCTGTCCGTGGACAAGGGCAGCGGCGCGGCCACCAAACTGACGGACAACGTGGCGTTTGCGGAAATGACCGGCCTGATGATCCCCAGTAAAAATTGCCCGGATATTTTCCCGGATGATACCAAGCCCACAGATCTGGCCCTCTCCTTGGAGTCTCTGGATCTGGTGGCTGGGAGCCAGGGCGTTCTGACGGCCATTCCCACGCCTTACTATGCGGATCTGACCGATCTTACCTGGGAATCCTCCGTTGAGACGGTCGCCACGGTTGACAAGGGCTTGGTCACGGCCCTGACGCCGGGGGTCACCACCATCACCGCCAAGTGCGGCGACGTGGAGGCGACCTGCTTGGTGACGGTCATCTCCATCAAGGGCGAGCTGTACTTCTATGAAGGCACGGCTAAGTACAAGTGGGCAAAGTTCGACGTGTCGGATCCGGCCGATGGCAGCTATATCGAGGAGAGCATTTCTCCCAACTATGCCATCACCGCCGCCGCCTACGACGGGAACCTGGTCTACGCCTACGACGCCCAGGGCAACTTCTACCATCTGAATCCCACGACCCTGAACGGGGAGAAGTTCGGCAGCGTCCAGGGCCCGATCACCGGCATGGCCTTCAACCCTGTTGACGGCGAGCTGTATGGCCTCCTGGAAGAGACCATCGTTGGTTCTAGCCCTTGGGATTCGTACCAGGTCTATACCCTGATTCGGATCAGCAAGTTCACCGGCGAATATGAGCGGGTAGCTGTGCTGGACGACCAGGACGCGTACGAGTACAACTATGGCATTGCCATTGACCCGGAGGGCAACTTCTACTTTGGCGCCACCAACGATTACTTTACCATCGTCGCTGTAAAGGCCACGCTGGAAGGCGATACCTTGACGGTGCTGGACAGCCAGCCGGTTGGACTCGTGGCCATGAATGTACGCGGCTCCATGACCTATTCCACGGAGAGCGAGGCCCTGTTCCTGGTCGATGACAACGGAATGTTGCTTTGGATCCGGCCCAGCGATCTGAAGAGCGTCTATGTTGGCGGCGTCATGGGCCTGGACCTCATCGCGGAGGGAACATGCATGAACCTCGGCCTGCTGGAGCTCAAGGATCCCGGCTTGCCGGAGGAGAAGGCTGTCTCCGCCACCGCGCCGGAGGTGATCCAGCTGGTGGCCGGCGGTACGGCCCCGGCGGTGGTGGACGTGACGCCTTGGGACGCCACCTCGACCATCACCTACGAGATCGCGGACGGCTCCATCGCCACGGTGGATGAATTCGGCGTGGTCACCGGCGTGGCGCCGGGGACGACGACCCTGACCATTACCGTTGACGGCGTGACGCTGACGGTGAAGATCACCGTCCTGGCATCCGGCGGAGAGCTCCACGGCATGGCGGTGCAGGACTTTAGCGGTATGCAGCTGGGTATGTGGATCAACTTCCCGGACGCCGATCCGTCAATGGGCAACATTGACAACATGGACTTGTATGAAACCGAGACCTCCGTCTATGCTGGCGCCTACTACAACGGGAAGATCTACGCGTACATTAGCACCCTGAATGAGGATGGAGAGTACTTTAATTACTTCGCCACCTTCGATCTGAATGATAATTACGCCATGGAGATTATCAGCCGCATGGAATACCCCATCATGGATATGGCCTTTGACTATACCAGAGGTACCCTCTACGCGGTGGAAAGCGGCGGCAAGCTGCTGGAGATTGATACCAAGACCGGAGAGGCCGTGGTTGTGGGAGACACCGGACATTCCATGGTGTCTGTGACCTGCGACGATCAGGGCCAGCTCTACGCCATCAGCAACGACGGTACCCTCTACCGGCTGGACGGCGCTACCGGCGCTGCCACCGAGGTGGGTCCCACCGGCCTGACGAGCTGCTCCGGCTATCAGAGCATGCTCTATGATTACAACTCCGGCAACACCTACTGGTCCTACATGGACCTGGCTGGCCCCACCGGCGGACTGTACCTGGTGGATCTGGAGACCGGCGCGGCCTCCGAGCTGGGCACGATCGTGGACGGGACGATGGTCGCCTCCCTGTACACCATTCCCGATCCGGAGCCTCAGGTCCCCGCCGCGGTAGAGGCCGATGGCCTGGTCTTCGATGAGGACACCGTGGTGGTGCCGGTGGGAGAGGATGGACAGTTGGATGTCCATGTGCTTCCCATCACCGTCAGCCAGGTGGACGCCGAGCTGACCTGGACCTCCAGCGATCCTTCCATCGCCACGGTGGATGAAAACGGCGTGGTCACCGGCGTCGCGCCCGGCGTGGTCACCATCACGGTGACGGACGATCAGGGCCATACCGCCACGATCACCGTGGTCGTACCCGCGGAGGGCCGGAAGATCTTCGCCTATGACGAGACCAACGGCCAGTGGGTCAGCTTCGACGAGACCGGCACGCCCACCGTGGAGCGCGCGGACGAGCCGGGCGAGGAGCGGCTGAAAGCCTCCTACTATGTCCAGAGCCAGGACGTGATCTACGCCTACGGCGAGGACGGCGGCTTCTACGCCATCGATCCCTACACCTTCCAGCGGACCCAGCTGGGTCAGGTGTCGTTCGGGGAGTATGAGCATTGGGATGGCGAAACCTATCCCATCGTTCCTGTGGACATGGCCTACGATCCGAGTACCGGAAAGATGTACCTGGCGGCAGACGCCATGAGCACCGAGGAATACTTTTGCGCCTATGTGTACCTCTATGAGGTAGACCTGGCCACTGGCGCGCTTACGCCGGTGCTGGAGTCCGAGGAGCTTGCGTTCAGCAACCTGCTGGCCCAGGACGGGATGCTCTACACGGTGGACGCCTTTGATTCCGGTATGTTTACCATCATCGACCCGAATACCGGAGAGATGACGAAGGCCGCGCTGGTGCAGGGCTACTGGAGCGAACCCACCAGCAGCATCAGCTTCTATGTGGACGAGCTCACCGGCACCGTTTACGCGATCCGTGACTATGCCGGCGGCGGACTCTATGGCAACGGCGATACCCCCGAGCCCTACCTGTACGTCTTCAATATGAACGACGC
Organism: uncultured Oscillospiraceae bacterium; assembly: GCA_947587485.1. Classification (GTDB taxonomy): domain Bacteria; phylum Bacillota; class Clostridia; order Oscillospirales; family Oscillospiraceae; genus CAJOIG01. Next base: position 994 of record CANPXZ010000055.1, on the reverse strand, counting down.
CAGCCTGGAGGAGGTCTTCGCCATGGCCGGAGACGCCTACTACAACGGCGTCTTCATCCGGGAGCCTGTGGAGAACCCGGTCCTTCCCGGTCAGCCCACGCCTCCGGGCCCCGATGAGCCTGTGAACCCGCCTGCGGATACGCCTGTGATTCCGGGTTATGAGATCACCGACGGCGATGGCGACAACTGGATCGGCAGCGGCAATTCCGGCCTGACTTTCGAGACGAACGGACCCGCTTCCGGCCTGATGGGCATCTATGTGGACGGTAAGCCGGTGCCTACCGGCAGCTACACCGTGAACCCCGACGGTTCCGTGACGCTGTCTCCCGCGTACTTGGCTACTCTGACCAACGGCGCCCACTCCATCACCATTCAGTATGCCAACGGCTCCGCCTTCGGCACCTTCACGGTCCGGGGCTCCGGCGCGGCGACCCACGATCCGGAAAATGACACGCCCAAGACCGGCGACACCGCCCTGCCCGCCCTTTGGGCCGCGGCGCTGGTGTTCTCCGCTCTGGGTATGGCGATTCTGGTTCCCGGCGCGAAGAAGTACCTGAAGAAGTGATCCCCTAAATCAAAAGCCGCCCACCCGCAAGGGTGGGCGGTCATTTTATTGAGAGGCCCCGGCATCGCCTGAGGCGGGGCGAGGTTTGCGCGAACCGTTTTGCCCGGCGGAAGGGGCTATTTTTCGCAAAAAATGGGAATATTACCTCTTGAAATCGATTATAAAACCATGTAAAATAGGGATGGTTATTTTTGGAAAACCGGCCGCCGAAAGGGGAACCTTTTGGCGGCCGGAGGATCGGACTTTTGGCCGGTTTGACCGCCAGGGATGGCGGCGGCCCGGGAAGCGGGCCGGCGGGGTCCGATCGGAATATTCTGGAGGCGGAAGCATGAATCGGAAGGAACATTTTTACGTCCGGGCCCGGCGATGGGTCAAATTTTTCGGCCAATATGTGGACGAGAAGCTCCACGGCCTGGATTTCAGCCTGTT
>CANPXZ010000054.1 GCA_947587485.1 uncultured Oscillospiraceae bacterium | reverse complement strand
GCTGCACAACGGCTCCCCGGTGGAGATGCCCTGGCTGGCCAAGGTCAAGGCGGTGCTGGAGGCCTATCTGGGCGGCCAGGCCGTGGGCCTTGCCACGGTGCGGGTGCTCTACGGCGACGTGAACCCCTCCGGCCACCTGGCGGAGACCTTCCCCATCAAGCTGGAGGACAACCCGTCCTACCTCTATTACGGCGGCGAGGGCGACCAGGCCGACTACCGGGAGGGCGTGTTCGTAGGCTACCGGTACTATGACAAAAAGCGCATGGACGTGGCGTTCCCCTTCGGCCACGGCCTGAGCTATACCACCTTCGCCTTCTCCGACCTGCGCCTGAGCGCGGACGCTATCACCGACCAGGACACCCTGACCGTCACCGTGAAGGCCGCCAACACGGGCAGCCGCCCCGGCAAGACCGTGGTGCAGCTGTACGTGGGCGACAAGGAGAGCACCGTGTTCCGGCCCGTGCGGGAGCTGAAGGGCTTCGAGAAGGTGGAGCTGGCCCCCGGCGAGAGCCGCGATGTGACCTTCACCCTGGACAAGAGGGCCTTTGCCTACTGGAACGAGCAGCTCCACGACTGGCATGTGGAGACCGGCGAGTTCACCATCGAGGTGGGCCAGTCCTCCCGGCAGATCGACGCGGCGGCCACGGTGACCGTCACCGGTACGGTGAAGATCAAGCGGCACTACACCAAGGACTCCATCTTCATGGACGTGATGGCGGACCCGGACGCGATGAAGGTCATCCAGCCCCTGATGGACGGCATGAGCCAGATGTTCGGCGGTTCCGGCGGGGACAGCGACGCGGCCCAGGAGGCCATCACCGACGAGATGGGCGCGGCCATGGTGCGGTACATGCCCCTGCGGAGCGTGGTGAGCTTCAGCGGCGGCGCCGTCAGCGAGGAAATGCTCAACGGCATGATCCAGGCCATGAACGCCTGAACCTGAACGAGCGGGAGGGTCCCATGCGTGCGCATGAGACCCTCCATTTTTCTACCTGTCCATTCCGCGAAAAATGCGCTCCGGCGCTTGCCAGGCCCCGCCGGACGGTGTATCATAGGAGGGCCGGACCCGCGAAAGCGGGCAAACCATGAATACCATGTTGAGGTGAGAGTATGAGCAGATTCCCGAAGGATTTTCTCTGGGGCGTGGCATGCGCTTCCTATCAGTGCGAGGGCGGCTGGGACGCCGACGGCAAGGGGCCGAACATCTGGGACGAGTTCTGCCACGACACCGCCCATCAGCATATCAAAAACGGCGCCACCGGCGACGTGGCCTGCGACAGCTACCACCGTTTCCGGGAGGACGTGGCCCTCATGAAAGCGCACAACATCCGGGCCTACCGCTTCTCCGTCAGCTGGGCACGGGTGATCCCCGACGGGGACGGGGCCGTCAACGAGGCGGGCCTGAAGTATTACGAGGACCTGGTGGACGAGCTGCTGGCCAACGGCATCGAGCCGCTGGTGACCCTCTACCACTGGGACCTGCCCAGCGCCTTGCAGGACAGGGGCGGATGGCTGAACCGGGACATCGTGGAGGCCTTCGGCCGCTACGCGGGCATCTTCGCCGGGCGGATGAAGGGCAAGGTCAAAAAGTACATGACGCTCAACGAGCCCCAGTGCGCGGCCGCCTTTGGCTACGGCGTCGGCATCCACGCCCCGGGCTGGACCGTCAGCGAGGAAAAGGTGGCCCGGGTCTATCATCACATGTGCCTGGCCCACTCCGCCGCCTACCGGGCCGTCAAGGCCGAGGCGGGGGAGGACGTGCAGGTGGGCGTCGCCCCCTGCGGCCGGCTCACCTACCCGGAGAAGGATACCCCCGCCAACCGGGAGGCCGCCTACAAGGCCACCTTCGCCATGCCTGCGGACGACTGGATGTTCACCTTCAACATCTTCCTGGACTCCGTCTGTCTGAAGCGGTACGCCGACGACATCCCGGAGAGCGTGCGGCGCTTCGCCGCCACGGTGGACCCCAAGGACTGGGACCTGATGGAGGCCCCCGACTTCATCGGCGTGAACGTGTACAACGGCAAGATGGTGGACGAGACCGGCGCCTATGTGGCCCGCTATGAGGGCTTCCCCCAGACCGCCTGCCGGTGGCCCGTGACCCCGGAGGTCATGCACTACGGCCCGTTGCAGATCGGTCAGCGGTATGGCAAACCGGTTTACATAACTGAGAACGGCCAGTCCTGCAACGACCGGATATTCCTGGACGGACAGGTCCACGACCCGGACCGGATCGACTTTCTGCACCGGTATCTGCTGGAGCTTTCCAAGGCCGTGGGGGAGGGGCTGGACCTGCGGGGCTACATGCAGTGGAGCTTCCTGGACAATTTCGAGTGGAACCGGGGCTATGACGAGCGGTTCGGCATCGTATACGTGGACTACCGCACCGGGGAGCGGATCCCCAAGGACTCCGCCCGCTGGTACGCGAAGGTCATCGAGACAAACGGCGAATGCCTGTAAGGAGGGACTGTCATGAAGCGTTCTGAGATCAACAAGGCTTTGAAGGAGCTGGAGGCCATGTGCGAGAAGTACTGCTGCTACCTGCCGCCCTTCTGCCACTTTACGCCGGAGCAGTGGCAGCACATCGGCCACGACTACGACGAGGTGCGGGACTGCATGCTGGGCTGGGACATCACCGACTACGGCCTGGGGGACTTCGACAAGGTGGGCTTTTCCCTCATCACCATCCGCAACGGCAACCGGGCCATGGCGGACAAGTATCCCAAGGTGTACGCGGAAAAGCTGCTGTACATGAAGGAGGGGCAGTATTCCCCCAATCACTTCCACTGGTACAAGACCGAGGACATCATCAACCGGGGCGGCGGCAACGTGCTCATCCGGGTGTACAACTCCCTGCCGGACGAGAGCATCGACTATGAGTCCGACGTGACCGTGCACACCGACGGCCGGACCTACACCGTCCCCGCCGGTACCCAGATCCGCCTGACGCCGGGGGAGAGCATCCACATCCAGCAGTACATGTACCACGACTTCAACGTGGAGCCGGGCACCGGGCCCGTGCTGCTGGGGGAGGTCAGCCAGTGCAACGACGACAATACCGACAACCGCTTCAACCCGCCGGTGGGCCGCTTCCCGGCCATCGAGGAGGACGAGCCGCCCTACCGGCTGCTGTGCAACGAGTACCCGCCGGCCAAGTGAGACCAAGCGGGCCTGAGAGGATATGGACGAGAGAGCGGATTTTCGCCGACGGCTTTTAAAGCTTATACTGCCCATCACGTTCCAGCAGATCATGCTGGGACTGGTCAGCGCGTCCGACGCGCTGATGCTGGGGGCCCTGACCCAGGACGCGCTGTCGGCGGTGAGCCTGGCCAGCCAGGTGAGCTTCGTGGAGAACATGTTCCTGGCGGCGCTGACCACGGGCCTGTCCATCCTGGCGGCCCAGTACTGGGGCAAGGGCGACGTGGGGGCGGTGGAGCGCGTGTTCGCCTATACCATGAAGGTGACGGCGGCGCTGTCGGCGGTGTTCTTCCTGGCGGGGTTATTTGTCCCGGCTGGGCTGATGCGCCTTTTTACCAACGAGCAGCCCCTGATCGACCGGGGCGCGGTCTATCTGCGGACCGTGTCCCCGGCGTTTTTGCTGACGGGCCTTTCTCAGGTCTATCAGACCGCCCTGAAAAACTCCGGCCGGGCGGGTATCGCCAGCGCGGTCAGCTGCGTCAGCGTGGTGGCCAACATCGGCCTGAACGCGCTTTTCATCTTCGGCCTGTTCGGCCTGCCCCGCTTAGAGATCGCCGGCGCGGCCCTGGCCACGGTGCTGGCGCGGCTGCTGGAGGCGGTCTGGTGCGTGGCGGAGACCGCCCGGCCCGGCCGGGCCAAGCTCCGGTGGAAGAATCTGGTCCGGGACGATACGCTCCTGCGGGGCGACTTCTGGAAATACACCCTGCCGCTGCTGGGCAACCAACTGGTCTGGGGCGTGGGCTTCACCATGTACTCGGTCATCATGGGCCATTTGGGCACCGACGCGGTGGCGGCCAACTCCATCGCCAACATCGTGAAAAACCTGCTGTCGAGCCTGTGCTTCGGCCTGGGACTCGGCGGCGGCATCCTGCTGGGCAATGAGCTGGGTGCGGGCAGGCTGGAGCTGGCCCGGGAGTACGGCGGCCGGCTGTGCCATCTGGCCCTGGCCTGCGGGGCCGCGTCGGCCCTGGCGCTGCTGGCGGTCACGCCCGGCATCCTGGCGCTGACGGACCTGAGCGACCGGGCGTCCCATTACCTGAAGTGGATGCTGGTCATGTGCACCTACAACATGGTGGGCATGGCCATGAACGTGATGACCATCAACGGCGTGTTCCCCGCCGGGGGCGACAGCCGCTTCGGCTTCCACTGCGACACCATTGTCATGTGGTGCTTCTCTGTGCCGGCGGGCTTTTTCGCGGCGTTCGTGCTGAAATGGCCGGTGCTGGCGGTGTTCTTCCTCATCAACCTGGACGAGATCGTGAAGCTGCCGGCAGTGTACCGGCACTACAAGAAATACGCCTGGGTCAAGGACCTGACCGTCCATGAGGAGGCGTCCTAAAGGAGAGAAAACAACACTTTGCACAAATTAAGTCGATGATTTTCTGTAGCATTGTACAAATACCTGGTTGACAGCTAGGCAATTCTGGCATACTATAATCAGCGCTGTTGGGGCTGTTCGATCAGCCGGCGCGGGACCGCACACCGGCGCGCCGCAGCAGCGACTGCGTATAGAAAGCGAGGACAAGTGCAATGTTTGACATGAGGAAGAACGCCAGAAAGATTGAGAAGCTCCAGCGCCTGGAGAACGGGAAGCGGCAGTTCAGCGCCATCCCCCGTCCGCTCACGGCCTATGTGTTCGTGAACAACGTCTCCATCCCTGTGGCGCTGGCCAGATAAATCGCGAAAATGAAGCCGCATCCTCCCGCGGGAGGATGCGGCATTTTTGCGCCTGGCAAAGGACTTGCATTCATACTATATTTATGCTATCATAATTCATCTGCATGCATATTTTGTGGCTTTTGTGATCTGGGGCCGGAATAAGGGCAGAGCAGCGAGGTGGGGAACCGGTGAACGGAGAAACAGCAAGGCCGAAGGTATCGGTCGTCGTTCCGATCTACAAGGTGGAAAAGTATCTGGTGCGGTGCCTGGAGAGCGTGGTGGACCAGACGCTGAAGGACCTGGAGATCATCCTTGTGGACGAGGGAGAGCAGGACCGGTGCCGGGAGATCATCGACTATTACGAGCAGATCGACCCCCGGGTGGTCACCATCCACGAGCCCAATCCGGACGCCTCCTTCGGGGCGAAGGTGAACCGGGGCCTGGACCGGGCCACGGGGGAGTTCGTGGCCATCGTGGAGTCGGACGACTTCATCGGGCTGGAGATGTACGAGCAGATGTACGAGTGCGCGGTGCGCACCGGTGCCAACATCGTCAAGACGCCCTTTTACAATTACCGGACCAAGGATGACAACGAGGTGGACAGGTCCCGGGGCTATATCAACGCGAACGTGCCCAAGGACACGCTGTTCAGCATCTTCCAGTTCCCCGATCTTCTGGTGATCCACCCGTCTCCCTGGAGCGCGATCTACCGGCGGGAGGTGCTGGTGGAGCAGGGCATCCGGTGCCTGGAGCCGCCGAGGGCCGGGTACGTGGACAACTGCTTTTATGTGGACACCTATGTCCGCATGGGTAAGATCGTGTGGCTGAACAAGCCCTTTTACCGCTGGCGGACCAACAGCGTGACCTCCTCCAGCCTGCCCCAGAACTGGAACCGGCCGATGCTGCTGGAGCGGTGGAACCGGAACCTGGACCTGTATCCGCCCCAGTCGGAGCAATACGGCGTCTTTGCGCCGTATTTTGCCGGCAAGGCCTGGGCCACCCTGTTCCGGCACTATCTGGACGGGTGGAAGTTCAACGAAGAGGAATACGCGGCGATCACGGCGTTTTTGCGGCGCTTCAGCGAGGAGCAGATCATGGCCGCCGTCCGCGTGAGCGAGGAGCACCGGGCGCTGATGCTCCAATGCCGGAACGATCCGGAGGGCTTCCGCAAGGCATATTTCCCCGGAGGCAAGGGAACTGCGGCCGTGGATATGGACGCGCCGCCGCAGACCCGGGCGGAGCGGATCTGGGAATGCCTGGCGGACGAGGGCCTCGGCACGGTGCTGTTCTGGGCGGCGGTCTATCTGCTGCTGCTGGCGCTGACGGTCCGGGCGGGCGTGTTCGGCGGCCTTTTGGCGCGCGGTCCGCTGGCGGCGGTCTGCGGAACGCTGGCGGCGCTGGGGATACCGGCGCTGGCCGTGTGCCGGGCGGCCCGCAGGAGAAAGAAGCGGCTGGACAGCGAGACCGCCGGGACTGAGGCGGCTGCGGCGGACAAAAAGGCCGAAAAATGATTTTGAAGCGCGGCGAGGTCGAACGATCATGAACGAGAGAGCGGAAAGACCCAAAGTATCGGTCGTCATCCCGGTGGGGAATGAGGATAAATATCTGGTGCGGTGTCTGGAGAGCGTGGTGAAGCAGACGCTGCGGGAGATCGAGATCATCCTGGTGGATGACGGGGAGCGGGACCGGCGCCGGGAGATCGTCGACTTTTACGAGCAGACAGACCCCCGGGTGGTCGCCATCCACGAGTCCGGCCTGAAAGCCTCCTTTGGGGCGAAGGTGAACCGGGGCCTGGACCGGGCCGCGGGGGAGTTCGTAGCCATCGTGGAGCCGGACGACTTCATCGGGGCGGAGATGTACGAGAGGATGTACGAGTGCGCGGCGCGCACCGGCGCGAACATCGTCAAAACGCCCTTTTACAACTACGAGAGCAAGGATAACAGCCAGGTGGACAAGTCCCGGGGCTTTATCAACACCAACGTGCCCAAGGGAAAGCCCTTCAGCATTTTCCAGTTTCCCCATCTGCTGGCGATGCCGCCCTCGGTCTGGAGCGCGATCTACCGGACGGAGGAGCTGCGCCGGCAGAACGTCCGGTTCGCGGAGGAGCCCGGGGCCGGCTATGCGGACAACTGCTTTTACGTGGACGCCTATGTCCGTATGGGCAGGATCGTGTGGCTGAACGAGCCCTTTTACCGCTGGCGCGTCAGCAGCGAGACGGACCCCGATCAGCCCCGGAACTGGGACAGGACGGCGATGCTGGAGCGCTGGGGCCGGAACCTGGATATGTATCCGCCCGACGCGGCGGAGAACAAGGCGCTGGTACCGGCATTTGCCGAACGGGCGTGCAGCGCCATCCTCGAACGCTATATGGAGGGCTGGACCTTCGACGAGAAACAGTACGCGGCGCTGGCGGCGTATCTGCGGCGGTTCAGCGAGAAACAGCTGCAAAGTGCGCTTCGCCTGTCGGAGAAGCGTCGGAAGATGCTGGTCCAGTGCCGGAAAGACCCGGACAGGTTCCGGGCGATATATTTTCCGTCCTCTGTGCCGGCGGGGAAGGCGCTCAGCGCGAAAATCGGCCGGCGGCCCGCGTGGGTAAAGCAGCTCTACCTGCTGCTGGCGGACGGGAACAGCGCGGCGGCGGTGTTTCGCTGGTCGGCGTATCTGCTGCTGATGGCCCTGGCGGTCCGGATGGGGACCTTCGGCGGCCTTTTACCGGAGGCGGTATGCGGCCCGCTGGCGCTGATCTGCGGGGTCTTGTCGGTTTTGTGCGTGCCGGTGATGATCGGCTGCCTCTGGGCAGGGGCCAGGCAGAGGAAACAGCAGGAAAACCAGGCGGCCGGCCGCTGAGGCGCGGTCCTGGATGCGGCGGGCTGAGACGGACGCTTTTGCCGCGCATCGTACCCTGTATGGCGGATATGCTATAGAGGAAACGGATTTTGGTCCAAACAGTGAGAAATATTGGAAAAACACTTGTACTGGGCCCGGCAGCGGTGGTATTATATTATATCCTGTATCGATCGGAACATGCGCTCCCGCAGGCCGGACGCCGTAACAGGGCGGCCGCATGGGCCTGTGGCGGCGTGAAGAGTATGGACGAAGAGAGGGACGACAGCGATGGAAGAGAAGAAAAAGCTTATTTCCGTAATGATCCCCTGCTACAACGAGGAGGAGAACGCCCGCCCGATCTATGAGGCGGTGCGGGACGAGCTGCGCCGGAGCTGCCCGGCCTACGATTATGAGATCCTCTTCATCGACAACAAATCCCAGGACCGTACCCGGGAGATCATCGAGCAGATCTGCCGGGAGGACAGGCATGTCAAGGCCATCTTCAACACCAAGAATTTCGGCCAGTTCAGCAGCCCCTATTACGGCATGATCCACACCAGCGGGGACTGCACGATCACCATGTGCGCCGACTTTCAGGACCCGGTCGAGCTGATCCCCAAGTTCGTGGCCGCGTGGGAGCAGGGGTATAAGATCGTCATCGGCCGGAAGACCAAGAGCAAGGAAAACCGGGTCATGTACTTCCTGCGGGGATGCTACTACAAGATCATCCGCAAGATGAGCACGGTGGAGATGATCGAGCAGTTCACCGGCTTCGGCCTGTACGACAAGAGCTTCATCCAGGTGCTGCGGGACCTGCATGACCCCACCCCGTTCATCCGGGGGATCGTGGCGGAGCTGGGCCCCGAGCGGAAGGAGATCGAGTACGAGCAGCCGAAGCGCCGGGCCGGCAAGACCCACAACAATTTTTATACGCTGTTCGACGCGGCCATGCTGAGCTTTACCAGCTATACGAAGGTCGGCATGCGCATCGCGGAGTTTTTTGGCTTCGCGGTGGCGTTCGTCAGCTTTCTGATCGGACTGTTCTACCTGGTGGCGAAGCTGTGCTTCTGGAACAGCTTTACCGCCGGCTATGCGCCGACGATGATCGCGGTATTCTTTATGGGCGGCATCCAGCTGGCGTTTCTGGGCTTCCTGGGGGAGTATATCATGGCCATGAACGCCCGCATCATGAACCGGCCGCTGGTGGTCGAGGAAAAGCGCATCAACTTTGACGAGGAAACGGAAAAGGAATATGTAAACGCCTGACGGCTCCCGCGCCGCACAATGCCCTGCGCATCCTGCGGCGCCGGGCGCTTTGTTCCGCCTGCGTCAGTCTGAAGGCCGGGGGGATGAGCGGGGCGTGCGGTCCCTGCTCCGCCCGGCCCTATCTGTATATCCCGGCGCCGCTTCAGACCGGCGGCCCGGGCGGAATGTCGAACCACGGATGGGAATGCGAGCGTGCGGATGTCAAAAGGTATGATCTCAGTGCGATACGGCCAGCTCAGGAGGATAACGGCGTGCTATGCCGCCCTCCCGATCGTCGTTTTCTTCATTGGCTGTCTGCGGCCCGTGTTCGCGGTGCTGGGCGTACTTGCCTGTCTGGCCGCTCTTTGGCTCGTTATCAGGGACCGCAGGATCCGGCTGTCCCATGACAGAGCCATCACGCTCTCCCCGGGCGAGCTGGCGGCGCTGCTTTTCGTGATCCTGGCGTGGACGTACTGCGGGGGACTGAACGGCTTCTTTTTCCAGAGCTCGGACTGGGGCATCCGCAACGCCGTGTACCGGGATCTGGTCACCCACAGGTGGCCGGTGGTATACGGCAGCAAGATGACGGCCCTGTCCTACTATGTGGGGCACTGGCTGGTCCCTGCGGCGGCGGCGAAGCCCTTTTATTATCTGTTCGGGACCAGGATCGGCTGGTTCGCGGCCCGGCAGCTGCTGTGGGGCTGGACGGCGTGCGCGCTGGTGCTGATCTGCCTGAATCTGATGCTCTTTACGGGGGCGGATACCCGCCGGAAGCGGGTCCTGTGCGTGGCCGTGTTCATCGGCTTCAGCGGGATGGATGTGCTGGGCGCGTGGCTGAGCGGCAACTGGAGCAAAGTCACCGCGCCGGATACGCTGCATTTTGAGTGGTGGATCAAGACCTATCAGTTCAGCTCCATCACCACCTGCGTCTATTGGGTGTTCAACCAGGCTGTCATCCCCTGGCTGACGGTGTCCTGCGTCCTGTTTGAGGACAGCCCGGAAAATTACCTGTTCTGGGGCATGGCGTGCCTGCTCTGCGGGCCGTTCCCCTTCGTGGGCCTGGTCATCCTGATGCTGGTCAAAGCGGGCGTCTTTCTCTGGGGGGAGATCAAGGTAAGGGCCTGGCGGGAAGCGGCGCGGGCGTTTTTCACGCCGGCCAACCTGATCCTGCTTTGCGCGGTATTCCCGGTGCTGGCGCTGTATTATCTTTCCAACAACGCCGTGGCGGCGGGGATGACCAGCAGCGCGGGCGCCGTCCGGCAGGACATGGGCGCGCTGGCGGCCCTGCTGGAGAACATCCGGAAGTATCTCGTCAAATTCATCCAGGTCTATGTGCTGGACGTGGGCGTATACCTGTTCCTGCTGCGCGGGAAAAAGCGCCGGGACCCGCTGTTTTACGCCATCGCCCTGTCCCTTTTTATCCTGCCCTATTTCCGGATCGGCACGTCGCTGGACTTCGCGGCCCGGTCCACGATCCCGGGGGTCTTTGTGCTGATGGCGTTCGTGGCGGAGGAAGCGGTAGACGCGGCGGGCCGCTGGAGACAGTATGAGCGGGCGGAGAAGACCCGGGCCGGGTGGCTGCTGGCGGTGTTCCTGGCGGGGCTGATGACCCCGGGGATGGAGATATACCGGGGGTTCTATAACGTGCTCGACCAGGGGACGGTCCGGCTGGAGGACCGCTCCGTGATGACGCTGGACAAGCAGCCGGTCTCGCTGAATTTTGAGACCGCCATGTTCACGGACAGCTTTTTCTTCAAAAACCTGGCGAAGCGGCCCCGGACGGATACGGCGGCGGTGGTCTTTTCCGACGGCTTTTATAAGTCCGAGAAGCTGGACGAGGACGCCCCGGAGGCCTCCTTCCGCTGGGCGGAGGAGCAGGCGGAGCTGGTCCTTTTCAACGGCTGGACGGAGCCGGTGGAGGCGCGGCTGCAAATGGTGTTCGCCCTGGCGGAGGACGCCGATAAGCCCTATACCGTGACGGTCGCCTGCGGGGATCGGACCTGGCGCTATGAGATATCCGGCGCGGCCCAAACGGTCACGGTCCCGGTGACCATGGAGGATACGGCCACGAAGGTGCGCATCACTTCGGACGCGGAGCCGATCCTGCTGCCGGCGGAGGAGGACGGGGAAGAAGGGCGTACGGTCTGCTTCTCCCTGGCCGGCGCGCGCCTGTACGACGGGTCGGGAGAGCTGCTGGCCGGCAAGGCGCCCCAGCATCCGGAGCTGGAGACCGCTGCAAAACAGGTCGGCTGAACCGCTGGCGCAGAAGAAGACACAGCAGATGGGGGAAGGTCCCTTTTTAACGATCGGCATTGCCAGCTGCGATCATTCGCGGTATCTGCGGACCGCCTTTGAGGCGATCAGTCCTACATGGCGCCTACGCGAAAAAGTACGCCGGCGATGGATACGCCCAGATCGGATATGCCGCCGTGAAGATGTACGGCACGGCGAATCTCTGCCGGTATGGCGGGAAACCGGGCTGTTTCCCGGATACATATGGGAAAATGCGGGAGCGCCGCCAACACCGCACGGAGGGAGTGTGAACAGATGAAGGGTATCGTTTTGGCAGGGGGGTCGGGCTCGAGGCTGTATCCCCTGACCACTGTCACATCCAAGCAGCTTCTTCCGGTCTACGACAAGCCGATGATCTATTATCCCCTGTCCGTACTGATGCAGGCGGACATCCGGGACATCCTGATCATCTCCACGCCCCAGGATACGCCCCGCTTTGAGGGGCTGCTGGGGAACGGGAGCCGGTTCGGCATCCGTCTGAGCTATGCCGTGCAGCCGTCGCCGGACGGGCTGGCCCAGGCATTCGTGATCGGCGAGGATTTTATCGGCGGCGAACCGGCGGCCATGGTCCTGGGGGACAATATCTTTGCCGGCAACGGCCTGACGGACAAGCTCCAATGCGCCGTCAAAAACGCGGAGGCGGGCAAGGGCGCCACGATCTTCGGCTACTACGTCAACGATCCGGAGCGGTTCGGCGTCGTGGAATTCGACGGACGGGGCCGCCCCGTGTCCGTCGAGGAAAAGCCCGCAAGGCCCAAGAGCAATTACTGTGTGACCGGGATATATTTCTTTGACGACCGGGTGGTGGAATACGCGAAGGGGCTGAAGCCCTCCGTCCGGAATGAATTGGAGATCACAGACCTGATCCGCATCTATCTGGAGGCCGGCCGGCTGAACGTGGAGCTGCTGGGCCAGGGCATCACCTGGCTGGATACCGGCACCCACGAGAGCCTGATGGACGCGTCCAGCTTCGTCCGGACCGTGGAGACCCACCAGCACAGAAAGATCGGCTGCCTGGAGGAGATCGCCTATCTGAAGGGCTGGATCTCCAAGGGGGACGTGCTGAAGGTGGTGGAATCGCTGAAAAACAATCAGTACGGCCAATATCTGAAGGACGTTCTGGACTGTAAATACATTGATGTTGTCCGCTGACGGACAGGGGGAGAACCAATGAAGATGATCGTGACCGGCGGAGCCGGGTTTATCGGGAGCAACTTTATTTTTTACATGCGCCGGGTCCACCCGGAGCATGAGCTCGTCTGCGTGGACAAGCTGACCTACGCGGGCAATATGGAGACCCTGGCCCCCATCCTGGGCCAGCCGCGCTTCACGTTCGTACGGGCGGACATCGCGGACCGGAAGGCCATGTATGACCTGTTCGAGGCGGAGAGGCCCGACGTGGTGGTGAACTTCGCCGCAGAGAGCCATGTGGACCGGTCCATCGAGGACCCGGCCGTCTTTTTGCAGACCAACGTCATGGGCACCCAGGTGCTGCTGGACGCCTGCCGGAGGTATGGGGTGGAGCGCTATCACCAGGTGTCCACCGACGAGGTGTACGGGGACCTGCCCCTGGACCGGCCGGACCTGTTCTTCACGGAGAAGACGCCGCTGCGCGCCTCCAGCCCCTATTCCGCCTCCAAGGCTTCGGCGGACCTGCTGTGCGGCGCTTACCATCGGACCTACGGCATGCCCATCACCATCAGCCGCTGCTCCAACAACTACGGGCCCTATCAGTTCCCGGAAAAGCTGATCCCCCTGATGATCGCCAACGCCCTGGAGGACAAGCCCCTGCCCGTTTACGGGGAGGGCCTGAACGTGCGGGACTGGTTGTATGTGGAGGACCACTGCGCGGCCATCGACCTGATCCTGGAGAAGGGCCGGGTGGGCCAGGTATACAACATCGGCGGCCACAATGAGATGCACAACATCGACATCGTAAAGACGGTGCTGCATATCCTGGACAAGCCGGAGAGCCTGATCGCCCATGTGACGGACCGGAAGGGCCACGATATGCGCTATGCCATTGACCCCTCCTTCATCCACGGCGAGCTTGGGTGGCTGCCCCAGACGAAGTTCGCAGACGGCATCCAGAAGACCGTGCGGTGGTATCTGGACAACCGCGACTGGTGGGAGAAGATTGTCAGCGGCGAGTACCGAGATTACTACGAGCGGATGTACGCGGGCCGCTGAGAGGGCGAGGGCGTGAAGGTGCTGGTCGCCGGGCCGGGGATATAACTGCGCGAAGGACGGCTCGCCCCTGACGCTGAGCGCGAGGGACCAGAGCCTCCCCGCGATGGAGCGGCGATCTGGCGTGGGAGAGTAAATGAACAAAAACGGCGCGGCAGTTGTCTGCCGCGCCGCTCCCCTTTTTACAGAGAGGTTCACTTCATGCCGTTCTCGTAGGCCTCGATCATCTTTTTAGACGTGTGACCCACGTGACAGATTTCATCGTCAGAGCCGGAAACCGTTGGTACAAGCGGGTTTGCGGGCTTTAGACTTTGTTCGTGCTGACGGAGCTTTTCGAGGTATTTTGCCGTGGTCTCCCCGGTGAAGATTTTGATCTCCAGTTTCATGGTGTGCTCGTCCACCGGCGTCACAAAGATTTTGTCGATATATTGGTTTACATAATTTTTTGTGATGATACCCTTGGCGGCATCCCGGCGGGCGGACTCCAGCGTGGCACGGATAGAGGCGATATGCTTTTGAAATTCCCGCCCGGTCTGCTCCCGGTTCTCCAGTTCTTCCAGCTGCTCCTGGGCGGCGTCGATGTCCTGGTTGCAGGCACGTGTCATGGTCACAAAGTCATTGTCGCTGATCTGGCCAGTGACGTTGTAATCCAGCAACTTGGATTTCTTCTTCTCCGCCAGGTCGATGGTCTGCCGCAGGGCCTGGATCTGCTCCGGCAGACGGTCGTCGTCGGTGATCTCCTGATACATCCGAACGTATTCCCCAATCATGGCCTCGGCGTCCACCTCCGTCTCCCGGAACACCTCAAAGAGCAGGGGCTTGATCTCGTCCTCGTAGATGGCGAAGCTGTCACAGGACCCGGCCCCGTTGTTGATTTTCCCGGCGCAGACCCAGCGGCTGTTGACGTTGCCCTTCCGGTCTCTGGATTCCCGGCGGTAATAGGGCTTGCCGCATTGGGTGCATATGAGCTTTCCGGTTAGGAGATTGGCGTGGTTGCAGATACCCTGGCGGGACTTCACATCCTCGCTGCGCCGGCGCAGGACGGCGTTGGCCTGTTCCCACAGTTCCTCGGACACGATGGCAGGCACAATCTGGCCCGTCTCGTCCTTGAACATGACCCACTCGTCCGGGGGGAGGAACTTCTGCTTCTTCGTGAACATGTCCACGACCTTCACTTTGTTGCCCACATAGTACCCCTTGTATTTGGGGTTGGAGATGATGCCGCTCATGGTGGTGTGGGCGATCTTGTTGCCGTTGCTGTTCCGATAGCCCTTGTCCCAGAAAATCTGCTCCAGCTGCTTCATGCTGTACTCGCCGGTGGCGTACAACTCGAACAGCTCCCGGACCATGGGGGCCTGGGTCTCGTCGATGACCAGGCGCTTGTTGTCCTTCCGGTAGCCGAAGATGCGGTTATTGCCCAGCACGACCTTGGATTTGATGGCCTGCTGGTGGCCGAACTTGATACGGCTGGAGAGTTTACGCAGCTCGTCCTGTGCGATGGAGCTCATAATGGCCAGCCGAAGCTCGGAGTCCTCGTCCAGGGTGTTGATGTTGTCGTTTTGGAAGAATACCCCCACGCCGCAGTCCAAAAGCTGGCGGGTGTACTGGATGGAGTCCAGGGTGTTTCGGGCAAAACGGGAGATCTCTTTGGTGATGATGAGGTCGAACTTGTCCTCCGCCGCGTCCTGGATCATCAGATTGAAGTTTTTCCGATGCCGGGTGCTGATGCCGGAGATGCCCTCGTCGATGTAGCCGGGAACAAAAGTCCATGCCTTGTTTTTGCGGATCAGGTCCTCGTAGTAGGTGATCTGGTTGCCCAGGGAGTTGAGTTGCTCGTCCGATTCGGAGGACACCCGGGCATAGTACGTTACCCGCAGTCTGATGTCGTAGAGCGACTTCGTCCGCAGCTGCTGGCGTATGGTATGTATGTCCATCGCGATCCCTCCGTCTAATTTTGTTAGTCATATTATCATTACTATAAATATTATAGCAGATATTGGCGAATAAGTCAACTGCAAACTGCGACGCGGGAATTTTCCCTTTGGAACAGTCCAGCTAATAAAAATCAAGAGGAAAATTGTATTTTTCAGGAACGAAAAAATGTACAGCAAAACAGAGGCTCGGTAAAACGGGCCCCTGAGATTCAAAGTGGTTACGTTATGCGGCCAAATATGCCGCTTTGTGCTCTTC
>CANPXZ010000053.1 GCA_947587485.1 uncultured Oscillospiraceae bacterium | reverse complement strand
TTTGTCGAACAGTCACCCACTCGACACTAAATATTATACCACCCAAATGTGAAGAAATCTACTGTCCGTTAAGACGGTTAATCGAATTTTCCCCAAAGTTTCTGCCCACCTCGAATAGAAAACGCCCCGGCGATTTTGTCCTCGTCCAGAGCGTTCCTATCCGTTGTCCCAGCTCGTCCCCATAAATCGCAGACAAGCTCAAACGAAATACTGTTTTATGAACAGCCCCGAAATAAGGAGAGCGCAAAATGCCAAAAGGATCACCTGAACTGACGAACGCCCGGAAAGAGGAGATCATAAACGCCTGCGAAAAACTCTATCAGACTATGGGCTTCAGAGAGATCACTATGAAGGACTTAAGCTCCGCCACCAGCTTTACCAGAACGTCCATCTATAACTACTTCCAGACGAAAGAGGAAATATTCCTGGCCTTGCTCCAGCGGGAATATGCGCTGTGGATAGCGGATCTGGCCGTCATGACGGAGGAAAACGACGCCCTCACCAAGGAGGCGTTCGCGGACAAATTCGCCCGGACGCTGGAAAAGCGGGCCCGGCTTTTGAAGATCATGAGCATGAACCACTACGACATGGAGACGGGCAGCCGCCCGGAAAGGCTCAAGGAGTTCAAAGCGGTCTATGGCCAGTCTTTGCAATCAGTTCGGGCGTGCCTGGACAAGTTTTTCCCGCAGATGTCCCAGGAGGAAAAGCAGGATTTTATCTACACCTTTTTCCCGTTCATGTTCGGCATTTACCCTTACACCTTCGTCACGGAGAAGCAGCGGGCGGCCATGGAGGAAGCGGGGGTCAATTACGTGTTCCTGTCCATCTATGAGATCACATACAACTGCGTAAAAAGGCTTTTGGAAAATTAATAAGGAACGAAAACAAATTATTTGTATGGTCTGAGAAAGGAGAAAAATCACAATGGCGGTCTTACAAGTCGAATTCCATTCAGAGGCGTTGAAGCGAATGGTGTCGTTCAAGGCGATCCTGCCCACGGAACGATTCAAAGCGCCCTATCCCACGCTGTATCTGCTCCACGGTCTGACGGACAACGCCAGCGCGTGGCTGTATAACACCAAGATCCGGCTGTGGGCGGAGGAAATGGGCCTGGCGGTGGTGCTGCCCTCCGGTGAGAACTCCTTTTATCTGGACGTCCCGGTCAAGGACGGCTGCTACGGCGACTTCGGCGAGTACGTCGGCCGGGAGCTGGTGGAGGTGACGCGGGAGATGTTCCCCCTATCCCAAAGGCGGGAGGACACCTTCATCGGCGGGCTCTCCATGGGCGGCTACGGCGCCTGCCGGAACGGGCTGAAATACTGTGATACCTTCAGCAAGGTGGCTATGCTGTCCGCGGCGGTGCACTTCTTTGAATGGCCCAGGGAAAAGGCCATAGGCGACGGCAATACCATCGGTGAGCTGCAGTGCTTCGGCGACCTGGACAAGACGGAAAACACCGACCGCAATCCCCGGTATCTCATCCGCGCCATTCAGGAGCGGAACAAGAAGGATGGGGTAAATCATTTCCCGGACTTCTATGTGACCTGCGGCACGGAGGACCGGCTTCTCGATGCAGACCGGGCACTGGCGATGGCACTGAAGGAGGCGGGAGCCACTGTGTTCTATGAGGACGGGCCGGGCATCCACGACTGGTATTTCTGGGGCGAGTATATCCGCCATGTGTTGGATTGGCTGCACATAAAAGCGCAAAAAAAGGAAGGAGTAATTTGAACATGGAAAAGATCACACAGACCGCGGGCAGAAATCAGCTTGGCGATTTCGCGCCGGATTTCGCCCACTTCAACGACGACGTTCTCTTTGGGGAGAACTGGAACAACCAGGACATCGACTTGAAGACCCGGTGCATCATCACCGTGGTGGCGCTGATGAGCTCCGGCATCACGGATTTGTCCCTGACCTACCATCTGGAAAATGCCAAGGCCCACGGCGTGACGCGGGCGGAGATCGCCGCCATCGTGACCCACGTCGGCTTCTATGTGGGCTGGCCCAAGGCGTGGGCGGTGTTCCGTCTGGCCAAGGACGTGTGGAACGAGGCTGACTGAGCCCGGAGGGTCATAAGGTGAAAAAAGCCCTTGCGTTGGTATTGGCTGCTGCCATGATGTTTGCGCTGGCGGCCTGCGGCAGTTCAAACGGCGGCGAGCCGGAGGCCCGGGCCACTGGGGCGCCGGAGGCTGCGGCGGAGCAAACCGCCGAACCCTCGGCGGAAACCGGGAGCAAGGCGCTGGTGGCCTGGTTCTCCTGCACCGGCAACACGGCGGGCGTGGCGGAGAAGATCGCGGCGGCCACGGGCGCGGACCTCTACGAGATCGTGCCGGAGCAGCCCTACACGGACGCCGACCTGAACTATGGCGACGATGACAGCCGCACGTCGATCGAGCAGAACGACGACAGCGCCCGGCCCGCGATCTCCGGCAGCGTGGAGAATATGGAACAGTACGACACGGTATTCATCGGCTATCCCATCTGGTGGGGTCAGGCCCCCAAGATCATCTATACCTTTGTGGAGAGCTATGACCTGGGCGGAAAGACCTGGTGCCGTTTTGCACCTCCGCCGGCAGCGGCGTGGGCTCCAGCGCGGAGAATCTCCATGGCTCCGTCTCCGACAGCGCGAACTGGCTGGACGGGACCCGCTTTTCCGGCGGGGCCTCTGAAAGCGATATCAAGGAATGGGTGAACGGGCTTGCGCTGGCGGGCGCGGGAGAATAAATAACAGTCCGGCGGGCAGATGGCCTGTCCGCCGGCATTAAAATCAAGGAAATATAGACGCATGTGCAGTCAGACAAACGGGATATTATCTGTGCGTGATCATTTTTATCTTGAAAGTCAGCCCATCATATTTCTGTCCGTCAACCTCTCGTGTACCAACGTCTCGGTTGCATTCTACAAAACCAAGCTTTTCGGCACAGCGGAGCATACGGACATTGCCCGACCAAGTTTGTGTGTAAAGCTCGTTCACACCGTTCTCAAAGTAATAGTTAATAAAGGCACGGAGGGCTTTTGTTCCGATGCCGTTACCACACAAATCTGGTTCACAAATGTCAATGCCAATGGCGCGATAAACAGTCTGACCGTCCTTGATTTTTCCGACCCATTCGTAGTTTTCGTCAATGCAGTAGGAGCTGACCCAGCCAACATGTCTGCCGTTCCATTCGATTTCAAACTTCCGGCGGTGAGCATCATCGGGACGATCTTTCACTGATTCATAGTATTCCGTCCATCCTTTGCGCTCGGTTTCTTCGCAAGTATCCTCATTTTCCCAGGGGGCATCCCAGTTTTCCCATTCCCGTTCCACCGTGAACCAACGCACATAGTCCTCAATGTCGGACCCGATCATATCGCGAAGAATAATGTTGTCAAATTCTATTTTCATCATCTATCTTCCTTCAACTCCCGATTTGTGTCCTGCGTCAAAAATACCATATCCGCCTGCGAAAAGCAACGGCCGCAGAGTCCATATCTACATCAACATAACCTTTAAGAAAAACTATGGCAAACCAAGCAACAGCGGCGACTGGCGGGGAGCGGTATGTCCCCTATGGCCAGGCACCGGCAACGAATCCATCGTGTATTTCACCCGCGACCTGTCCCCGGAGGGGCTTATGAAGGTCTATGAGCGGGTCAATGGCACTATCGCCGGCAAGGTGGCCATCAAGCTGCATACCGATGATCCCCTGGCGAAGAAGGAACGGGTCACAGCGGAGGACCTGGCGGGCCGGACGCTGATGATCGGCGGCGGCTCCCCGCCCGCTCTGAAAAGGGTGCAGCAAGGGCGTGTGCCTGTCGCCGGGATTTTTGAACGACCATAATCCCGAATTTGCCTGGACGCCCTTTGACTGCCGGGAGAGCATATCCTGCGTGCTCTGCACCCACAAAGAGGACCAGCGTCCCATCGTCCGGGAGTTCGTGGAGTTGCTGCGGGAGCATTATGGGGCGAAGAGATGACCGCAGCATGCCATGCGGAAAGCGCTGCATTCGCGCTTGATATTTTAGCGTAATTATGCTAAAATACACATGACAGGGGGATGATTTTATGGATACGATAAGGCCCGTCTCAGATCTGCGGAACAATTTTGCGGATATCTCAAGGATCGTGCATGAGACGGCAAAGCCAGTGTTTCTCACGAAAAACGGGTACGGCGACATGGTGGTTTTGAGCATGGAGGCATATGAGAACCTCCAGCTGGAGAGCGAGGTCTACTTCAAGCTCCAGGAGGCGGAACGGGAGGCGGAGCTCACCGACAAGCGTTATTCCTCCAAGGAAGTGCTCAAGGCCATGCGCGAGGCCATAGGGGGAGAGCCGGGTGTATGATTTGGAATACCTGCCCATGGCCCGGAAGGATATGGTGGAGGCTGTACGGTATATCAGCGAAAAGCTGAAGAATCCTGCCGCGGCGGAGCGGCTGGCGGAAGAACTGATCAAGGCGGGGGACAGCATAACGCTCTTTCCCTATGCGAACCCGGTCCACATGCCGGTCCGACCGCTGAAGCATGAATACCGAAAGCTGCCGGTGCGCAGCTACCTGATGCTGTATTGGGTGGATGAGGAAAAGAAGCTGATCACAGTCGCACGGGTGATCTACGCAAGAAGAAATTATGAGCGGCTGCTGGAGCCGCAGGAAAATTCATAGCAGGCGCTTGGGGGTATGAGAGGCGAAAAACCGGCCGCGCCGGCTTTTTTGGCATGTTATACTTATTTCCTACAGGAGGGGCACATGATGCAAAAGCGGTTTCTCTGCAGTCGGACCGACCCTGTGGTGAGGACCAGGGCCGGTCTTCTCCGGGGGTTCCTTTTTGACGGGATCTATAAATTTTACGGCGTCAAATACGCCGACGCAAAGCGCTTCCGGCGGCCCACGGAGGTGGGACCCTGGGAGGGCGTGAAGGACGCGCTGGGCTACGGCTATGTCTGCCCCATGCTGAATGACCCCAAGCCCGGCCCGGGGGAGCTTCGCTGCCCTCACCGGTATTGGCCGGCGGACGAGAACTGCCAGTATCTGAACGTGTGGACGGCCAGCCTGGACGAGACGGCGAAAAGGCCCGTCATGGTCTGGCTCCACGGGGGCGGCTTCTCCGAGGGCTCCTCCATCGAGCAGCAGGCCTACGACGGCACGAACCTGGCCCGGGACGGGGACGTGGTGGTGGTCAGCCTGAACCACCGGCTGAACATCCTGGGCTTTCTGGACCTGTCCCCCTACGGGGAAAAATACGCCAACTCCGCCAACGCCGGCATGGAGGACATTGTTGCTGCCCTGCGCTGGGTCCGGGACAACATCGCCCGCTTCGGCGGCGACCCGGACAACGTGACCCTCTTCGGCCAGTCCGGCGGCGGCGCCAAGATCAACGTGCTGCTCCAGACCCCGGCGGCGGACGGCCTGTTCCGCCGGGGCATCATCGAGTCCGGCATCATGGACGGCCTGGGCAGGAACGGCACCGTGACCAACTTCGGCCTGGGCTACCTGTACCCCATGGACTCCCGCCCCATCGTGGAGGCCCTGGTGAAGGAGCTGGGCCTGGACGGCGTCCGGGACCTGGAGACGGTCCCCTACCCCGCCCTGGCAGCGGCCTATAAAAAAGTTGCCCCCGGCCTGCTGGCCCGGGAGCAGTATGTGGGCAACTCCCCCATGCCCAACGACTTTTACCTGGGCGACCCCCTGGCGGTGGGCTTCACGGAGCACGCCAAGACCGTGCCCCTCATCGTGGGCTCCGTCATGAACGAGTTCAGGGGTTTTGCCCCCACCCCCAACGAGAAGCTGGAAAAGGACCCCCGGGCCGTCATCGCCGGGGTCTACGGCGAGGCCAACGCCGACCGGATGATCGAGCTGTTCCGGGCGGCCTATCCTGGCAAGAGCCTGCGGGATCTGGCGGATATGGACGACATCTTCCGCCGCCCCGGCATCGAGTATCTGGAGCTGCGGGCCAAGGAGTGCTCCGCCCCCAGCTATTCCTATATGTGGGTCCCGGACTTCGACATCGACGGCGGCGGCGGGGCCTGGCACTGCTCCGAGATCCCCTTCGTTTTCCGAAACGCGGCGTCCACGCCCTTCGCCTCCGCCATCCCCGGCGGAGAGAAGCTGGAGGACCAGATCAGCGGGGCCTGGCTCAGCTTCGCCCGGACCGGGGACCCCAACCATCCCGGACTGCCCGCCTGGCCTCCCTGCCGGGAGGGGGACGAGGCGTGCATGCTCTTCGACGCCGCCTGCCAGGTGCGCCATAATCATGACCACGCGCTGATGGCCGCCTATGCTCAGTGCATGAGCGACCGCGAGGGCGTGGACCTGGCGGATATCGACATTCAACACTGAAAAAAGTGCAAACATGCCCCCTGGGACCGTATTGTCCCAGGGGGCGCATTTTACTGCTTTCTCACCCGTTCCGGGTCAGTTCAGCGTCTGGCCGGCGGTCACGTAGTTGGAGGCCACGTAGCCGTAGCCGGCGTCGTAGCGGATCTGGTACCAGCCGCCGCTGAGGCCCACGGAGAGCATGGTGTCCCCGGCGCTGGCGGTGGTCAGGATCTGATAGCCGGTGCCCGGGCCGGAGCGCACGTTCACGTCCGCGTTGGCCGTCAGGACCGTGACCGTGGGTGCCCCGGGGGCGGACAGGTCCTGGACGTAGCTGCCGGCCACGTAGCCGGTCACCCCCTGGAACCAGACCTGGTACCAGCCGTTCTCGCTGCCGGTGTAGGTCAGCACGGTCCCGGCCTCCACCGTGGCCAGGGGCTCCCGGTCGGTGTTGGGCTCCGGCCGCACGTTCACGGCCGTGGTGGTCACGAGGGTGTTGGCCGGGGCAGGGGTGGGCGTGGCGGCGGCGTCCACGGTCTCGGTGACGCCGTCCTTTTCGATCTCCAGGGGCCTGGCCGGGGCCGGGGTGGGCGAGGGCTGCACGTCCTTGTCCATGGGCAGGGCGCTGTCATTATACCGCAGGCCGGCCTCCGGCTCGAACCGCAGGCTGCTCCCCGCCAGGGCGCCCCCGCCGGTGAACTGATAGGACCTGTCCGGCTCCTGTTTCCCGGCGGAAAAGTATTCGTCGAACAGGCCGGAGGGGCTGTCGCCGACGGTGACCGTGCCCGCCACGGCCCCGTCTCGGAAGGCCTGGATGACGATGGTCAGGTCCGGCTCCGCCCGGTCCGTCCAGGTCCCGGCCAGCCGGGACCAGTCCTCCGTCCGGCTCAGGACCTGCTCCTGCCCGGCGGGGGTCCAGACGCCCCCGGCGTAGCGGAAGGTGAGCCGGGCCGAGGTCTGGGCGTCGCAGTAGGCGTCATGGGCGGCGTAGGTGTACTCCACGGTCTGGGTCTTGCGGCTGGTGGTGTTGGCGGTGATGGCCGCGTCCCGGGGCAGGAACCCGGTCAGCTCCGAGTCGGCCAGGCCGGCTGGGGACCGGAACAGGAAAAACCAGAGCGCTCCGCCCGCCAGGGCGGCGACGAGCAGAAATACGAGCACCGGCGCCAGCCGGGAGCCGCCGGATCTTCTTCTGGACATAAGGAACCACCTCCGCGTGTGATTTACATAACACCATTATATCAAAAGGCTCCGCATCTTACAACTATCCAATAAAAAGAAATTGCGGCAGGGAGGTCTTCCCTGCCGCGTGGTCGTGTTGGCTTTAAAACTCGATGGTCTCCGTGGTCCAGACCGGCTCGTTGTTCCCGTCCCAGCCGGTCATGACCGTGACGGTGACGGAGGCGATCTGCTCCGGGTCGATGATCCGGTTGAAGCACATGTTCTCCGATTTGTTGTCCATGCCGCACAGATAGGTGGTGTTGTCCACCGCGTCGGCGCTGTAGTTGTCGTCCCGGAGGACCAGGTACTCGCTGCCGTCGGTCATGGTGATGGTGAAGCTGCCCAGGGCGTCCGCCATCACCGGCCCACCGCTCATGGCTGCCGCCTTTTTCAGGCACGCCCCCATGGGGGAGATCGTGGCGGTCACGTACTGTCCCTCGGCGGTCCGGGCCGGGACCAGCCGGTCCGCGTGCAGGGTATATTCCTCCTGGAAGCCGCCCACCTCCTGATAGGTGTCCCCCACCGTCAGGGTGTCCATGTGCTCGCCCACATAGGCGATGGGCACGCCCACATAGACCTTGGTATCGGTGGAGTTTTCGGTGTCCACCAGGAAGTCCTTGCATGCGGCCTGTATGCGGACAGTGCCGCCCAGGAAGTCCATATAGTACTCGCCCGCCACGGTATAGCCCCGCTTCTCCCAGGACTCCAGGGACAGGCCCTCCGGGTTTTCCACGCTGAAATAGAGGTAGCCGGTATCCGCCTCATCCTGGACGTAGCTCAAGAGGGTGACGGTGATGTCCCCAAAGGTGTTCTCCCGGCCGGCGTACTCGCCGGTGCCGCCGGTGTTGGGCAGGGAGAAGGTCTGGTCCAGCTCCTGGATGTAGGGGCCGATCAGCCGTTCCGCCAGCTCTTCATCCACCGGGGCCCGCTCGTAGCCGGGCATGACGGAGGTGATGATGTTCCAGCCGTCCTTCCAGGTGTATTCGTAGGCCTGCTGGGTCACGGTGCCGTCGGCGGCCACCTCAGGCTCCGGGGGCGCGGGGGTGGGGGTGGCCTCCGCCCGGTCCGCCACCGCGCCGGTGCCGAACAGGGTGTCGAAAAATCCCGCCCGGTCCAGCCCAGCCGCCAGGGCCGTCACGGACAGCAGGCTCGCCACCGCCGCCGCGACGAGAAGTGTCCGGCCGGCCTTCCGGGCCTTTCGGCGGGGGCGGGGGGCCTTGGGGGCGTCCTCCAGCCCGGCCAGGGTGTTTTGTATGCGGTCGGCAAAGCTCTCCGGCACAGGGCCGTAAATGTTCTTCCAGTCGTTCATAGCTTTTCGTCCTCCTCGCTCAGACGTTGGCGCAGAAGGGCCCGGGCCCGGTGCAGGCGCATCTTCGCCGCGCTCACGCTCAGGCCCAGCATCCCGGCGATCTCCTCCACCGAGAAGCCCTCCGCGTAGTACAGGATCACCGGCAGGCGGAGGCTCCGCTCCAGATTCCCCACCGCCCGGGCCAGGTCCATGGACTGCTCCGGCCCGGTATCCGGGGCGGGGGTCTCTGGCAGCTCGTCCATGTAGACCACCCGCTTCCCGTCCCGCAGCACGTCGTAGCACGCGTTGATCAGGATGCGGGTCAGCCAGGTCTGGAAAAACCGGGGGTCCCGCAGGGAGCTTCGCCGCTCCCAGGCCCGGCATATGGCCTCCTGGACCGCGTCCTCCCGGTCCGCCTCCCGGTCCAGCAGCGTACAGCTGACCCGGTAGAGCGTGCCGGTCATGGCCGTCGCCCGGACGGCAAAATCGTCGCTTGTCACATATCCCACCTGCTTTCTAATGACGCCGGTACTTTTGTACCGCATGCGGTACAAAAGTCCTCGCTCCGCTCGCCGCGCAAAGCGCGGGGCGTCAGATCTCATTCGAGGCGGGACTCCCGTCCCCCTCGAGCACCCCCTTGCGTGACGAACGTTTTCTTGTTCTTTTGTATTTGCCAGGTACCTGTCTTCACCCGTTAGACGGAGAAGGCCGCGTTTTGGTCACAAAAAAGCGCCGGGATTTTTCCCGGCGCTCTTCCGTTTTAAAGACATTATTCCCCGAATATCTCGGCGATATCCACGTTCTCAAAGTCGCCCTGCCAGACGACCTCCGCGTCCTCCGTGGTCTGCTCCAGCAGCTCGTAGAGCTTCTCGTTGCCGGCGGCGGTGCGCAGCTTGGTCATGGAGCCGCTGCTGTCGGTATAGGTCCCGTCCGGGTCCACCGGCAGGCGGAGGATGATGTGGTAGCCGTAGTCGGACTGGACCGGCTCGGACAGGCCGTATTCCTCCAGGGCGGCGGTGGTTTCCTCAAACACCGGCACCATCACGCCGGAGGCGAAGGTGTACCCGTCCGGGTTGTAGGCCAGGCCCGTGTCCTCGGAATGCTCGTTCATCAGCTCGTCGAAGAGCTTCTCCAGCGCCTCGGGGTCGTCCTGCACGGCGGTCAGCTGCTCGTAAAGCTCGTCGGCCTTGGCCTTCTTCTCCGCGATCTCCTCGTCGGACAGGGGCTCGTTCGTCTCCGGGTCGATGGTCATGAGAAGGATGTGCTTGCAGGCCAGCAGGCCCAGTTCCTCGGCGTAGGCCAAAGCGTCCTCGTCGGACACGTCGGCGCCGTCCACCCCGTATAGCTTGTCGAACAGCTTGTCCAGCAGCAGGCTGGCCCGGCTCATCTTGTCCAGCAGCTCCCGGTTCATGAACTGGCCGTCGATATATTCCTCATAGGCGGCGACCTCCTCGTCGGTGCAGGTCCCGTCCCCGTCGCCGTAATTGTCCGCCGCCGTCTCGAAGGCGTCCTGCAGCGTGGCCTCGTCCGCCTCGTCCAGCTCCAGGCCCTCCTGCTCCGCCAGCTGCGTCACGGCCTGGTACTGGAACAGGCTGTCCGCCGCGCTGGCGCGCACCACGGAGGCGTTGTCCATGGTCTCGTTCAGGTCCATGCCGTCCCAGCCGGAGAAGGGCATGCCCATGGCGGCCAGGTACTTGACGTACCCGGCAAAATAGTTCAGCCAGTAGTAGTACTCCCGCCAGGTGTCCTCCCGGCCGTTGTAGGTCAACACCACCTCGTCCGGATCGTAGGCGGCGTAGCCCAGGCCGGGCTTGGGGGTGGCCGTGGGCTCGGCTGTGGGCTCGGCGTCCTCGTCGTCCTCGGTCTCTTCGGCGTCCTCGTCGGGAGCCTCGGCAGCGTCTTTGTCGTCCTCGGGGGCGTCGGTGGGTTCCGCATCCCCGTCGGTCTCTTCCGCGTCCTCCGCGGGAGCCTCGGCGGTCTCGGCCGCCTTGGCGTCCTCATCCCCCTCGTATTGCCGGATGGAGCCTCCGCCGCAGCTGGCCAGCAGGCCGGTCATCAGGCACAGGCACAGAATGATGGCTGTGATCTTTCGCATCGTTGTGATCTCCTTTGCACCGTTCGGCCCCCGAAAACAGGGCCGCAAAGCAGTATAGCACACTTTTTCCCCCGCCACAAGCGCCCTTGACGGAAAACGGGCATGGTGCTAATATAAGTTGGATATTTTGGGGAGTTAGGTTTTATCCAATACAGATCGGGAGGGCCTATGAATATCATCGTTGTAGGGGCGGGCAAGATCGGCTTCACGCTGACCCAGTATCTGACCCGCGAGGGGCATGATCTGACGGTCATCGACCGGAATCCGGAGCGGGTGACGCTGGTGAACACCACCCTGGACGCCATGACCATCTCCGGGCCGGTGGACATCGAGACGCTGCGTCTGGCGGGGGCGGAGTCGGCGGACCTGCTCATCGCGGCCACCAACTCGGACGAGGCCAACATCATGTGCTGCATGGTGGGGCGGAAGCTGGGCGTGAAGCACACCATCGCCCGGGTCCGGCAGCAGGATCACTATGACACGGTCATACTTCTGCGGGACGAGCTGGGCCTGTCCATGACCATCAACCCGGAGCATGACGCGGCGGGGGAGATCAGCCGCGTGCTGCGCTTTCCGTCGGCGGCCAAGGTGGAGCCCTTCGCCAAGGGCCAGGCGGAGCTGGTGGAGTTCCGGCTGGGGGAGGACAATCCCCTGTGCGGGCTGATGCTGAAAAACTTCCACAGCCGCTTCGACCGGGGGGTGCTGATCTGCGCCGTCCGCCGGGGCGACCAGGTCCACATCCCCGGCGGCGACTTTGTGCTCCAGGCCGGGGACAGCGTGAACGTGGTGGGCGCGCCCAAGCATATCCACAACTTCTTCCGGGCCATGGCCATCTTCAAAAAGAGCGCCAGGGACGTGATGGTGGTGGGCGGCGGCATGGTGGGGGCCTACCTGAGCCGGCAGCTTCTGGGCATGGGCATCCGGGTGAAGATCGTGGAAAAGGACCCGGACAAGTGCGAGTGGGTCAAGGACCTGCTGCCCAAGGCGGAGGTCATCTGCGCCGACGGATCCCGGCCCAACGTGCTGGAGGAGGAGGGCCTGCGGGAGACGGACGCCCTGGTGGCCGTTACCGGCTCCGACGAGGTGAACATCATCCTGGGGGCCTATGCCCGCAGCGCTGGCGTGGCCAAGGCCATCGCCAAGGTCAACGAGGACAGTCTCCTGCCCGTGGCGGAGAACCTGGGCCTGGAGGAGCCCGTCCAGCCCCGGTACATCACCGCCCAGCAGGTGCTCCAGTACGTGCGCAGCATGGAGAACGCCAGCGGCAGCTCCGGCGTGGAGATGCTCCGCCGCATCCTGGACGGCAAGCTGGAGGTGCTGGAGTTCCGGGCGGGGGTCAGCAGCCCCTGCGTGGGGGTGTCTCTGCGGGAGCTGCCCACCAGGCCGGACGTGCTGGTGGCCGCCATCATCCGGGACGGCAAGTGCCTGATCCCCGGCGGCAGCGACGAGATCTGGGCGGGGGACAGCGTGCTGGCCGTCACCACCAAGCGGGGCATGAGCCGCCTGGAAGATATATTGAGAGGGTAAGACGCGGTGAACTATCGGATCATTATCAGTATCCTGGGCCGCGTGCTGGCCATCGAGGCGGGGCTGCTGCTGGCGCCGCTGGCGGTGGCGCTGCTATACGGGGAGAGCGGCTGGCCTTTTGTGTGGACCATCGCCCTGACCCTGGCGGCCGGCGGCGGGATGATCGCCCTGGGCAACAAGCGCCGGGGCAGTCTGCGCCCCCGGGAGGGCTTCGTGTCCGTGACGCTCAGCTGGGTGTTCATCTCCGCGTTCGGGGCGCTGCCCTTCGTCTTTTCCGGGGCCATCCCCAACTACATAAGCGCCCTGTTCGAGATCATCTCCGGCTTCACCACCACCGGCGCGTCGGTGCTGCCCGAGGTGGAGAGCGTGCCCAAGGGCGTGCTGTTCTGGCGCAGCTTTTCCCACTTCGTGGGCGGCATGGGCGTGCTGGTGTTCATGATGGCCGTCCTGCCCACCGACGACGAGCACTCCATGCACCTTCTGCGGGCGGAGGTGCCCGGCCCGGTCAAGGGCAAGCTCATGCCCAAGATGCGGGGCACTGCCCGGACGCTGTATTACATCTACGTGGTCATGACGCTGGTGGAGGTGGTCCTGCTCCTGTTCGGGGGCCTGAGCCTGTTCGACGCGCTGACCACCGCCTTCGGTACCGCCGGTACCGGCGGCTTCGGCGTGCGCAACGCCAGCATCGGGGCCTATGACAGCGCCTACGTGGACGTGGTGGTGGGCGTGTTCATGGTGGCCTTCGGCGTGAACTTCAACCTGTATTACATCGTGCTGGTGAAGCGGTCCCTGAAGGGGCTGAAGAGCCAGGAGCTGTGGGGGTATCTGCTGGTGGTGGCCCTGGCCACGGTCACCATCGCCCTGAACATCGTCCACCAGTACAACGGCATCCTCCAGGCCCTGCGCTACTCCTTCTTCCAGGTGTCCTCCATCGTCACCACCACCGGCTTCGCCACGGCGGATTTCAACAAGTGGCCCAGCTATTCCCGGGCCACGCTGGTGCTGCTGATGCTCATGGGCGCCTGCGCCGGCAGTACCGGCGGCGGCACCAAGGTGGCGCGGCTGGTGATCCTGTGCAAGACCATCTGGGGGGAGATCCGCCAGCTCATCTCCCCCCGGTCCGTGGTGCGCGTCACCCTGGACGGGGAGCGGCTGGACAACGCCGCCGTGCGCAACACCATGGTCTATTATATGCTGTACACCCTGTTCGCCCTGGGGTCCTTCCTGCTGCTGAGCCTGGAGGGCTACGACCTGGAGACCACCTTCACCAGCGTCATCAGCTGCCTTTCCAACATCGGCCCCGGTCTGGGCCTTGTGGGCCCCACCGGGAACTTTGCCATCTGGAGCGGCCCGGGCAAGCTGCTTTTGAGCCTGTGCATGCTGCTGGGCCGGCTGGAGATCTTCCCCGTGCTGACATTGTTCGCCGCCGGCTTCCGGATGAAAGGAAAGAAATAAGAGGTACGCCATGAGATTCACGCCCCTTGTATCCCCGGCCGCTGACCCGGACGAGCTGGCCGGCGAGTTCAAGTCCGCCCGGGAGATCGGCCCGGTCCGGCTGGGAGAGCGCCGGCTCTTCTTCCGGAAGGGCATGCGGCAGTACTATATCCCCTACGGGGACGTGGGCCGCCTGTTCCGGCGGGTGGTGTCCGTCCCGGCCCGGCTGTGCTGCGGCAGGGGGGAGCTGAACCTGGAGCACCTGGTGATCTGCGGGAAGGATGACCGGGAGCTGGCCCAGATCCAGCTGCCGGACGCCCGGGCCGCACGGTTCCTGATGGAGCAATTGCGAACAGTCGCACCCCATGCGGAGTTCGGCCGGCCCGTGCAAAATTAACAAAATTTTAATATTTTTATCCATTTCCCGGGAAAAGCCTTGAAAACAAGCAAAAGCGGCGTTAGAATACATTCTGCGCCGCTTTAACTCTTTTTAGCTTTAATGGGTGAAACACATGACCGCTGACGAAGCCCTGGAGCGTCTGCTGCGCTCGTACACACAGTACTATGACGTGGTCCGGGAGGGCGTGGAGCCCCCCTTCGCGGCGGAGGCCCGCTTCCACTCCCACAGCGAGCAGTATGTTCTGGTGAAGAGCGCCAGGATATCCGAGGCGGAGAGCCACGAGTACGTGTTCTTCGCCGTGGAGCGGGAGCTGGACGAGGCCCGGCTCAAGCTCCTGGACGAGACCGCCTGGAGCCGGGGCATGGAGCGGGTCCGGCCCTATAGCGCCCACAAGAACACCGACGTGGCCCTGATCGTGCTGGCGGAGCGGATGACCCCGGAGGCGGAGACGGCCGTCAAAAAGCTCAAACGCTCCAAAAGCTACCGCTTCGGCCTGCATGGCTGGAGCAATTACCGCGTGATTGCCCTGGAGGTCCCCTCCGGGCGGCTGGCCTGCAACCGGATGGGCCGGAGCCTGAGGAAGCTTCTTCGCAATATATCAAATTAGAAGAGAGAAAAGAGGAAACAAAATGACTGCGATCCTGATCATCGTTGCGGCGATCGTCCTGCTGGTCATCGGCTATGTGACCTACGGGTCCTGGCTGGCGAAGCAGTGGGGCATCGACCCCGGCAGAAAGACCCCGGCCATCGAGATGGAGGACGGCGTGGACTACGTCGCCGCCAAGCCCGCCGTGCTGATGGGCCACCACTTCTCCTCCATCGCCGGCGCGGGCCCCATCAACGGCCCCATCCAGGCCTCCCTGTTCGGCTGGGTGCCCGTGTTCCTGTGGTGCGTCGTGGGCGGCATCTTCTTCGGCGGCCTGCAGGACTTCGGCTCCCTGTTCGCCTCCATCCGCAATGAGGGCAAGTCCGTGGGCGAGATCATCAAGACCTCCATGGGCGACCGGGCCAAGAAGCTGTTCATCCTGTTCGCCCTGCTGGTGCTGATCATGGTCATCGCCTCCTTCGTGAACGTGGTGGCCGGCACCTTCATGACCGCCGAGCCCGCGGGCCTTATCTCCACCGGCAACGCCGTCACCGGCAACCAGACCACGGCCATGGTCTCCGTGCTGTTCATCGTCCTGGCCATCATCTACGGCCTGCTGACCAACCGGGCCGGCCTGAGCACCGGCGCGGCCACCTGCATCGGCCTGGTGGGCATCGTGGCCGCCATCGTGATCGGCCTGAACTGCGGCCTGTGCCTGAGCCGGAACACCTGGATCGTGCTGATCGGCGTGTACATCGCCGTGGCCTCCCTGATCCCCGTGTGGATCATGCTCCAGCCCCGTGACTA
>CANPXZ010000052.1 GCA_947587485.1 uncultured Oscillospiraceae bacterium | reverse complement strand
TAACCGGCCAGAGTGATGAACCAGGGGGCGTTGGCCTCCAGGGTGTACTCCAGGGTGTAGTCGTCGATAGCCTTCACGCCGACCTCGCTGAAGTCGGTGATCTCGCCGGTACCGTAAGCCTGCAGGTTCTTGATGGCAGGATAGAGCAGGTCGGCAAGGCCAGCCTGAGAGTCGCAGGAGTGCTGCAGACCGGCTACCCAGTCGTCAGCCTTCACTTCGCCGACCTCGGTGCCCTGGCTGGTGACCCACTTGACGCCCGGACGGATGTGGAAGGTATAGGTCAGGCCGTCCTCGGAGACCTCATAGCTCTCGGCCAGGCCGGGCTGCTGAACGTTCTCGTTGTCGTAGATCAGCAGGCCGTCCCAGGTGGGAGACAGGACCTCGCCGCTGGTCGCCTGAGCGGAAGCCAGGGTGTCCCAGGTCTGGGGGGTGGCGGTGTAGGTGAAGGTGATCTCGTCGGCAATGGTCAGGCCCTTCTCAGTGGCCCAGTCGATCAGGGCCTGATAGGACTCGCCGGTGCCGGACTTCTCGGACCACAGAGCGGTGGCCTCGGCACGCTCCTCAGGAGTCAGAGCACGCTCGTTGACGACCAGCAGGTTCTTGTAGCCGCGATAGGTCTGGTCATAGCCCCAGCTCACGGTCGGGACGGATCTGGGAATGACCTTGGAGATGCCGGTGCCGCCGGTGTTGTTCTGCATGGGCACGCCCATGCCGGCCTCCAGGAACTTGGCCTCGGCAACAGCCATCTTGCCCATACGGGTGCTGGGGTCGATCTCGGCCAGAGCATCGTCATAGGCAGTCAGGAAATCGCCCAGGACCTGGTCATAGACCTGGTTGGAGAGATCTTCGTAGCCGGCAGCGTCGAAGTTTTCCAGCGTGTAGGCATCCGCCGCAAGCTGGCTGCCGTCGTCTGCGAAGGCGGGCGCTGCCAGGGCCAGGCACATGACCACGGCCACAACAAGCGCCAAGAGCTTCTTTGCGTTCTTCATTGTTTGACCTCCTTCGTCATACAATACACTTCTATGAACAGGGCGCGCCCGCCCAAGTCCACAAGCCATATCGCTTGTATCGGAGATACAAGCGGAAAGGGGCCAGCCCCTTTCATTGTCCACGCTGCATGGACAAAACTCCACAACACGGACAATTTACGTAGTTCGATTTTATTACTTTAATAAAATAATGTCAAGGGAAGTTCGTGGAAAATCACCACGTTCCGGCCATTTATGGCATATTGCTTAAAAAAGTGAATAGACCTTTTGCGCCGATTGGGCAATTCCCTCAACTGTCAGTTGACTCCGCTCAAATCGTACTCGGCCAGCCACGCCCGGGCCGTATCGCACACGCCCCGCAGGCAGTTTTCCTCGAAGGGGCTGTCCAGTCCGGCGTTTGCGAGAAGCTCCGTGAACACCCGGCTGCCGCCCTGGCGGGTATAGGCCATGTACTTCTCCCACGCGGCCTTCCGGTCGCTCTGCAGCAGCGCCCAGAACTGGAGCGACACCGTCTGGGCCAGGCAGTAGTCGATGTAATAGAAGGGGCTGGAATAGATATGGTGCTGGCGCTGCCAGCCCTCCCCCTCGCTGTAGAACGGGATGTCCCCGTCCAGGCGCATCCAGGGCATGTACACGCCCAGAAGCCGCTTCCACACACCGTGCCGCTCCGCCGGCGTCATCTCCGGATGGTCATAGACCTCGTGCTGGAAGTGGTCCACCATGGTGCCGTAGGGGATAAAGGTCAGCGCCCCGGTCAGGTGGCTGTAGCGGAACTTCCTCGCGTCCGGGCCGAAGAAGTCCTCCGCCCAAGGCCAGGCCATGAATTCCATGCTCATGGAGTGGACCTCGCAGCCCTCCATGCTGGGCCATATGTACTGGGCAGGGATGCGGTCCCGATTGGTCCAGGCGGCGAAGGCGTGGCCCGCCTCGTGGGTCACCACCTCCACGTCCCCCTGGGTGCCGTTGAAGTTGGCGAAGATGAAGGGCACGCCGTAATCGGCCAGGCTGGTGCAGTAGCCGCCGGCCTCCTTGCCCTCTGTGGACAGCACGTCCAGCAGCTGCATGTCCAGCATGGTGTTGAAAAACTCCCCCGTCTCCGGGCTCAGCTCGTTATAAAACTTCTTCCCCGCCGCCAGCACGTCGTCGGGCGTGCCGCAGGGTCTGGGGTTGCCGGAGCGGAACTCCAGCGCCGCGTCCGCGTAACTGAGGGGATACGCCACGCCCAGCCGGGCCGCCTGCTCCCTGTATATCCCGTCCGCCACGGGCACCAGATACTTCAACACGGAGGCCCGGAACTTCTCCACGTCCTCCCGGCCGTAGCAATTGCGGCCCATGCGGTAGTAGCCCAGGGTGGTATAGCCCTCATAGCCCAGCTTTTTGCCCATGGCGTCCCGCAGATGGGTCAACTCGTCATAGATCCGGTCCAGCTCTCCCTGGTTTTCCTTGAACCAGGTCCCCACCGCCTTCCAGGCGGCCAGGCGGCGTCCATCGTCCGGGTCGTGCTGGAAGGGGCCCATCTGGCTGAGGGTATAGGTGCCGCCCTCAAAGGGCACCTGGGCCGAGGCGATGAGCTTGTCGTATGCCTGGGTCAGGTCGTTCTCCTTTTGCAGCTCCGGGATGATCTCCGGCGAGAAGCTCTTGCGGGCGATCTCCGCGTTGAGGAAATAGGGCCCGCCGAACTCCGCCTCGAAATCCGGCCGGAAGGGGCTGTCCAACATGGCGTCCAGCCAGTTCTGCATATACTCCCGCACCTCCGGCCAGGCGCCGTTCCAGAAGGTCTCCTCCGCGTCGTAGAACTCGTCCCGGGTGTCGATGCTGTGGCGGATGCTCACCAGGGTCCCCAGGGTGTCCGCGTGCTTTTCCAGCTTCTCCCACTCCAGGAACACGGCCTTTGCCGACCCGTAGTCCCCGGCGTTTTTCAGCCGCTCGGTCAGGGCCGTCATCTGCGCCTTGAGGGCCTCCACGTCCGGCCGCTCATAGGGCATTTCCGAAAACTTCAACATTTCCCTTCGCTCCTTTCAACGGGCATGGCCCGGAAATAGATAAATCTATAGAACCAACCGCTATTTTAGCATGCTTCCCGCTTTACCGCAATTGTATTTTTCCCCGGGCCGTGCTAAAATCGGATTATGGCTGATCTGAACGACAACATCCGATATTTGAAGGGCGTGGGCGAGGCCAGGGCCAAGGCGCTGGAAAAACTGGGCATCCGCACATTGGCGGACATGCTTGGCTACTTCCCCAGGGCCTACGAGGACCGGCGGCAGCTTTACGCCGTAGCGGAGGCGCCTCTGGAGACCCCGGTATGCGTGAAGGCCATGGCGGCCGCGCCCCCCGTGGCCAGCTTTGTCCGCCGGGGCATGGAGCTTTTGAAGCTCCGGGCCGTGGACGAGACCGGCACCCTGGACATCACCTGGTTCAACCAGAACTACCTGAAAAGCCACTTCCAGACCGGCGAGACCTATATCTTCTACGGCCGGGTCAGCGCCATGGGCCGCCGCCGGACCATGGCCAACCCCGTCTTTGAGCGGGAGGACCGACAGGGCGTCGTCACAGGCCGCATCATGCCCATCTACCGGCTGACGGCGGGCGTCTCCCAAAAATTCCTCATGGACGCGATCTCCCAGGCCCTGACAGTCTGCGGCGATCGGGCCCCGGACGTGCTGCCGGCCCCGGTCCGGGAGCGGATGCAGCTGGCCCAGGCCCGGTACGCCTATGAGAACATCCACTTCCCCCGGGACGAACAGGCCCTGGAGCAGGCCCGCCGACGGTTGGTGTTCGAGGAACTGTTCGTCCTGGCCGCCGCCATGGGCATGATGCGCCAAAAGCGCACCGCCGGCGACGGACGAAGGCTTAAGGTCTTTCCCATGGAGGAATTCTGGTCCCGCCTCCCCTACCGGCCCACGGGGGCCCAGGTCCGGGCCGTGGACGAGGCCATGGCCGACATGGCCTCCGGCACCCCCATGAACCGGCTCTTACAGGGCGACGTGGGCAGCGGCAAGACTCTGGTGGCCGCAGCCCTGATCTGGCAGTGCGCGAAAAACGGCCTCCAGGCCGCCTTCATGGCCCCCACGGAGATCCTGGCGGACCAGCATTTTTCCAATCTCTCCCAGCTCCTGGAGCCCCACGGCATCCATGTGGTGAAGCTGACCGGCTCCATGCGGGCGGCGGAGAAGCGAAACGTCAACGAGCTGTTACAGGCGGGCCTGGCCCACGCGGCCGTGGGCACCCACGCCCTCATAAGCGCCGGCGTGGCCTTCCGGGACTTAGGGCTTGTGATCACCGACGAGCAGCACCGCTTCGGCGTGGAGCAGCGCAGCGCCCTGGCCGGCAAGGGGGCCCGGCCCCACGTGCTGGTCATGTCCGCCACCCCCATCCCCCGGACCCTGGCCCTGATCATCTACGGGGACCTGGACATCTCCGTGCTGAACGAGCTGCCCCCCGGCCGGCAGAAGGTGGACACCTTCGCCGTGGGCGAGGATATGCGGCAGCGAATCTGGCGGTTCGTGCGCCGACTGGTGGGCGAGGGCCGGCAGGCGTTCATCGTCTGCCCCATGGTGGAGGAAAACGAGGAGCTGCCCGCCGGCATGAAGAGCGCGGAGGCATACGCCAAGACGCTGCAAAAGGACGTGTTCCCCGACCTGCGGGTGGCCTGCGTCCACGGGAAGATGAAGGCCAAGGCCAAGGACGCGGTCATGGCCGCCTTCGCCGCCGGGGAGTATGACATCCTGGTGGCCACCACGGTCATCGAGGTGGGCGTGGACATCCCCAACGCGGCGCTGATGATCGTGGAGAACGCGGACCGGTTCGGCCTGAGCCAGCTGCACCAGCTCCGGGGCCGGGTGGGGCGCGGGCAGCACAAGAGCTACTGCGTGCTGTTCTCCGACGCGGACACCCCGGACGTGAAAGCCCGGCTGGGCATCATGGTCAAAACGAACGACGGCTTCAAAATTTCCGAAGAGGACCTGCGGCTGCGGGGTCCCGGCGACTTTTTCGGCTCCCGGCAGCACGGTCTGCCGGAGATGCACGTGGCGGACCTGTCCGGCGACATGCGGGTGCTGAAATCCGCCCAGGAGCAGGCCCAGGCGCTTTTGGCCCAGGACCCGGCCTTGGAAAGGCCGGAAAACCGTCCCCTCCGGGAGCGCGTCCTGACGCTCTTCGACCTGCACGCGGACACATTTAACTGAAGACAGCGAAAAACGGCCTGACCGCGAAAGCGATCAGGCCGTTTGGTTCGGTTTTTCTCGGAAATTATTCTTCGACCGTCTCGTCGGCCTCGGGGGCGATGCCCTTGGCCTCGCCGGTGGCGGAGACCTCATAGACCAGCGCGTCGCCTTCGGGCTCCTCGTCCTCAGGCTCTACAGGCGCTCTGCGGCGGGCGGGGGCCGGTTCCGGCTCGATCAGAGCGCGGATGCTCAGGCTGATCTTCTGCTTCTCCTCGTCGATGGCGGTGATCTTGGCGTCCACCTCCTGGCCAACGGACAGGACCTCGTCGGGCTTGCCGATGCGGCGGTTGGCGATCTGGGAGATGTGGATCAGGCCGTCCACGCCGGGCACGACCTCGGCAAAGGCGCCGAAGGGCATCAGCTTCACGACCTTGACGGTCGCCACGTCGCCCACCTTGTAGGCATTGGTGAACTTCAGCCAGGGGTTGTCCTCCGCCTTGCGGTAGCCCAGGGAGATCTTCCGCTTCTCGGGGTCGAAGCTGATGACATAGACCTCCACCTCCTGGCCAACGCTCAGCACGTCGTCAGGCTTGCGGATGCGGTCCCAGCTGATCTCGGACACATGGACCATGCCGTCCACGCCGCCGATGTCCACGAAAGCGCCGTAAGAGGTCATGCTCTTGACAACGCCCTGATAGACCTTGCCGTTTTCGATCTCGGCCCAGACCTTCTCGGCCTTCTCCCGGCGCTCCCGGGCGGTGACGCTGCGGATGGAGCCCACCACGCGCTTGCGGGCGCGGTTGACCTCGGTGATGCGGAAGCGGACCGTCTTGCCCACCAGCTCGCTCATGGGCTCCTCCCGGCCAAGGCCGGTCTGAGAGGCGGGGATGAACACGCGGATGCCCTTCAGGTTGATGACCACGCCGCCCTTGTTCTCCTCGGATACCTTGCCCTCCAGGACGGTGCCGTCCTCATAGGATGCCTCCACGTCGGTCCAGCTCTTGGCCGCGTCCAGACGGCGCTTGGAAAGCTGCACGGTGCCCTCCACATCGTTGACACGGACAACGGAAGCCTGGATCTCGTCGCCGATCTTCACCAGATCGTTGATGTCCACACCGGGTTTGTCGTTGGTGAACTCGGATACGGATATGTATCCGGAGTGCTTGGTGGGCAGATCGACGGTGATCTCAGTAGAACCGATGGCCGCCACGGTGCCGGTGACGGTATCGCCATTGTGGATGGTGCGGATGGAGTCCTCCAGCAGCTGATCGAAGGACTTCTCGGCGTTTTCAGCAGGGGCTTGTTCCGCTGCGGGCTCTTCCGCCGCCGGGGCCTCCTCGACCGCGGGGGCCGCTTCCGCCACAGGCGCTTCTTCCGCGGGAGCTTCCTCCACCGCAGGGGTCTGCTCTGCCACAGGTTCTTCTTTCAGGATCTCAGGCTCGTTCATTTTGCTTACTACCTCCTTAATTATCCACGAGGGCGTCGAGGCGCCGGCGGTCACACCGACGGATACGCACCCTGTCAGGGCTTGTACATCCAGCTCGTCCGCGTTCTCCACGAACTGCACCCGCCGGCAGCGCTCCCGGCAGATCTCCGCCAGGTGGATGCTGTTGGCGCTGTGCCGTCCGCCGACGACCACCACCGCGCCGCAGGCTGCGGCAAGCTGTTTCGCCTCATTTTGCCTAATACTCGTAGCGTTGCATATTGTATCAAATAACTTTGCGTTTGTATACAGTTTTTTTACTAAATTAATAGTTTGTTCACTAATTTCCTTGTTGGAAGTTGTCTGAAAAACCACCGTGAGGGGTGCGTCGGGGGCGATACGGTTTTCCGCTGCCCAGCGGGCGAAGTCCTCCATGTCCCGGACCACCGCCGCGTCATGGCACCAGCCGCAGATGCCCTGCACCTCCGGGTGGCTGGGCTCGCCGAACACCACCACCTGCCGGCCCTCCCCGCCGGCCCGCTCCACGATCTTATGGATGCGGGATACCTTGGGGCAGGTGGCGTCCACGATCCGGCAGCCCCGCGCCTCCAGGGCGGACATCTGCGCCCGGGGCACCCCGTGGGCCCGGATGAGCACGGTGGCCCCGTCCGGCACCTGGTCCACGGACCGGGCCGTACGCATGCCCTTGGCCGTCAGCCGGTCCACCACGTCCCGGTTGTGGGTCAGCTCCCCCAGGCTCCAGCAGGAGCCCTCCCCGTCCAGGGTCTGCTCCGCCAGCTTTACCGCCCGGTCCACGCCGAAGCAGAACCCGGCGTTCTCGGCCACGATCACGTTCATCCCCGGCCGCAGCGCTCCTTCACCAGCGCGCACACATGGTCGATGCTCTCCTCCAGGGTCATGTCGGACGTGTCCACCAGCACGGCGTCCTCCGCCGCCTTTAAGGGCGCGGCGGCCCGGCTGGAGTCCTGCTCGTCCCGGCGGGCCATGTCCGCCAGTACCTGCTCAAAGGTGCTGGGGTCCCCCTTGGCGCTCAGCTCCAGAAGCCGCCGTTTCGCCCTTGCCTCCGGCGACGCGGTCAGAAACACCTTCAGCTCCGCCTCCGGCAGCACCACCGTGCCGATGTCCCGGCCGTCCATGACCACGCTGTGCCTCCGGGCCATGTCCCGCTGCATGTCCAGCAAAAACGCCCGCACCGCCGGCAGCGCCGCCACGGCGGAGGCGTACATGGACCCCTCCGGCGTGCGGATGGCCTCCGACACGTCCTCCCCGTTCAGCTTCATCCGCTGCTGTCCGTCGGGCCCGTAGTCGAACCCGATGTCCAGTCCCGGCAGCAGCGCCGCCACGGCCGCCTCGTCATGGGGGTCCGCGTCCGCCCGACGGACCGCCAGGCCCACCGTCCGGTAGATGGCCCCGGTGTCCACATAGATGAAGCCGCAGCGTGCGGCGGCCGCCCTGGCGATGGTGCTCTTGCCCGCGCCGGAGGGGCCGTCGATGGCGACGGCGCAGTATTTTTCAGCCATGCTCCCTATCCTTTCCCAGGGCCAGCCCGGCCCGGCGGCCGGTGGCCCATGCGATCTGTAAATTGAATCCGCCCGTATAGGCGTCCACGTCCAGTATCTCCCCGGCGAAGTAGAGTCCCGGCGTCCGCTTGGACATCATGGTCCGGGGGTCCACCTGCCGCACGTCCACGCCGCCGCCGGTGACGATGGCCTCCGCCACGGGCCTTGGTCCGCTCACCGGCACGGGGAACGCTTTCAGGAGCGCCCCCAGGGCCTGGCGCTGGGTCCGGGTCACGTCGTGAACCTTGGTCTGGGCCGGGATGTCCGCCAGGTCCAGGACCACCGGGATCATGCTCCTGGGCAGC
This sequence comes from uncultured Oscillospiraceae bacterium, assembly GCA_947587485.1. Taxonomy (GTDB): domain Bacteria; phylum Bacillota; class Clostridia; order Oscillospirales; family Oscillospiraceae; genus CAJOIG01. Next base: position 7,346 of record CANPXZ010000052.1, on the reverse strand, counting down.
AGATCTGTCAGGGCGTTGGCCAGGTCCCGGTTGCGGTACTTCTCAAAATCCCGCAGCATGCGCTCGTCCAGCTTCTCCGGCGTAAGGGCGGGCTTGAAGTCGATGGCCAGAGCATAGGTCCTCTCCCCCCACCGGCGCATGCGGGCGCTGGCGGACAGCACCAGCGGGCCCGTCACGCCAAAGTGGGCGAAGAGCATCTCGCCCCGCTCGGTATAGATATCCTTCCCGTCCTCCAGTACGGTCATGTCCACGTTTCGCGGCGCGAACCCGGCCAGCTCGGCGCAGTAACCCGCCGGACTCTCCAAAGGCACCAGGGACGCCCGGGCCGGGACGATATGGTGTCCCAGCGCTCTCGCCATGGCGTAGCCGTCCCCGGTGGAGCCGGTGGCGGGATAGGACAGCCCTCCTGTTGCCAGCACCGCCGCCCGGCAGGGTATCTCCCCTCTGTCCGTGGCCACCGCCCGGACCGAACCGGCCCCGTCTGTCGCCACGGCCAGGGCCCGATTTCGCACATGGCGCACGCCCAGGGTCCGCAGCCAGCGGGAGAGCGCCTCCGCCACGTCGTTGGCGTCGTCCGACTGGGGGAACACCCGGCTCCCCCGCTCCGTCTTCAGCGGCACGCCCAGACCCTCGAAAAAGGCCATGGCCGCCGCCGGCGGGAAGGCCGTGACGGAGCTGTAGAGGAATTTCGGATTGGTGGGGACGTTCTCCAGAAAGGTCCGCACGTCGCAGCTGTTGGTCACGTTGCACCGGCCCTTGCCGGTGATGCGCAGCTTTCGCCCCAGCTTCTCGTTTGGCTCCAGCAGCGCCACGCCCAGGCCCTGCTCCGCCGCCGTGCCCGCCGCCATCATCCCGGCGGCTCCGCCGCCGATCACCACCACGTCAGCTTTCAACCGTGAACACTCCGTACTCGCTCCAGAGCTTTTCCAGATACCCGAAGGTCTCGTCCAGAGAGTCCCGCCGCTTGTTGGCCACCGCCACGATCAGGGCGTTGATAAGGCTCATGGGCGCCACCAGCGAGTCCAGAAACGACACCATGTCGCTCTTGGCGTAGAGCTTGATGTCCGCAAGCTTCGCGGCGGGGGAGCTTTCGTTGTCCGTCAGAGCGATGACCGCGGCCCCCTGGCGCTTGGCGAATTCCATGGCCTTCAGGGACCCGGAGGAATACCGGGGATAGCTGATGCCCACGTACACGTCCCCGGGGCCGATGCGCATGATCTGCTCATAGACCTCGTTGGCGGTGGTATTGTGGATCAGCCGCACGTCCTCCACCAGCAGATTCATGTAAAAACCCATGAAGCTGGCCAGGGACGCAGAGGAGCGCATGCCCACGATGTACAGGTGCTCCGCCCCGCCGATGGCCTCCACCGCCCGGTCGAACTCCCCCCGGTCCAGGGCCTCCATGGATGCCTGGAGATTTTCGATGTCGGAGGTCATGACGGACTTGAGCACGTCCGCCCCGTCCAGCATGTCCTTAGCCACGGCGATGCGCTGCACGCTGGTCAGGCGGCTGCGGACCATCTCCTGCATGGCCCGGCGCATGCCCGGGTAGCCGTCAAAGCCCAGCTCCGTGGCGAAGCGGACCACCGTGGACTCGCTCACGCCCACCGTCCGGCCCAGCTTTCCCGCCGTCATGAAGGCGGCCTTGTCATAGTTCTCCGTGATATACCGGGCGATCAGGCGCTGGCCCTTGGACATGTGCCGGTCCGTCCCGTTCAAAAGCGACAAAATATCCTTTTCCATATCCGTCTCCCACTTCCAATGGCAAAATGGAACATGGACATCATACTGCATTTTTGCAAAAATGCAAGTCTTATCTGCAAATTTTCTGATTTCTTGCAAACCCGGCAGCTTTTATCCCTTAAATCAGCAAAATTTAAAGGTTGCGCAGGTAGGAAATTTCATCCGCCGTCATATTTCTCCATTTCCCCGGCGGCAGAGCCCCCAGGGTGATCGGCCCCTCCGCGATGCGGATCAGGCGGCGGACGCTCAGGCCGCAGGCGGCGCACATCCGGCGGATCTGCCGGTTTTTCCCCTCGTGGATGACGATCTGCAGCTCCGCGCCGGACCCTTTGCGCTCGATGAGGGTGACGGCGGGCCGGGCGATGGGCTCCCCCTCCAGGCTGTCCATGGCCCGCAGCTTCGCCGCCGCGCCGGGGATATCCTGCCCCTGGACGAATACGGTGTACACCTTGTCCACCTGATGGGACGGGTGCATGAGCCGGTCTGCGGCCCGGCCGTCGTCCGTGAGGATGAGAAGTCCCTCCGAGTCCATATCCAGCCGCCCCACGGGATACAGCCGCCCGCCAGCGTCCCGCACCAGGTCCGCCACGGTGGGCCGGCCCCGATCGTCATGGAGGGTGGTCACGTATCCTTTTGGCTTGTGCAGAACTATGTACCGCCGGCGCTCCGGCAGGCGAAGAGGCTGGCCGTCCACCCGGATCTCGTCCGCGTCCGGGTCGGCGGAGGTCCCTATGGCCGCCGGGGTCCCGTTCACCGTCACCCGGCCGGCCCTGATCATCTCCTCTGCGGCCCGCCGGGAGGCAATGCCCGCCGAGGAGATCAGCTTTTGCAGTCGTTCCTTCATGGGATGATAGGGGCTCCCTTCTGTCATTCGATCAAGTCCCGGACCCGCTCCCAGAATGTGGGCTCGTCCGGCTGGGCCTGGGCCACGTCCCGGGCGTAGACCAGCGGCGCGCGCCCGGCCTCCCGGCCGCCGATATAGGCCACGGCCTCGCCGGCCGTACGGCCCGCCTCCACCGCCGCGTAGACGAACGACGGCAGCCGGTATTGCACCGTGATCTGGTCCCCCGCCCGGTGGAGCACGCCGAGTTCCTCCCCCGCCGTCACCGGCACCGAGTCCTCCGTGCCGCCGATGACCGGCACCGTCCAGGACGCCCCCGCCAGCACGTCGTCCCGGGCGTACAGCCCGTAGGCCCAGGAATACAGGGCCTTGTGGTCGTCCCAGTCGTCCGGGTCCGACAGGGTGACGCAGATGAGCGTCAGGCCGCCCCGCTCGCAGCAGGTCACCAGGGTCCGGCCCGCCGCCATGGTATAGCCGGTCTTGCCGCCGAACACGCCCTCGCACTCCCACAGCAGCCTGTTGTGGTTGGTATAGGTGTTCTCCCCCACGGTCCAGGCCGGAGCGGATACGATCCGGCGGAAGTCGTCGAACTTCAGCGCCTCCCGGGTGATGATGGCCAGGTCCCGGGCGCTGGCATAGTGCTCCGGGTCGTCCAGGCCGTTGGCGTTGGCGAAGTGGGTGTTCGCGCAGCCCAGGGCCGCTGCCTTTTCATTCATCAGCCCGGCGAAGGCCTCCACGGACCCGGCCGCGACGCAGGCCAGGGTCACCGCCGCGTCGTTGCCGGAGGCCAGCAGCAGCCCGTACAGCAGGTCCCGGACCGTGAGCCGCTGGCCCGGCTTCAGGTACATGGACGAGCCCTCGATGCCCGTCCAGGCGGCGTCCACGGTCACATCCGCGTCCAAGTCGCAGCGCTCCAGCACCACCAGCGCCGTCATGATCTTCGTGGTGCTGGCGATGAGCATGGGCGCGTCCGCGTCCTTCTCCCAGAGGGTCCGGCCGCTCTCCGCCTCCATCACCACCGCCGTTTGAGCCGACACGTCCGGGGCCGCCTCTTCGCCGTGGGACGCCGGCGCGGGCGATGCAAAAAACAGCGCGGCAAGAACTGCCGCCGTCAGTCTCTTCATAATAAGCACGACCTTTCCGACCGTGCTTATTATAGCCAAGACCTGGAAATTTAACCCTTGTCCGGCTGTTTTTTCCCGTACTTGTCGATATAGCCCTCGATCTTCTCCAGCAGCTCCGGGGTCATGTCGACGAGCCGGTCCGCCGCGGAGAACGCCGGCGGCTGGATGCACAGCATCCTGGCTCCCCCGTCCTTCGCCAGCAGAAACCCCACCGGCTCCACCTTCACCGCCGCGCCGCCGCCGCCCCAGACGCCGGGCTTGGAGGGCGAGGCGGTCTTATCGTTTCCCCCGGAGGCAAAGCCGAAGCTCAGCCGGGACACCGGGATCAGTGTCGCCCCGTCCGGGGTGCTGATGGGCGTGCCGACCACGGTGCTGGAATCCACCATGCCCCGGATCTTGTCCAGCGCCCCCTCCATCAGCTCGCTGACCGCTTGATCTGCCATGACACATCATTCCTTTTCACGTTTATACCGGTAGTATCCCCGCAAAAAGGCGATCCCAAAACAGGCGGCGGCATAAACCGCCTGGCCCAGCCGGGCGGACACGGCCAGGCGGCCTTCCGCTTTGGACCTCGCCCCGTCAAAGTCCACCTCCGCCCGCAGGTCCGCCCCCGACACCATCCGGGCGACGCCCTCCATGGCGAGACCCGCCCGGGCATAGGCCATGGCGGCGGCGTATGGGTCCGGGCCGGCCGCCGTATAGCGCAGCCGGAGCGCGTCGATCCTCGCCCGCCGGAGAAGCCATCCCAGGGGCCGCCGTTCGCTTTGGGCCAGCAGCCTCAGCACCGGAAGCGGTACCCGCCGGAGAAGGCTCTTTTCCTCCCGCTCAGCGTCCTCTTCCAGCTCCCGGCCCGTGGCCTCTTCCCTTGGAAACAGCTTCACCGGCACAGGTCCCGCCCGGCCGGTGAGCGTAAAGACGCCGTTGGCGTATGCCGCCTCCAGGCGCACCGGCGCCAAGGCCAGCGCACCGAGGAACAGCAGTATGCCTCCGGCGATCCAAATGGCTGTCAAGGCTCGACAGCACCCTCCTTTACCTCCATCTGCCCGGCTGCCTGCCGGGCCGTTTCCTCATCCCGGGCCTTGGCCGCTTCCTCCGCCGCCCGCAGAGCATCCACCTTCTCCTGCAACTCCCGGGCCGCGTCGCTGCCGGCGATCTCAGGCAGCGGCGGCAGCTCCGCCAGGCTGGAGATGCCCATGGTCCGCAAAAACAGGTCCGTGGTCCGGTACAGGGTGGGCCGGCCCACCGCCTCCAGAGTCCCGCAGGGCTCGATCATGCCCCGCTCCGTCAGCACGCCCACGGTGTAGGAGCTATCCACGCCCCGCATCTGCTCGATGTAGGCCCTGGTCACCGGCTGGAAATAGGCCGCTATGGCCAGCACCTCCAGCGACGCGGGGGAAAGCTTGGGCGCGCGGCGCTGCTCCAGGGCCCGGGTAATGGCGTCGGCGTGCTCCGGGGCGCTGTGCAGCTGCAAGGAGTCGTTGAGCCGCACCAGCCGGATGCCCCGCTTTTGGGATGCGTATTCCTCCGCCAGCTCCGCCCCGGCGGCCAGCACATCCTGTTCGTCCGAGTCGGTCACCACGGCGATCCGCGCCGCGCTCACCGGCTCCCCCGAGGCGAACAATATGGCCTCCACGGCGCTTTTCAGTTCTATTTTATCCATAATCCATGCTCTCCAAAATGGCTTCCGTATCGCCGCCGGTGAAGTTCACGGCGTAATCGTCCCCGTCCCGGTCGATGGTCACGCTCCCCATGGAGCACATGGTCAGCAGCGACAAAAACGTGGCCACCACCTCCGAACGACTCTCCGCCAGCGCGTACAACGCCCGCAGGGACGACCGACCCTTTTCCCGCAACAGGCCGATCAGCTGCCGGCTCTTGTCCTGCACGCTGTACACGATGGGCCGGGGCACGGGCACGGTCCCCTCTTCCTCCGGCACCGCCACGCCCTTGCGCAGCATCCCCGCCAGGGCCGCCAGCAGCTCCCACGGCTCGTGATGGTAGTCGTACGCGCCGTACTTGGGCATGGGCTCCGGAGGCGTGGAATAAAGCCGCGCTCCCGCCTCCAGCGCCAGACTCAGGGCCGGCACGTTCTCCTTCACGGCGGCGAAGGCGTCCCGGCTTTGCAGCTGCTCCAGGCTGGACATGAGAAGCTCCAGCTCGGAGACCTCCTCCGTGCCGGCCAGCAGGGTCTTTGTCTTGATGTACACCAGGTGGGAGGCCATCTGCACGAACTCGCTGGCCACCTCCAGGTCCATCTGCTGCATCCGGGCAAGCCAGGCCAGGTACTGGTCCAGGATGTCCGCGATTTTGATGTCCCGGATCTCTATTTTGTTTTTTGCCAGGAGCATCAGAATGAGGGTCAGCGGGCCTTCAAAGTCCTGCATCTCCTCCTTGGATCTGACGACGCCCTCCAGATGGAAGGTGGGGTTTTCCATAGATCAGTTCACCAATTCAAAACCAAATTCCGCGATGAAAAAGAGCTTGTCGTATACCCAGCCCGTGACGTCGGAGAGCGTCCCGGACAGGCCCCCGGTCACCACCAGCAGCATCAGCACGATCATGCCGTAGCGCTCATAGCGCATGAGCTTGTCGTAGGCGCTGTCGCTCAAAAACGAGAAGAGGATCTTGGACCCGTCCAGGGGCGAGATGGGGATCAGATTGAACACCGCCAGCGCCAGGGACATGTAGGCCGTGGTCCACACCATCTCCAGCACCGCCCGCAAAAAGGCGCTGTCGGTCTCCACGTACAGGGGCCGGTACAACAGCCCGTACAGAAACAGGAACACCGCCGCGATGATGAGGTTGGCCAGTGGGCCCGCCAGGGCGGTGATAGCCATGCCCTGCCGGGGCTTTTTGAATTTGTACATATTCACCGGCACGGGCTTGGCCCAGCCGAAGCGAAACAGCACCATCATCACCATGCCCCAGGGGTCGATGTGCCGGATGGGGTTCAGGGTCAGCCGCCCGGCCCGCTTGGCCGTGTCGTCCCCCAGCATATAGGCCACGGCCCCGTGGCTCAGCTCATGGAGCGTGATGCACAGCAGTGCCGGGATGATGGAAAACAGGATGTCTGTCAGCACGGACCAGTCCAGATTGCGAAATACGTTTGCAAATCCTCCCATAGCTCACACCCGGGCGGATATCGCCCCCAGAAGCGTCTCCCGGCCGGTCCGCTTCTCGGCGGAGAAGGGCACCAGCATGGCGTTCTCCCCCAATCCAAGCGTTTCGCGGATGCGGGCCAGGTTCGGCTCCATCTCCGACCTTTTCAGTTTATCCCACTTGTTGGCCACCACCACCCGGGGGCAGCCGCAGATGGCGAACAGCTCGTTCATCTGGATGTCCAGGGCCGTGGGGGCATGGCGGCCGTCCACGATCTGCACGCCCAGGGTGATGCGCCCGCGCTCGGCAAAAAAGTCCTGCATGAGCGCGCCCCACCGGGCCCGCTCCGCCTGGGGCACCTTGGCATAGCCGTACCCCGGCAGGTCCACGAACCAGACGCTGTCCCCCACCAGGAAGTAGTTGATATTGGTTGTCTTGCCCGGGGCGGAGCCGACCCGGGCAAGGTTTTTCCGGCCCAGCAGGCAGTTGATGACGGAGCTCTTGCCCACGTTGGACTTGCCCGCGAACACCACCATGGG
>CANPXZ010000051.1 GCA_947587485.1 uncultured Oscillospiraceae bacterium | reverse complement strand
CCCCACAAAACCATGTTTTGCGGGGACCCCATGAGGCTATCCCCCTGCTGCCTGCTGTGAGACCTGTTTCTCGAAAGGAACGGGGAACGTATTCAAAGCGATGTACTGTCACCGCGTCCAAATACTTTTCCGGATCGCCGTTTAGGATCAAATCGGCATACGCCAGCGGGTCATTGTAGATCAGATAATCCAACTCCGACCGCTGATACATATTATCGGCCACTTCGTTCTCCACGGCAGTACAGTCGATGGAGATCATGCTGCCATCGTCATACCGCAGTTCTACGCAAGCAGTATCCATATTGAAATCATAGGAAATCAGACGTTTCATCGAATTGCCTCCATATTTATTGATGCGGAAGTAAGGCAAGCGTGGGTCTTTGGTGTAGTCTCCTTAACTATGGGAAACTCCACGCTCCCACTTGTTCACCGCCGGGGCCGTGACCCCCAGCCGGTCCGCCACCTGCTCCTGAGTCAGCCCCAGCCGCCTCCGATGCTCCCGGATCACCTCTCCGATCTGCATGACGCGCACCTCCTTGAAATCATGGTCCCATCATAGCAGACCGGACCGTGGTTTTCCATTGAAGAGACGTTAAACGAGGGGCAAAAATAATGAGTCATAATCAATTTCCACTACAACAAATACTTCACCGCCCACAGAAGTCCCACCCCCGGAACACCAAGCACCGCCGACACGGGCAGGGTCAGGCCGTTCAGGCCAACCCCCAGGCCCAGCAGCTCCCCCACGGCGTTGGCCGTGAACAGGGCCGCCAGGCCCGCCAGCGCGTGCAGACACGCTCTGCCCGGCCAGGACTTCACCCGGCGGATCAGGTCATAAGCCAGCAGGACCAGGCCCAGACCCGCCACCACAAACAGCGCCTTGAAAAAATACACCGGCATGTCCATCCCTCCTTACCAGAAATTGTATTTGTGTTCTTCCGGTTTTAGACGTATACTATGGGCAGAGAGAAAAAACGCGTGCGCACATCTTTGGCGGGGGCATTGGCCCCCGCAGTTTTTATATCACCCTACCTCTTTGAAAGCTTCCCCTGTGCAAGGGGAGGTGCCGAGCGAAGCGAGGCGGAGGGGTTGTTACCAGTCTTGGAAATACATCCAAGCTTGGTAACAATCCCTCAGTCACCGCCTGACGGCGGCGACAGCCCCCTTTGCACAAGGGGGCCATAAGCGGTGTGCGGCTTCGCCGCTTTTTCCTGTCCCCGCTCTTTTCTTGCTTTTTTTAATAAATATGATATACTGTGCCCATAATGGGTCGATTATGTCCACCTGACATCAAGATATTGTGAACAGCGAGGAAATTATGGCGAAAGCGAAGAAGGAAATCTACGGCAACGAATCCATCAGCCAGCTCAAGGGGGCGGACCGGGTGCGCAAGCGCCCCGGCGTCATCTTCGGCTCCGACGGGCTGGAGGGCTGCGAGCACTCTGTATTTGAGATCTTATCCAACTCCATCGACGAGGCCCGGGCGGGCTACGGGGACCTGATCACCGTCACCCGGTTCGAGGACCATTCCATCCAGGTGGAGGACTTCGGCCGGGGCTGCCCGGTGGACTGGAACAGCGCCGAGGGGCGGTATAACTGGGAGCTGGTGTACTGCGAGCTGTACGCCGGCGGCAAGTACGATAACGAGGAGGGCGAGAGCTACGAGTACTCCCTGGGCCTGAACGGCCTGGGCGCCTGCGCCACCCAGTATTCCTCCGCGTACATGGACGTGACGGTCTGGCGGGACGGCAGCCGGTACGATCTGCGCTTTGAGAAGGGCGAGATCGTGGGCGAACTCAAAAAATCCTCCGCCGACCGGAAAAAGACCGGCACCACCCACCGGTGGAAGCCGGACCTGGAGGTGTTCACGGACATCGATATCCCGGAGGAATGGTTCCGGGACACCCTGCGCCGGCAGGCGGTGGTGAACGCGGGGGTCACCTTCCGGCTTCGCATCCAGCACGGGGCCAAGTTCGAGACCACCGATTACCTGTACGAGCAGGGCATCCTGGATTACGTGGCGGAGACCGCCGGGGAGCAGACTCTGACCGCACCCGCGTTCATCGAGGCAGAGCGCCGGGGCCGGGACCGGGCCGACAAGGCGGAGTACAAGGTGAAGCTCTCTGCAGCCTTCTGCTTCTCCAACCGGGTGAACCTGCTGGAGTACTACCACAACTCCTCCTGGCTGGAGCACGGCGGCGCGCCGGACAAGGCCGCCCGCACGGGGTTCGTCTACGCCGTGGACGCCTACATCAAGAAGATCGGCAAGTACCAGAAAAACGAGTCCAAAATATCCTTCCAGGACGTGCAGGACTGCCTGGTGCTGGTGACCAACTGCTTCTCCACCCAGACCAGCTATGAGAACCAGACGAAAAAATCCATCACGAACCGGTTCATCCAGGAGGCCATGAACGACTTCTTCAAGGAGAAGCTGGAGATCTGGTGCATCGAGCACAAGGCCGAGGCGGACCGGATGGCCGAGCAGGTGCTCATCAACAAGCGCAGCCGGGAGCAGGCCGAGCGTGCCCGGCTGAACATCAAGAAAAAGCTCACCGGCTCCATGGACATCGTCAGCCGCGTAGAGAAGTTCGTGGACTGCCGCAGCCGGGATCCGGAGCGGCGGGAGCTTTACATCGTGGAGGGGGACTCCGCCCTGGGCTCCTGCAAGATGGGCCGGGACGCGGAATTCCAGGGCATCATGCCCGTCCGGGGCAAGATCCTGAACTGCCTGAAGGCCGATTATGGCCGCATCTTCAAAAGCGACATCATCACGGACCTTTTGAAGGTGCTGGGCTGCGGGGTGGAGGTGGCCAAGCATGGCAAGGACCTGAACAACTTCGACCTTGGAAACCTCCGCTGGAACAAGGTGGTCATCTGCACCGACGCGGACGTGGACGGCTTCCAGATCCGGACCCTGATCCTGACCATGCTATGGCGGCTGACCCCGACGCTGATCCGGGAGGGGTACGTGTACATCGCCGAGTCGCCCCTTTACGAGATCACCTGCAGGGAAAAGACCTGGTACGCCTACTCCGACGGGGAGAAGAACCGGATCGTGGAGGACCTGGGAAAGAGCCGCTTCACCGTGAACCGGTCCAAGGGCCTGGGGGAAAACTCGGCGGAGATGATGTGGCTGACCACCATGAATCCCGAGACCCGGCGGCTCATCCGGGTGCTGCCCGAGGACGCGGAGCGCACGGCCTACTACTTCGAGCTTTTCGAGGGCAACGACCTGGAGGGCCGCAAGCAGCATATCGCCCGGGAGGGCTATAAGTATCTTGAGCTTGCTGATATTTCATAACGAACTGGGGAGAGGCAATACCATGAAAAAACTTCTGAGCATCCTTTTGGCCGGGCTGCTGGTCCTGAGCCTTTCCGTCCCGGCCCTGGCCCGGATGGGGATGGATGACCTGGTGACCGACGCCTATACCTATTCGACCGGCGCGGAATACGACGGGGAATATCACATCCCCCGGATAAATCTGCCCGGTCCCGGCGCGGCGGCGGTGAACGCCGCCATGTGGGCGGACCTGTACGAGGGGTACATGTACGACGTGCAGTACGCCGCCGACAGCGGGGAGTGGTCCTATATCATCGGCATCGACTACAGCTGGGCCGTGCGCGGCGATATCCTGTCCGTGCTGGCCGTCGTCCGGTACGACGCCAACGACCTGTGCGACTACTTTGTCTACAACGTCTCCCTGACCGACGGGGAGCGCATCAGCGACCGGGAGCTGTTCGCGGCCCTTGAGATCGACCGGGAGCAGTTCAACGAGCTGCTGCGCCAGGCCGTCTCCGCCCAGTACGACGCCTTCGCCGGCTTCACGGACGAGACGTTCATCGACGCCCAGCGGGATAATTCCCTCTCGGACGACATCGTCGCCCGGGCCATGCCCTATCTGGACGCGGACGGGGCCCTGTGCGCGGTGGGGCTTTTCTATCCCATTGCGGGCCCGGAGCGCTGCTTCCAGACCTTCACCCTGCCCCCCGCAGTCTGAGCGGGGAGCTTTGAGAAAAGGCAGAAATATCTATGGCACGTAGATCCAAGGATACAGAACCGAAAAAGCGGGGGACGGACCCCAACGTGATGGGCCTGCGGGGAGAGACCATCGACCAGCCCATCACCGACACCCTGGAGCTGAACTTCATGCCCTACGCCATGAGCGTGATCGTGTCCCGGGCCATCCCGGAGATCGACGGGTTCAAGCCCAGCCATCGGAAGCTTTTGTACTGCATGTACAAGATGGGCCTTCTGAACGGGGCCCGGACCAAGTCCGCCAACATCGTGGGCCAGACCATGCACTATAACCCCCACGGGGACGCGGCCATCTATGAGACCATGGTCCGCCTGACTCGTGACAACGGGGCGCTGAACGTGCCCTTCGTGGACAGCAAGGGCAACTTCGGCAAGGTCTATTCCCGGGACATGGCCTACGCCGCCAGCCGGTACACGGAGGCCAAGCTGGCCCCGGTGTGCGCGGAGCTGTTCCGGGACATCGACAAGGACACGGTGGACTTCCAGCCCAACTACGACAACACCACCACCGAGCCCACGCTCCTGCCCACCACCTTCCCCAACGTGCTGGTCAGCGCCAATCTGGGCATCGCCGTGGGCATGGCCAGCCAGATATGCGGCTTCAACCTGGCGGAGGTGTGCCAGACCACCGTGGAGCTTTTGAAAAACCCGGACCACGATCCCATGACCACCATGCCCGCCCCGGACTTCCCCACCGGCGGGGAGATCGTCTACGACCCGGGCCAGATGGCGTCCATCTACCGGACCGGCCGTGGCTCCTTCCCGGTCCGGGCCCGGTGGCGCTACGTGGAAAAGGAACACATCATCGAGATATACGAGCTGCCCTACACCACCACCGCCGAGGCCGTCATCGACCGGTGCCGGGACCTCATAAAAGAGGGCAAGATCAAAGAGATCGCCGACATGCGGGACGAGACGGACCTGGGCGGGCTCAAGCTGGCCATCGATGTGAAGCGGGGCACGGACCCGGACCGGCTCATGGCCAAGCTCTTCAAGCTCACCCCCTTGCAGGACAATTACCCTTGCAACTTCAACATCCTCATCGCCGGCTCCCCCCAGGTACTGGGGGTCCGGGACATCCTGACGGAGTGGATCGCCTGGCGGACGGAGTGCGTCCGGCGGCGGGTATACTTCGACATGTCCCGGAAAAAGGAGAAGCTCCACCTGCTGGAGGGCCTGAAGGCCATTTTGCTGGACATCGACCGGGCCATCGCCATCATCCGGGAGACGGAGACGGATGCGGAGGTGGTGCCCAACCTGATGATCGGCTTCGGCATCGACCAGGTCCAGGCGGAGTTCGTGGCGGAGATCAAGCTGCGGAACATCAACCGGGAGTACATCTTAAAGCGGGTGGCCGAGACCGAGGAGCTGGCCAAGGACATCGCCGACCTGGAGGACACCCTCAAAAACAAGCGCCGCATCCGCTCCATCATCGCCGACGAGTTGAAGGCGGTCATGAAAAAGTACCCCTCCCCCCGGCGGACCGGCCTGGTCTACGCCCGGGAGATCGAGGATCTCGACGAGGCCGAGGCCGCCGCCGAGGACTACCCGGTGCACCTGTTTTTGTCCCGGCACGGGTATTTCAAGAAGATCACCCCCCAGAGCCTGCGCATGAGCGGCGAGCAGAAGTACAAGGAGGACGACGCCCTGGGCTGGTACTGGGAGGCCTCCAACAGCGCGGAGCTCTTACTGTTCACCGATAAGCAGCAGGCATACAAGCTGCGGGTGGCGGACGTGAAGGAGACCAAGGCCAGCGCCCTGGGGGACTACCTGCCGGGCATTCTGGGCTTCGACGAGGGAGAGACCTTCCTGGCCGCGGCCCTGGCGGGGGATTACTCCGGGACCATTTTGCTGTTTTTCCAAAACGGCAAGTGCGCCCGGCTGCCTCTTTCCGCCTACGCCACCAAGACCAACCGCAAGCGGCTCACCGGCGCGTACTCCGATAAGAGCCCCCTGGTATCGCTCCTGCCCTTGGAGGGGGAGACGGAGGTGGCCGTCACCACGGCGGAGGGCCGGTGCGTGGTGTTCTCCACGGCGCTGCTGGCCCCCAAGACCAGCCGCTCCACCCAGGGCGTGCAGGTCATGACCGTGAAAAAGCACCCGGTAGTAGATGCCCGGCCTCTTTCCGAGACCGCCATCCAGAACCAGTCCCGCTACCGGGTCCGCTCCATCCCCGCCGCCGGAGCAAAATTGACGGACGCCGACCGGGGTGAAGAACAGCTATCGTTCGTTTGAAAGGCAAAAGATGATCGCGCCGCAGGCGCACACCTCTTGGAACGCCTCCCCTGTGCAAGGGGAGGTGGGCCGCCGTCAGGCGGCTCGGAGGGGTTGTTACCAGCCTTGGATATATATCCCAGCTTGGTAACAATCCCTCAGTCAGCGCTTCGCGCTGACAGCTCCCTTTGCACAAGGGGGCCAGTCAATATGGTATCGCCTGGCGGCGATCATAGCTTCATTCTGTGCGCCCTTCGCCGCACACCACACGAGGTCGATCATGGACAAAGTAAAGCGTTTTCTGGCCACGGACGGCAGGGCCGTGGCGGTCAATGTGCTGGGCTGCCTCATCGCGGGGGCCAGCTTCTCCTTTCTCACCTACCCCAACAGCATCGTCTCCGGCGGACTCACCGGCATCGCCCAGATCATCAACCTGCTGACGGGCCTGCCCGTGGGCGTGATGATCATCGTCATGAACGTCCCGCTTTTCGTGGTGGCCTGGAAAAAGTTCGGCCTGCGGTTCATCATCTACTCCCTGATCGGCATGGTGGGCTCCAGCCTGGCCATCGACTTTTTCAACCTGTTCCGCCTCACCCTCACCGACGACATCCTGCTGGCGGCGGTATACGGGGGTCTCATGAAGGGCCTGGGCTACGGTCTCATCTTCACCACCGGCGGCACCAGCGGCGGCACGGACATCCTGTCCCGGCTGCTGCGCCGGAAGTACGGCTATATCCAGCTTGGCACCATCGGCCTGGCGCTGGACGCCACGGTGGTGGTGGCCTTCGCCCTGATCTTCAAGCGGGCCGACGCGGCCATGTACACCATCATCACCATGTTCGTGTCCAGCCGGGTGGTGAATCTGCTGCTGTACGGCACGGCCAACTCCAGCGTGTGCTACATCATCACCGTCCACCCCCACACCATCGCCCAGCGCATCGGCGTCAGTCTGCACCGGGGGGCCACGCTTTTGAAGGGCGAGGGGGCCTACAGCGGCGAGGAACGGGACGTGGTCCTCTGCGCCGTCCGGCGCAACCAGATCCCCGCCCTGAAAAAGCTTGTATCCGACATCGACGAGCACGCCTTCGTCATCGTCACCCAGTCCCATGAGGTGTTCGGCAAGAATTTCCAGGATATAGCGAAAGCTGATTGAAACATCTACTTTTCATATAAGGAGGCACTGCAATGGAAAAGATCGTGGAGAATCTTCGGAAAAACGGCTTCACCGTCACGGAATTTGACACGGCGGAGGCTGCGGCGGACTATCTGGCCGGCTCCCTGCACGGCAAGACCGTGGGCATGGGGGGCAGCGTGACCCTGGGCCAGACGGGCCTTTACGACCGGCTGAAGGCGGACAACACCGTCCTCTGGCACCAGGTCGCGCCGGGGGACGACACCTGCATCCCCGCCTGCAACGCCCAGGTATACATCACCAGCGCCAACGCCGTCTCCCAGGAGGGGTACATACTGAACATCGACGGCCGGGGCAACCGGGTGGCCGGCACGCTGATGAAAAAGGAGCGGGTGATCTTCGTGATCGGCGAGAACAAGCTCTCCGGCCCCTTCCCGGAGGCCCTGGACCGGGCCCGGAACGTGGCCGCGCCCAAAAACGCCCAGCGGCTGCACAAAAAGACCCCCTGCGCCGTGGACGGCATCTGCCACGACTGCGCAAGCCCCGACCGGATCTGCAACGCCCTGGTGGTGATGTGGAAAAAGCCCTCCTGGTGCGAGAGCATGGAGGTCGTGCTGGTCCGGCAGGACCTGGGCTACTGATATGAGCCCCCTCCGCCGGGCCCTGCCCCTCCTGCTGGCCCTGGCGCTTCTGGCCCTGGCCGGCTGCTCCGTCCTGTACGACACGGAGTATTCCTCCCGGGAGCCCTATCAGGCCCCGGCCGCCCAGGAGGAAAGCGGGGAGGAGCCCGCCTACGACAACATCACCAACTACGCCGCTCTGCGCCGGGCGGTGCTGCGGCTGGTGACGGACCACGCGGAGTCCGCCCAGCTGCAATTCAACGGCTACGAGGGCTCCCTCAGCCAGGACATCTCCACCGCCTGCTGGGACGTGAAGTCCTCCACGGCCCTGGGGGCCTTCGCGGTGGACTACATCAGCTATGACCTGAGCCGGATCGTCAGCTACTACCAGGCGGAGATCAGCGTCACCTACAAGCGCTCCGCCGCCCAGGTGGAGGCCCTGGAGCGGACAAGCTCCGTCTCCGCCCTGACGGACCGGCTGGACCGGGCCCTCCGGGCGGGAGAGACCTATCTGGTCCTGGAGATCGCCGACGCCTCCGCCACGGCGGACACCTTGCGCGAATACGTCTCGAATGCCTATTACGCCGACCCGCTGGCATGCCCCGTGCTGCCGGAGGCGGAGGTGGGCCTGTTCCCGGAGACGGGCGTGAGCCGCATCGCGGAGCTGAGCCTGGACTACGGCCTGGAGAGCGGGGAGCTTGCCCAGCGGCGGGAGCAGCTGGCCACGGCTCTGACGGAGATCACCGCGGGCCTGACCCCGGCGCCCGCGGCCGACGCGGCCCCGTCCCCCTCTCCCTCGCCGACCCCCTCTAAGAAGGAGGAAGCCCTGGACCAGGCGGAGCGGCTGCGGCTTTTATGCGGCCGGCTCATGGACCGGTGCCGGACAGACGAGTCCGCCGGCTCCACCGCCTGGGACGCTCTGCTGGGCGGCGCGGCGGACAGCCAGGGTCAGGCCCTGGCCCTGGAGGCCTGCTGCCAGGCCATCGGACTGGACTGCCGGACCGTGGCCGGGCGGATGGACGGGGACGTCCACTTCTGGGACATGGTGACCCTGGTCGGGGACAGCTACCACGTGGACGTATCCGGCCGGGACGAGGCCGGCCCCGCCGTGTTCCTCACCGGGGACGACCGGCTCTGGGGCGTGTACTGGTGGGACACCAGCGACTACCCCGCCTGCCCGGCGGACTTCCGCTTCTCCGACGAGCCCGAACCCACCCCGGCCCCCGAGAGCGCCGCCTCCCCCACCCCCGCGCCGGTGGTTCTGTAAAAAAACCTTCCCCGATTCTAATGGGTTTCTAATCTCCCTTCCATTTTCTTCTAAAACTGCCGTGGTACCCTTGGGGCAGATCAAGACAAGGAGGTATCGTCATGGAACGGTATGAAATGGCGGAGCTGCTCAGCCAGAAGGCGGGCGTATCCCTGGAGGAGGCCCGGCAGGCTCTGGAGGAAAACAACTGGGACATGCTGGACGCCATGATCGCCCTGGAGCGCGCCCATAAGACCGCCGGGGGCGCTGTGCATGTGGAGACCGGCACGGAGGCCGGCGGCGTGCATAAGGTAAAGAGCGTGAGCACCCGCACCGGCCCGCGCTTTTTCTCCAACGGCTTCGCGGTGCTGTGGGAGTATCTGAAGAAGCTCATCCGCATCACCCTGGACAACAACTTCGTGGTCACCCGCCACGGAAAGCAGACCCTGACCATCCCGGTGCTGGTGATGCTCCTGCTGCTGTTTTTCAGCGTTGGGACGGTGCTGGTGGTGCTGATCGTGGGGCTGTTCTGCTCCTGCCGCTACCACTTCGAGGGCCGGCAGCTGGGCAAAGACAGCATCAACGACGCCATGGGCAAGATGAGCGACCTGGCCGAGGACATCAAGGACTCCTTCCAGAACGGCCGCGACGGCGGCCAGGACAGCTGAGGCATGGGCGCGAGCATCCTGATCGTGGAGGACGAGGCCCGGCTGGCCCGGTTTTTGGAGCTGGAGCTCCTTCACGAGGGCTACGCGGTCACCAAGGCCGCCGACGGCCGGGAGGGCCTGGACGCGGCCCTGGCCGGGGACTTCGACCTGATACTGCTGGACGTGATGCTCCCGGGCCTGAACGGCCTGGAGGTGCTGCGCCGGCTCCGGAGCGGAAAGGACACCCCCGTCATCCTGCTCACCGCCCGGGACGCGGTCATGGACAAGGTCAGCGGCCTGGACATGGGGGCCAACGACTATATCACAAAGCCCTTCTCCATCGAGGAGGTCCTGGCCCGCATCCGGGCGGCGCTGCGCACCGGCGCGCCCAACCCACGGCACAGCGCCGTCCTGCGCTGCGGGGAGCTTACGCTGGACCCGGCCCGGCACACCGCCGCCTACGGCGGCACGCCCATCCAGCTCACTTATAAGGAATTTCTCCTGCTGCAAACGCTGCTGGAGAACCGGGACATCGTCCAGACAAGGGACATGCTGATGGAAAAGGTCTGGGGCTACGACTACGCCGGGGAGACCAACGTGGTGGACGTGTACATCCGCTACCTGCGCCAGAAGATCGACAGCGCCTTCGGCGTGAAGCTGATCCACACGGTCCGGGGCGTAGGCTACGTGCTCAAGGGGGACGGGACATGAAGAGCTCCGGAAGGACCACCTCCATCGCCAGGCGCATCGCCTGGCGATTTCAGTGGAAGGCCCTGTGGCGCATCCTGTGGCAGACCGTGGCGCTGTTTTGCGTGTGCGTGATCGTGTGGTGCGTCAGCGCCGCCCAGGCGGCGGACGTGCCCCTGAAAACCGGCACAGAGTTTTATATCCAGATCGCCGACGACAGCCCGAATACCGTCTCCGACGTGGTTTTGGCGGACCCGGGCTATGCCCTGCATCTGCTCCGGCACGGATGGGAGAACGTCTACGCCGACGACGTGATCTTCCGCGCGGGGGACGCCGCGGTGGAGATGGGCGGTTTCCTGTTCTGGCTGGGCTTTTGCCTGGAGTGTCTGACGGCGGCGCGGCTGCTTATCTGGCTTCTCAGCTGCTTTGGGGCCACCGGCCGCATCCGCCGGTATCTGCGGCCCATCGACGACATCGCCCAGGTGACGGAGAGCATCTCCTCCCGGGGCTTTGACGAGAGCAAGTTCCACTCCCTGGAGGAAGCCATCGACCACCTGGGCGGGGCATCCCCCGACGAGCAGCTGCGGGTGGGGGACGACGACCTGGCGGGGCTGGAGACGGCGGTCAACAACCTGATCGCCCGCATGCACGCGGGCTACCGGCAGCAGGTCCGGTTCGTGGACGACGCCAGCCATGAGCTGCGCACGCCCATCGCCGTCATCCAGGGATATGCCGACATGCTCTCCCGCTGGGGCAAGACCGATGAGAAGGTCTTGAACGAGTCCATCCGGGCCATCCAGACCGAGGCGGAGCACATGAAGACCCTGGTGGAGCAGCTGCTGTTCCTGGCCCGGGGCGACGCGGGCCGGCAGGAGCTGAAGCTGGAGGACGTGGACCTGTCGGTCCTGGCCCGGGAGGTCTGGGAGGAGAGCCGGATGATCGACGAGACCCACGAGTACGTGCTGGACGCGCCGGCCCCGGTGCCCGTCCGGGCGGACCCGGCCCTTTTGAAGCAGGCGGTGCGCATTTTGGCGGACAACGCCAGGAAGTACTCCCCGGCGGACACCCGCATCACCCTGCGCACCGGCTCGGACGGGGTCCGGGGCAGCCTGGAGGTCCAGGACAACGGCCCCGGCATCTCCCGGGAGGACGCGCCCCACATTTTTGACCGGTTCTACCGGGCCGACAGCGCCCGCAAGAGCGGCGCCGGGGGCAGCGGCTTAGGGCTCGCCATCGCCCGGTGGATCGTGTCCCGGCACAAGGGCTTCATCGCTGTGCGGTCCTATGAGGGAGTGGGCACCCGCATGACCGTTAATCTGACCTTGCGCCAGAGCCAGGACGGCTTGACACGAATTGAAACTGCGAGGGGAAAGTGAATTCCCCCTCGCAGAAAGTCAAAATCCTGCCGTACCGCGGATTTTGACTTTGACGCGCGGGAATGCCGCGCGGCTTGGCCTGACCGGCCTTCGCTCCCGTTTATCCAGCCTTTATACGAATTAATAATTCTTAATATCCGCACCGGCAAAATTGCTGTATACTTCTTTTACCCTTTTCTTTACCGCGTCCTTTACCGGCGGGGCATATCCTGCGGCTGTGACAAAAGCGTAAGGAGTTTGTAAGACCGCTGGATTGACCGGCGGCGGAGAACTTGTTATAATAATAACGACTAATGCATCCTGCGCAGACCACTTCGTGTTTTTTATACAAAGGAGCCCATCCATGACCCCTGTCCGCCGTCCCCTGATCCCGGCCTATGGCCGCTGGCCTCTGCTGCTGGCGGCGGTCAGCCAGTGCGCGGTGTTTTGGGGCGCGAAGGCCATCTCCGCCGGCTGGTATCACTATGACATGACCACGGCCCTGGACCGGGCCCTGCCGTTCCTGCCCTGGACCTCGGCCATCTATGTGGGCGCGTATCTGTTCTGGGCCGCCAATTACATCCTTGCCGTCCGGACGGGGGAGGAAAACGGCTTTCGCCTGCTGGCGGCGGACATGCTGGGCAAGCTGGTGTGCTTCGGGGCGTTTTTGCTGGTGCCGGCCACGAATATCAGGCCGGAGATCCCGGCGGACGCACCCCTTGGCTGGCTTTTGGGCCTGGTCTACGCTCTGGATACGCCGGAGGCCCTGTTCCCCTCGCTGCACTGCTTCAACAGCTGGCTGTGCTGGGCCGCCGTCCGGGGCAGGAGGGACGTTCCCGCCGGGTACCGGGCCTTCTCCCTGGCGTTCGCCCTGGCCATCGCCGCCTCCACCCTGACCACCCGGCAGCACGTGCTGGCGGACGCGGCTGCGGGGCTGGCCCTGGGGGAGCTGAGCTGGCGGCTGGCCGAGCGGACAAAACTTGCCGCTTGGTACTTGCGGCTATGGAAGAGAAAGAGTAAGAATCTCTCCCTTCGTCGCGGCTAGCGCCGCGCCACCTCCCTCGTCAGAGGGAGGCGAGTTTCCCACCTGGGCAGAGAATATGGCCCCCTCTGACGAGGGGGCTGTCAGCGAAGCTGACTGGGGGAGAGATTCCCCCGTCAAACGAACGGAGGCGCACCCCATGACAAAACAGCAAAAGCACATCCTGGGGGACACCCTTCTGTTCGCCGCCGTGATGGGCCTGACGCTGTACGCGGTGTTCCGGGGACAGGACCTGGGGGACGTCGCCCAGGCCATCCGGGACTGCGACGGCCGGTGGCTGGTCCCCGCGCTGGGGTGCGTGCTGGTGTTCATCGGCGGCGAGGCGGTGATCCTCCGGCTGCTGCTGCGCTCCTGCGGCTACCGTTTGAGCCGGGGGCGGTGCTTTCTGGTATCCTCGGCGGGATTTTTCTTCTCCGCCGTGACCCCCTCCGCCGGGGGCGGCCAGCCCATGCAGGTCTACTTTCTCCGGCGTGAAAACATCCCCGTGCCCGTCTCCGCCGTGATCCTCATGGCCGTCACCATCACCTATAAGCTGGTGCTGGTGCTGACGGGGCTCTTGATGGCCCTGTTCCGGCGGGACTTCCTCCGGGCCCGCTTCGGGGAGACGATGGTCCTGTTCTGGCTGGGCCTGGCGCTGACGGTGGGCTTCACGACGCTGCTGCTGGTGCTGGTGTTCCACCCCAATCTGGCCCGGGCGGCCATGGACGGGGGCCACCGGCTGCTGGAAAGGCTGCACATCCTGCGCCGCAGCGGTTCCCGCCGGGAGAAGCTGCTGGCCGCCATGGAGCGCTATCACGAGACGGCGGGATACTTCAAAAGCCACCTGGGCCTGATGGTCCTGGTGCAGGCCATCACCTTTGTCCAGCGCTTTGCCCTGTTCACGGTGCCCTGGCTGGTCTGCCGGGGCTTCGGGCTGACCGGCTGCCGGTGGGGAGACGTGGCTCTGACCCAGGCCATGATCACCGTGGCGGCGGACATGCTGCCCCTGCCGGGGGGCATGGGCGTGACGGAGGGACTTTTCCTGACCGCCTTCGGACCGGTGCTGGGCGAATTGGTCCTGCCGGCCATGGTCCTGAGCCGGGGCACGGATTTTTACTGCCGGCTGCTCCTGTCCGCAGCGTTCACCGCCGTGGCCGCTCTGGTGCTGGGCCGGCACAGAGATACAGACATAAAGGGGGCGGGTCCGCAATGATCGGCTTTTATAATTATACCGTCTGGATGACATACGCCAGTCTTATCAGCTCTATGACGGGCATATTCTGCGCCTGCTCCGGCCATATCCGCTGGGCGCTGGCGTGTCTGGCCCTGTCGGGGCTGCTGGACGCCTTCGACGGGAAGATCGCCCGGACGAAAAAGGACCGGACCGAGGCGGAGAAGGCCTTCGGCGTGCAGATCGACTCGTTGTGCGACATGGTCTGCTTCGGGGTCCTGCCGGTAGTCATCTGCTTTTACCTGGGCATGTGCAGCATCTGGGGCATGGGCGTTTTGTGCCTGTATGTGCTGGCGGGCCTTATCCGCCTGGCCTGGTTCAACATAACGACCGAGAGCCGGCCGCCCCGCGAGGACGGGAAAAAGTACTATCAGGGCATGCCTATCACGTCCATCGCGGCCATATTGCCGGTTTTCTATGCCCTGGGCAACGCCAACGCGCCCTGGTTCATCCCGGCGCTGCACGCGGTCATCGCCGTCACGGCGCTGTTGTTCGTGCTGCGCTTCCCCTTCCGCAAGCCCACCACGGCGGAGCTGCTGGCGTTGATCGCCATAGTGGGCGCGGTGATGCTGTATGTGCTGCTGCGCCGGTCCAACCTGCCCTTCCAGCTGGTGCTGCGCTGGAAAAAGACGGCATGAAGGCGGCGGAGCTTCTGTACGGAACGGCCCCGGGGCGTTTTCTGCTCCGGGGCCTGTGCCGTCCCTGGTTTTCCCGGCTTGGCGGCCGGGTGCTGTCCACCCGCCTGTCGGCCCTGGCGGTGGGGCCCTTCGTCCGGGCCCACCACATCGACATGAGCCAATGTCCCCGGCAAAAATTCCGCTCCTTCAACGACTTCTTCACCCGGACCCTGTCCCCCGACGCCCGGCCCGTGGATATGGACAGCGCCGCCTTTGTCAGCCCCTGCGACGGAAGGCTCACGGTCCGGCCCGTGACGCCGGAGGGCCGGTTCCCGGTGAAGGGCACGGAGTACACCCTGGCGGGGCTGTTGCGGGACGAGGCCCTGGCGGCGCGGTTTGCCGGGGGGCTGGTGTGGCTGTTCCGGCTGTCGCCGGAGGACTACCACCGCTACATCTGGACGGCGGACGGGACGCCGGGCGCTGCGGTGCGCATCCCCGGGGTGCTGCACACGGTCCAGCCCCTGGAGCGGGGAGCGCGGCCCGTGTATCACGAGAACACCCGGGAGTACCGCCCGCTGGAGACCGCCTTCGGGACCGTTTTGGTCATGGAGGTGGGGGCTCTGCTGGTGGGAAGGATCGAGAACCGGCCCGTTTCGGGGCCGGTGGTCCGGGGGCAGGAGAAGGGGAACTTCGCCTTCGGCGGCTCCACCATCATCCTGGTCACGGAAAGGGACGCCGCCGCGCCGGACCCGGCGCTGGAGGCCGCCTCGGCAGCAGGCGCGGAGACCCCCGTCCGCCTTGGCCAGCGGGTGGGAAGGGTGCGCCCAGATGCATCCCGGCAATATTGATCCCGCGCCGCAGGCGCACCTTATGGAAAGCCTCCCCTGTGTAAGGGGAGGGGGACCGCGCGAAGCGCGGTGGTGGGGTTGTTACCAGTCTGGGAAATGCATCCCAGCTCGGTAACAATCCCTCAGTCTCCGGCTATCGCCGGAGCCAGCTCCCTTTGCACAAGGGAGCCTTTCGATAATGTGTCGCCTGGCGGCGACGTGGTTTCATTCGTCACAAGTCAAAACCTCCGGCGAAGCCGGAGGCTTGAATAGGCCCTAGAAGGGCCTGGTACTAGCTTGCCCCTAAAGGGGC
>CANPXZ010000050.1 GCA_947587485.1 uncultured Oscillospiraceae bacterium | reverse complement strand
CGGCACAGCTTCAGCATCGAACTGACCGAGGAGGGGATGCTCCTGCGAAAGCGGGCGGAGGACCTGGTATCCATGGCGGACAGGATCGCGGGGGAATTCGCCGCGCTGGACGACGTGTCCGGCGGGGATGTGTATCTGGGGCTGGCGGAGTCCTACCAGATACGCAGCTTGGCCCGCCAGATCAAGAGGTTCAAGCAGACCTACCAGGGCCTGCGCTGCCATATCACCAGCGGCGACACGGAGCAGGTCACGGAGAAGCTGGACAAGGGTTTGCTGGACTTCGCGGTGCTGGCGGACGAACCCAATACCGCCAAGTACAACCATCTGCCCTTTCCCGACCGGGATCTTTGGGGCGTGGTGATGCCGGCCGGCCATGACCTGGCCCGGAAAGAGGCCGTCACCGTAGACGATCTGGCGGGACTGCCTCTGTTCTGCTCGGAACAGGGGTGGGCCAACGACATCCCCAAGTGGTGCGGCAATCGTATGGATGAATTGCATCTGGAGGGGTCTTTCCGGCTTTCCTATAACGGGTCCCTTTTTGTCAGGGAGGGGCTGGGGCTTCTTTTGACCTTCGACCACCTTATCGACACGAGCCAGGGCAGCGGCCTGATGTTCCGCCCCCTGTCGCCCCGGCTGGAGACCCGGATATACCTGGTGTGGAGAAAGTACCAGGTTTTTTCGCCCATCGCGGAGCGGCTGCTGGGGCAGATCAGGGATGCCTTCGGCGGCCCGTGAGGACAAAATTCTCTCCGGTGTGTTGCCAGCGGCGGACATTTGCTGTACAATAATGATCATCTGATGACAAAGCGCATGACGGAGAAACAAGAGGGGGGACTGAGCCGTGTTCGGGAGAAAGAAGAACGCCGCGCCGGCCTTTGACCGAACGGGGAAAGAGCCGGTCATCCGCACCGGCATCTGCACGGGGGAGAAGGTGGCCGGTTACCGGGACGCCGCCACGGGCCGGTTCGTGGAGGTCGTGCTGATCCGAAACGACGGGGACCTCAGGCAGTTTCTGGACAAATACGGCTTCCGGGAAGAGGAAGTGAAATACGAATACTGAAACAGGAGGACGACCCATGACCGAACAGGAAAAAATGAAGCAGGGCTACATCTGGCTGGACGACGAGGAGAACATGGCCATGCAGGCCCGGACCAAGGCCCTGGTGCGGAAGTTCAACACGCTGCCCCCGGAGGATATGGAGGGGCGGGAGGCTCTTTTGCGCGATATTTTCGGCCAGGTGGGGGAGCATGTGTGGATCGTGCCGCCTATAACGGTCGCGGTGGGGGATTACGTATCCATCGGGGAGGGCACCTACGCCAACATGAATCTGACCCTGATCGACGACTGGAAGATCACCATCGGCCGGCATGTGCTGTTCGGGCCCAACGTGACGCTGTGCACCACGGGCCACCCCATCCATCCGGACCACCGCATGGACGGCATGTACTCGTTCCCCATCACCATTGAGGACAACGTGTGGCTGGGGGCCAATGTGATCGTGATGCCCGGGGTGACCATCGGGGAGAATTCCGTCATCGGCGCGGGCTCCGTGGTGACGAAGGACATCCCCGCCAACGTCATCGCCTTCGGCAGCCCCTGCAAGGTGTACCGTCCCATCAGCGAGCGCGACGCGGAGTATTACTTCCGGGACCGCCGCTTCGACCAGCAGCCAAAATAAGACCGGCAAAAATGACCGCGCCCGGCTTTGTCTGTTCCTCCGGGGACAGGCACGGCCGAGCGCGGTTTTTCCTATGCTGGGAAGGGGAAAGTACGGCGCCGTTCGGACTGTTTGAAATTTTGCTTTACAATATTATAAGATTCTGTTATAATCTTTCCGTAATGATCATCGCAAGACGAAAATGAAGTAAAGGAGCGTCCCATTCATGAAAAAACTCAAGCTGCCCGCGTGGATCTTCATCGGCATGATCCTGGGCATCCTGGCAGGTCTGGCGCTGATGGGCAAGGGCGACATCACCACCGCCTACATAAAGCCCTTCGGCGACATCTATATCAACCTGCTGAAATTCCTGGTGGTCCCGGTGGTCCTGACCAGCATCGTCAGCGGCGTGGTGAGCCTGGGCGACATCAAGCGCGTGGGTTCCATCGGCTGGAAGACCATCGTTTACTACTTGGGCACCACCGCCATCGCCATCGTGATCGGCCTGGTGTTCGCCAACGTGGCCAACGCCATGGGCCTGTTCCCGGTGCTGGAGACCGCAGACGTGACCTACGAGGCCAATTCCTCCAACGTCATGGACGTGATCAAGGGCATCTTCCCCTCCAACATGTGGCAGAGCTTCTCTGACGCCAACATGCTGCAGGTCATCGTGGTGGCCCTGTTCCTGGGCGCCGGTATCCTGGTGGCCGGCGACGCGGGCAAGAAGTTCAGCGAGGTGATGGAGAGCGCCTACGCCGTGGTCATGAAGATCATGGGCTTCATCATCAAGCTGACCCCCATCGGCGTGTTCTGCCTGATGACCGACGTGGTGGCCGTGAACGGCCCCAAGATCGTGGGCTCTCTGATGATCGTCATCGGCGTGGCCTATGTGGCCTACATCGTCCACTTCGTGGTGTGCTACGGCGTGTCCGCGGCGGCTCTGAGCAAGGTGGGCTTCGTCAAGTTCGTCAAGGGCATCTGGCCGGCCATGGTCGTGGCTTTCACCACCACCTCCTCCGCCGCCACTCTGCCCGTGACCATCGACTGCTCCAACCAGATGGGCTCCGATCCGGAGGTCAGCTCCTTCGTCCTGCCCCTGGGCGCCACCATCAACATGGACGGCACCGCCATATATATGGGCGTCACCAGCATCTTCATCGCCACCTGCTACGGCATCAACCTGACCCTGAGCCAGATGGCCATGATCGTGCTGACCGCCACCCTGGCCTCCATCGGCACGGCGGGCGTCTCCGGCGCCGGCATGATCATGCTGGCCATGGTGCTGGAGAGCGTGGGCCTGCCCGTCGCGGGCATCGGCCTGATCGCCGGCGTCGACAAGCTGTTTGATATGGGCCGTACCACGCTGAACATCGTGGGCGACTCCACCTGCGCGCTGTACATGTCCCGCCTGGACTCCAAGCGGGCAGCACGTCTGGCAGCAAAGAAGTAAGCCAGACACAGAATAGATCGTCTGGCTGACGGAAACGGCCGGACGAGCAAGAGCGTATTTCAGCCCCCGGCCTGCACAGGCCGGGGGCTTTTGCGCGCGCGGATACCATAAGAAGTTTTGCAATGTATTGCAATACTGAAAGCGTTATGCTAACATAAAGACCGCCACAGAGAGACAGGAGGGTGACATTTGTATGGCAGTCGTGGAAAGCTCTGATAAATTGAAGATGATCCACAGCGACATTCGGGGGCCAGTATACCAGAAGGCCCTGGAGATGGAGCGGCGGGGGATCGAGGTGCTGAAGCTCAACACCGGCAACCCCGGCAATTTCGGATTCGGCATGCCGGAGAGCGTGCGCGGCGCGCTGCTGGCCAACGCGGACAGGGCCGTGGCCTACTGCGCGCCGGGGGGTACGGACGAGGCCCGGGAGGCCCTGCGGGCCTACCACGCGTCCCGGGGCCTGCGGGATATCACTGCGGAGGACGTGTTCATTGGCAACGGCGTCAGCGAGATGGCCCAGATGGTCTGCGCCAGCGTTCTCAGCGCCGGGGACGAGCTGCTGGTCCCAACGCCCTGCTACAGCCTCTGGTCCAACAGCGCTTACCTGGCCGGGGCAAAGCCGGTGTTCTATGTCTGCGACGAGAGGGCGGACTGGTATCCGGACCTGGAGGACATGGCCCGGAAGATCACGCCCAGAACGAAGGCCATCGTGCTCATCAACCCCAACAACCCCACCGGGCAGGTGTACGCGCCGGAGCTGACGGAGCGGGTGGCGGCCCTGGCCCGGGAGCACGGGCTGCTGCTGATCGCGGACGAGATCTACGACCGGCTCATCATGGACGACATGCCCTTCCGGTCCGTGGGAGCTCTGGCCCCGGACCTGCCGGTGGTGACCTTGAACGGCCTTTCCAAGAGCCATATCATATGCGGCTTTCGGTGCGGCTGGGCGGTGGTGTCCGGCCCACGGGAGGAGACGGGGCAGCTGCGGGAGTGCCTGATGAAGCTGTCGGCCCTGCGGCTGTGCGGCAACGTGCTGACCCAGCTGGTGATCCCCGCCGCCATGGCCGACGAGGCCAGCACCCGGGCCATGCTGGTCCCAGGCGGGCGCATCTATGAGCAGCGTGCCGCCGCCCTACGGGCGCTGGACCAGCTGGACTGCGTGTCCTATGTGAAGCCCCACGCGTCCTTTTACATCTTCCCGAAGATCGCGGACCGGGTCCGCATCCGGGACGACCATCGCTTTGCCGTAGACCTGCTGGAGGCGAAGCATATCCTGCTGGTGCCGGGCAGCGGCTTTGACTGGCCCGCGCCGGACCACTTCCGGCTGGTGCTCCTGCCGGAGCCGGAGACCCTCTACCGGGCCATGCTGGAGATCGGGGACTTCCTGGAGCACTACCGGCAGGAGTGATGAGAACAGTAACACGCCGCCGCTGAGAAGCGGCGGCGTGAGCTTGTCAAAAAACGAGTTTTTGACAGCTCGATATAAACTGCGAGGGGAAAGTGAATTCCCCCTCGCAGGAAGTCAAAATCCTGCCGCTCCGCAGATTTTGACTTCACGCGCGGGAATAGGGTCCCCAAAAGGCTCGCCAGCCTTTTGGGGAGAGGAGATGCCGCCGCCATTCGAGCTTTGCCGCATGCGGCAAAGGGAGACCTGGCTGGCGTGCATCGACGAGGCGGCTCGCCCTGACCGGGCTTCGCTCCCATTCATCATTCTTTGACAGTCTGTCGCCGCCGCTGAGAAGCGGCGGCGTTTTTTGTCGCGGATGCTATGCAAGCGGCGGAAAATATGCTATACTGAGTCGCTATTGAATCCTACATAAGCGAGGAAGAACGACCGTGTGGAAATATTTTGGCGTGGCCTGCAATGTGCTGACGGTGCTGCTGGGCGGGTGCCTGGGGCTGCTGCTCCGGCGCAGGTCCAAGGGAGCCCCCAAGGCGCAGAGCGGCAAATTCCCGCCCCGGGAGCATCTGCCTGACACCATGATGGTGTGCCTGGGCTTTTGCACCGTGTTTGCGGCGGCCTCCGGCGTCGTGGGGGTCCAGAGCGGGGTGCAGGCCCTGATCTGCGTGGCCAGCATGGCGGCGGGGCTTCTGATCGGCTGGCTGCTGCGGCTGGACGACCGGCTGAACCGGCTGGGGGACGCGGTGCTGGCCAGACTGGGGGGCGGCGCCCGGGGCGTGAGCAACCCGGCGGAGGGCTTTGTGACGGCCTGCCTGCTGTTCTGCATCGGGTCCATGACCGTGCTGGGCTCCTTTGAGAGCGCCGCCAACCCGGCGGGACGTCTGGCCCTGGAGTGCCACACCACGCTGCTCATCAAGTCCATGCTGGACTTCGTGTCCTCCACGTGCCTGGCGGTGACCTACGGCGGCTCCGTGCTGGCGTCGGCGGCGTTCGTGCTGGCGTTCCAGGGGGCGCTGGTGGCCCTGGCCGCCTCCATCCAGCCCTTTTTGGAGCGGACCGGGGCCATGCCGACGATGAACTGCGTGGGCTCGCTGATCCTGCTGGCCATCGCCATGAACCTGCTGGGCCTGAAGAAGATCAAGACTGCGGACTACCTGCCGGCGCTGTTCCTGCCGATCCTCATCTGCTGGGCGCTGACCGCCGCCGGCGTGGCGGTGTGATAGTTTTTTAAGAAACGCGGATTTTTCATCAAAAATGTACTTGCGGTATATGGGATAATGTGGTTAAATATATTTAAGTAATGAACGCGAGCAAAGGAGATGTGCATCATGGGAAGATCTGACGGCATCCGGGTACGAAACGAGGTCCCGATCTATTACCTGATCCCGCAGTTTCTGACGGAACGCCATGACGCCATGAATATGATCACGGTGGACATCCCCGTGGAGCCGCTGCGGCAGTATATGAACGCCAAGCGGAAGGAGGGAAAGCACATCAGCCACATGGCGCTGATTTTGACGGCCTATGCCCATGTGGCGGGAGAGTTCCCGTCCCTGAACCGGTTCGTGATCAACAGGAGGATCTATGAGCACAAGGACCTGAAGGTGTCCCTGGTGGTGCTCCGCTCCGGCGAGAGCGCCAACGACGACACCATGGCCAAGCTGGATCTGTCCCCGGCGGACACCGTCTTTGACATCCAGGACAAGCTGGACAAGTACATCGAGGAGAACGCCGCCGGCGCGGAGGAGAATGCGATGGGCATAGACAAGGTCATGGACGTCTTTGTGAAGATGGGGCCGCTGATGAACATCGTGGGCTGGCTGCTGCGCTTTGGCGACAAGCACGGCCTGATCCCCCAGGCGCTGCTGGACGTGAGCCCCTTCCACGCCAGCGCCCTGTTTACCAACCTGGCCAGCATCCGCACAAACCACATTTATCACCACATCTACGACTTTGGCACCACCTCGCTCTCCATCGCCATGGGCAACATGCGCGACACGGTGCGGCGGGGCAAGGGCGGCCAGGTGGAGGTGGTCCGGTGCATCCCCCTGGGGGTGGTCATGGACGAGCGCATCTGCAACGGCCACTACTTCGCCCTGGCCTTTGCCCGGATGCGGGAGCTGCTGGCCCACCCGGAGGAGCTGGAAAAGCCGGCGGACACCTCCCATCCCGTGCGGTGAGTCAAAAAAGCATACAGAAAACCGCACCCCGTGGAGGGGTGCGGTTTTGGCGTGCTGTACGATGTCTGCCAGTCCAACGCCTCCCCTGTGCAAGGGGAGGGGGACCGCGCGAAGCGCGGTGGAAGGGTTGTTACCAGTCCCGAGGTAACTTCCAGTTTGGTAACAATCCCTCAGTCTCCGGCTAGCGCCGGAGCCGGCTCCCTTTGCACAAGGGAGCCTTTCAATAAGGAGCGGCTGCGCCGCATTTCCTATTCTCTTATCAGTGCTGATGGGCTTTCTGGCGGGTGGCCCGGACGTTCTCCGAGGCGGAGAGCTTGAACTTCCGGCGGCCGGAGTCCTTGGGGTCCTCCGTCTCGCCGGCGGCGGCCAGCTTCAGTTGGCGGCGGTTCTTCACGTCCTCGTGCATGGGCTGGATGTCGCCGGCGGCGGTCAGGGCCAGCTTGGTCATCAGCGGGCCGACCAGCTCATAGATCAGCACGGCGAAGAGGGTGATATTGCGGATGAGAGCGCCCTCGGAGCCAAGCTCCATGGCGGTGGTGCACATGCCCAGGGCCACGCCGGCCTGGGGCAGCAGGGTGATGCCCAGGTACTTGCAGGTGGAGGCGGGGCAGTGGGTGGCGGTGGCGGAGGCCCAGGCGCCGATGTACTTGCCTGCGGACCGGAACAGGATGTAGACCACGCCCACCAGCACGATGGAGCCGGAGGCGAACACCCCCAGGTCCAGCTCCGCGCCGCACAGCACGAAGAACAGCGCCAGCAGCGGGGAGGACCACTTGTCGGCCAGATACATCAGATCCTCCGACAGGGGGCAGCAGTTGCAAAAGACGGTGCCCAGCATCATGCACACCAGCAGGGACGAGAAGCCCACGGTCACGGGGCCGATGTGGAATTCCGCCAGGCTCAGGGCCACGGTCAGGAACACGAACGCGATGGTCATGTTCAGCCGGTTGGTGTTGGAGTTGAAGAGCTTTTCCATCTGGGTCAGGACCCAGCCCATGGCCGCGCCCAGGGACAGGGAGGCGACGATTTCCACCAGGGGGTTGACCAGGATGGAGACCATGTCCAGATCGCCCACCACCAGGGTCTTGGCGATGCCGAAGCTGACGGCGAAGACCACCAGGCCCACCGCATCGTCCAGAGCCACCACCGGCAGCAGGATACTGGTCAGGGGGCCCTTGGCCTTGTACTCCCGGACCACCATCAGCGTGGCGGCGGGGGCGGTGGCGGTGGCGATGGCGCCCAGGGTGAGCACCTGGGACACGGACAGGATGTCCGGCCGCACCATGTGGAACACGAACAGGGCCAGGTCCACCAGCACGGTGGCGACCAGCGCCTGGACGATG
Organism: uncultured Oscillospiraceae bacterium; assembly: GCA_947587485.1. GTDB lineage: Bacteria > Bacillota > Clostridia > Oscillospirales > Oscillospiraceae > CAJOIG01. The sequence goes on along the minus strand of CANPXZ010000050.1, from coordinate 8,336 downwards.
CCCACCACGGTGGCCTGCTTGCCGATGGCCTTCAGGTCCTTCACGCGGAATTCGCTTCCGATGGAGAAGGCGATGAAGCCCAGGGCGATGTCCGAGGCCAGGCCCAGGGCCTCCACCTGGTCAAAGCTGTTGAAGCCCAGGTGGTTGATGCCGAACGCGCCCAGACAGTAGGGCCCGATGAGCACGCCGGAGACCAGATAGGCGGTCACGGCGGGCAGCTTGGCCAGACGGGAGAGGCGGGTCATGAGAAGACCGGCCAGGATCGCGACGGATACGGAGAGAAGAGTGTCCATTTGATCTACCTGATTTCTTACTGATCACGCTTGCGCGCAAAGCGCATTATAGAGTTTTCAGGTAGGAAATTCAAGCATCAAAATCGCTAAATATCGCGCCGGAAAGCCATGCCTTTTTTCCGCGCGGATCAAGTCGTTTCTTGCCGGTTCCGGGGCCGCTGATTGTCCTTGCGGATGGGGTCCGCCCAGCCGGCGGAAAGGGCCGCGTTGGCCCGGATACTGCCCACCGCCTGGCACATGGTCTCGTACGCCACATGGGTGCCCTGGCTGTCGGCCCGGTAGTCCACGGCCCGGTCCGCGCCGATGCCGAAGCGGGCGGCGGTCTGCACCGCGTCGATGTTGGCCGCCAGGAACAGAAACTCCCATCCGTACTTGGCCTTCTCGTGCTCGATCATTTTCTTGACCCGGTCGCCGGAGTAGATACGGCTGGCATTCTCCATGCCGTCGGTGGTGATGACAAAGATGGTGTGCGCGGGCACGTCCTCCGGACGGGCGTATTTGTGGACGTTGGCGATGTGACGGATGGCCCCGCCCAGGGCGTCCAGCAGCGCGGTGCAGCCGCCCACATAGTAGTCCTTGTCCGTCATGGGCCTCACGTCCTCCAGCCTGACCCGGTCGTGGAGCACCCGGCAGTCGTTGTCGAACAGGACCGTGGACACATAGGCCCGGCCCGGCGCCTTCCGCTGCTTCTCGATGAGGGAGTTGAACCCGCCGATGGTGTCCGCCTCCAGCCCCGACATGGAGCCGCTGCGGTCCAGGATGAATACCATTTCCGTGATGTCGTTTCGTGCCATGATGAAAACCTCCCGTACTGTGTTTTGATGGTCACAGTATAGGAGGTTTTTGGCGGGCTGTGGTCGCTTTCCAAGCGACAATTTAAGCTCCCAATAGGCTTTGGTCGAAGGCGAACAGGGCCTCGTTGATCTCGAAGACGTTGTAATTCTTCCGGCGGATGAAGTACTCGATGATCACGTCGAATTTGCTGGCGGGGGACAGGGCGTAGCCCGCCTTCATGAGCAGCTCCTTCGTCTCCGCCAGGGGCAGATCCAGGGCGATGGCGAAGGCGATGGCCGTGGTCTTGCTGGGCTTGTAGTTCACGTCGGAGCGTATTTTGGAAAACAGCTTCCGGTCGATGTTGGCCTTCTTGTAGCACTGGGCGTCGGTCATGCCCTTCTCGTCGATCTTCCGCAGGAGCATCTGGGAAAAGCTCTCGTCGATGTGGCGCAGGACATCCTCCAGGCTTTGGGCCTCCCGGCGCAGACTGGCGGCGGCCTGAGGCGCGGCCAAAGTGGGCGCGGCGAATTTGACGGCGCTGTCCAGTTCCGCCTCGCGGCTCACCCGGGCGTCCTCCCGGGCCTGGTACATCCGCTGCATGCGCATCCGCTCCGAGCAGGCGTCGTAGTGGGTGTCCACGTAGTGGTCGTCGATGTAGGCCCGCACGTCGGAGAACAGCTTCTTGCTGATGAGATAGCTGGAAGGGCTGAACACCAGGATGTAGACGGTCATGTCGTCGTTTTCCATGAGAAACGCGCTGATGGCGTCCACGGCCGCCCGCAGGGCCTTGTCCTTGGGGTAGCCGAACACCCCGGCGGAGATGAGGGGGAAGGCCACGCTCTGGCAGCCGTGGGCCTTGGCCAGGGCCAGGGACTGGCGGTAGCAGGATTGCAGCAGCCGCTTTTCTCCCGCAAGCCCGCCCTTCCACACGGGGCCCACGGTGTGGATGACGTATTTGCAGGGCAGGTCGTAGGCCCTCGTGATCTTGGCCTGGCCGGTCTCGCACCCGCCCAGGGTCCGGCATTCGGCCAAAAGCCCCGGCCCGGCGGCCTTATGGATGGCCCCGTCCACGCCTCCGCCGCCCAGCAGCGTGTTGTTGGCGGCGTTCACGATGGCGTCGCATGGGAATTTCGTGATGTCCTCCCGGATGATCTGTAAAGGCATAGCCGCGCCCCCTTCCCGGTGGTGAGTCCATTATAAATCCCGGGAAAGGTGTTTTGCAAGGGCTTATGTGCCCGCCTCCGCCGGGTCGGACGGTGCGCAAAGGTATAGCTCTTCCGCCTCATAGAGTGCAGATTGCAAAAGGTCCCGTCCGCACTTATTTTCTGCTGTGTCCGGCAGAACGTCGAGAGCTTCGGACGCGGCCGCGCAGAGAATTGCATACATCTTGGAATAATTGGCTGACATAGAACACGCCTCCCAGAAACTATAAATTCGAGACCATTATAGATACTTTTTTCAGTATATTCAACCCTCACTTTTCAGATGATAATAAGAAAAAAGCTGAAAGGGGGCGGTGGATGTTGATCTCGTATGAGCCGTTGTGGAAGACAATGGAAGAAAAAGGCGTAACGACGTATACGCTTATCGAAAAATACAACATCAATCCGCGCACCATCAGTCATTTGAAGCACGACAAATCGGTTACGGCATATACGTTGGAAAAGCTATGCAGGATACTGGACTGCCCGATCGAAGCGGTCATTAAAATCTTGCCGGAAGAATAGAACACGCGCCCGGACGTCTGTCCGGGCGCATAGTATATTGTCAAAGAGGATGTTTGAAACGCATATCTGGAAAGAAATTACATATACTCTGATCAGAATAAGCGGAAAAGGTGGAGTATATGGTAAAGATCAAACCGCTGTGCGTGAGCCTTGCGATCAACCTGGGCGTGGGGGGTCTTTCGGCGCTGCTGACGAAGGACGCCATGAAGGAATTCGCGGCGCTGGAGCAGCCGCCGCTGTCGCCGCCGGGATGGGTTTTCCCGGTGGTGTGGACGGTGCTGTTCATCCTGATGGGCGTGGCGGCCTACCTGGTGTGGATCGAGAACAGCCCGGACCGGAACGGGGCCATGTGGCTGTACGGGGTGCAGCTGGCCTTCAATTTCCTGTGGACCATCATCTTCTTCAACACCGAGCGGCGGGGCTTCGCCCTGATCTGGCTGGTCATTTTGTGGGGCCTGATCCTGGCCACCATCCTCCGGTTCCGGAAAGAGTCTAAAACGGCCTGGAAGCTGCTCATTCCCTATATCCTCTGGGTCACCTTCGCCGGGTATCTGAACGCCGGCGTGTGGTACCTGAACCGGTGAGGCAAACCGGTTAGCGTTGACAAAAGCCGCCCTCAGCTCCTATGATGGACAAATAAGACCGCCTTCGCATAGGATGGCCCGGGGGTGAGAGGATGTTTCGCTGGTTCGCCGCAAAGTTCATACGGGACTGGGACAAGACGGACCAGCCCCAGGTGCGCATGGCCTACGGGCAGATGGCCAGCGCCCTGTCCATCTGCTCCAACGTGGTCCTGTGCGCGGTGAAGCTGGCGGCGGGCCTGGCGGCCGGGTCCGTGGCGGTGGTGGCGGACGGGGTCAACAACCTGTCGGACGCGGCCAGCAACATCATCGGCTTCCTGGGCTTCCGGCTGGGGGCCCGCCCGGCGGACGCGGAGCACCCCTATGGCCACGGGCGGTATGAGTACCTGGCGGGGCTGATGGTGGCGGTGCTGATCCTGGTGGCGGGCGTGGAGCTGCTCAGAAGCAGCGTACAGCGGGTGCTGCATCCCGCCGCGCCGGAGTTCTCCTGGGCCATGGCGGCGGCGCTGGCGGCGTCCATCCTGGTGAAGCTGTGGATGATGGCCTTCAACCTGGAGGCCGGCCGGCGGATCGGGTCCAGGACCCTGGCGGCCACGGCCATGGACAGCCGCAACGACGCCATTGCCACCTCCGTGGTGCTCGTCGGCATGGCCGCCGCCCGCTTTACCGGCCGGGACCTGGACGGCTGGCTGGGCATAGGCGTGGCGGCGTTCGTGCTGTACAGCGGCTTCGACCTGGTGCGGGACACGATAGACCCGCTGGTGGGGCGCAAGCCGGCGCCGGAGGTCATCGAGTCCATCCGGGCGCGGATCATGGCCTGTCCCGGCGTGCTGAGCACCCACGATCTGATGCTGCACGATTACGGCCCCGGCCAGCGGTTCGCCAGCGCCCATGTGGAGATGGCGGAGGAGGAGGGCCTGACGGCCTGCCACGCCGCGCTGGTGGCGCTGAGCCGGGAGTTTCTGGAGAAGGATGGGCTGCACATCGTGTTCCAGCTGGACCCGGTATCCGGCGCGGATACGGAGGAGAATCGCCTGCGCCGGCACCTGGCGGAGCGGCTGCGGCTCATCGACGAGCGCGTCACGGTCCACGATCTGAGCCTGGCCCGGGAGGGAGGCGTGCTCTGGGTCCGGTTCGACTGCTACATACCGGCGGATGTGGCCATCCCGGAGGGGGAGCTGCGGCGGATGCTGGAGCGCATGGTCCGGGAGCGGTACCCCGACGCCGCGTGCCGCGTCACCATCGACCGGGACTACATGGCCCCGCCCCATTGAATACGAATAAAACGCAGCGGAGAGAGACCGTACCGGTCTCCCTCCGCGTATTTATTCCGTTCAGCGGTAGCTGTCCAGCGTGCCCTCACAGTCGGTGCGGTGGAGGACGAACAGCATATTCCCTTCGCTGTCATACTCATAGAAGCGCCCCGCCTGGGCCAGCGGGCGGAGCTCACCCTCCGCGACGGTGTATACATCCGGCGCGGTCAGTGTGCAATACGCAAACCGGTCGTCGTCGGTCTGATTGATCCATATGCGCTCATCGTGATCCGCTATGAGCCCATACTCAGCCAGAATATCCGTATATGCCTTGAAATAGGCCTGCTCCTCTCCGGGCTCAAGCGCATGCCAATCCGCGTCTTCCATGCTGAAAGCCATCACCGTCTGCCAGTTGCCGCTATCGTTATACAGGTGCTGTGTAAATCCCTGGAAGGCAGCGGGCTCGGTGTCGGCGCGGTATACATACACGTCCCCCGAGCCGTATTCCTCATAGTTTCCCGCGCCCTCAAAAACCAGTTGGCTGCCGTCATAGGAGAAGAAGTTCACGACCGTCCACGTCTCGTTCATCGTGGTATAGTCATCCAGGCATATATACCTGACGCCGTTATAGTCGTATGTGAACACTGTGAACTGGCACAAGGCCCCCAGGTTGGCCCCGACGATCTCCGCGCCGGGGAAGAACACCCGCTCCGCCGCAGGCGTGCCGCTGCCGGGCTCGTAGACCGCGAGATACAGGTGGGTATGGTCATTGTCAGTGCCGCCGTCGCTGAAATAGTCCATGCGGACGGTGAAAAGCTCCTGCTGGCCGTCGTTGTCCAGGTCCAGGACCGTGGCGCTCAAAAGCCCGGTGACGTCGCTGCCTGTCCAGACAGTTGGCGATGACCAATCTTCGGGCATGCTTATCTCCGTTGTGCTCATGACGCCATACTGTGCCGCCAGCGACCCGATGAACCCGCTCCAGTCCCCCTCCAGGGTGGCGTTCACGGAAGCTTCATCCGCGGCAGCGGCGGCCGGCGCGCTGTTCTCGATCACATAGTCCTGGATGATATAGGCCGTGCCGCCGTTATACTCCACCTGATACCAGTTGTCGCTCTTGCCGGTCATGACCAGCGTGTCGCCGCTGGATACCTGCCCGATGGCTTCATAATCCGTGCCGGGGCCGGTGCGGATGTTGACCTGGTCCCCGGTGACGGTGAGCGTGACGCTTCCGGCCTGGGCGCCGCCGTTTTCCGTCGGAGCGCCGGCCGCCGCCTCGGCCGGGTCACCGTAGATGAACCGGGTCTCGCTCAGCAGGTAGCTGTCGAGGTACTTCACCGACGATAAATTACCCTCCTCGTCGTAGGTCAGCTCCATCTCCCCGACCGTGCCCAGGTCGAACGACTCGACCTCTTTTCCGGCGCTGTCCAGGATATAGGCGACCCGCCTGTGCCAGGTATCTGTCTGGCCGCTGCCCCAGTAATCTACCGTCTCCACTTCATCTCTCACGCAGAAATAGGGGTCGTCCACATCCGTATACGTTATAGGGGCGCCCCAATAATCGTCAAAGCCCTGTAGCATCCTTCCGTCCGGATCGTAAATGAACGCAACGCCCTCCGACTCCGGGTAGTCTTCATCATGCCGTATGGCTGTCAGATTGCCCTGTTCGTCCACGGAATTCTCAAAGCTGTAGAAGCTCGAGCCTTCCGTGTCTCCCGGGAATATCGTATGCTTCTCCCGGACCACCAGACCGTTCTCATCATAGAAGTATTCCTCTGTGGTCCATATATCTGAATAGCCGGAATAGCTGCTGGAGGCCAGAGTGCCGTCGTCATTGTAGCTGCGCACGAACACGTCCGTTTCATACTCACCCTCGTCGCTGCTCTGATGCTTGTTCAGCAGTCGGCCCTCTCCGTCGTAGGTGTAGGTATATACTGCTTCCCACGGCGAGTCACCGTAGGTCTGGTAGACGCTGCGGACAAGCAGTCCTTCGTCGTTGTACTCATAGCTCGTCTCGCCGTAAAAATAGCCGAATTGGCCATAAGACTGGACCTTGAGCAGCTTTTTGCCTGTGGCCTGTGCGGGAGCGTCATCCAGGGACCGGAAGGTATAGCCCCATTTCTGGGCGAAGGCCTCCGCCGTGGAGCCGGGGTATCCGCGTATGACCGTGTACGAGGGGTCGCCGATCGTGTAGATGTTGTCCCAGCCGACGTAGTTGTCCGTGTTGTGCTCCCGGCCCGAGTCCTCTATGGCACAGTCCCCGCTGAGGATGGTGACTTCCGTTATCTGCCGGAAGATGATCATATTCTGTGCGCCGGTGGTGGCGGAGCACCCGCCGTTGCCAAAGGCCCCGCTGCGGACGACCGCCACGCCCTCCGGGATCGTCACGGACATGATGTTGCACCCGGTGAACGCGCCGCCGCCGACGGTCGTGAGCGTGGACGGCAGGGTGACGGACGTGAGCTCGGAGGAGCCAAAAGCGCCCGCGCCGATCTCGGCCAGCCCCTCCGGGAGCGTGACCGACTGGATATGGCTGTAGGTAAAGGCGTATTCGCCGATGTATGTAATGCCCTCGCCGAAGTTGACCTGCCGTATCCGGCACAGGGGCTGACCGTCCGCGCCCGCGCAGAGGTCATAGTACAGCCACGGCGCCGAGTCCCATAGCTGCCAGTCGTCAAAGGACGATTGGGGCGCTTTCTGGGGGTGGGAATAGTCCTTCATCCTGCCGCTGCCGGAGATGGTGAGCACGCCGTCGCCGGACAGGGACCAGGTAAGACTGCTGTCCGCGTCGCCGCACGCGCCGGAGGCGATGATGGCGTCGCCGGGATCGGAGCCCGCCTCGCTTCTGAGCTTCGGGCTCTGTCCGAAGGCACAGGATACGATCAGCATCGCGGTCATCACTGCCGCGGCGATCACGCGTTTTTTCAATGACATGGCTGCGTACCTCCTGTTTGGAACGATCATAGATCATGACGGCATTCTAACATATCGAAAATTCTGACGCAAGGAGCAGACGGCGTTATTTGCCTGCACGGCGATTTTTGCGGCCGGACGCTGACGGGACACGCTGGGTCACGACCACGCGGGACTGATCCTGCCCGCCGGGGCGCTGCTTTTTGCGGTCCTCCTTGCCGGACAGGGCCACAATAAAACCGGCTGCCATGATCAACAGAAAAACAACGCCGAATACCTGTAGGATCTCCATTATTGCCCTCCGTTTCTGGCGATATTTTAGCACATTTGTTGATTTTTGCGGGGTCCTGTGATACTATTCTGACAAGCCACTATGTGGCCCGCGCTGTCGGCGAAGGTCGGCCCTCGTTAACGGGGGCAGCTTCTTGCCCCCTGATCTCTGGAAAGGGGGGCTGCCCATGAGTACATCCGAAGTCTTTGAGCTTTGTTTGGTCATCATCGGTATTTGCAGCCTGTTCATTCAGGCCAAAAAGAAGTGACCGCCGGTAACCCTGACAAGTTCGGCGATCACTTCAAAGCACTCTAAGGGCTGACCGGAACCGGCAGCGCTCTTTGTGTCTTTAGTATAACTGCCATATCTGAAATTGTCAAGCCGTTCCGGCATTGAATTTCGGAGAAATGAAAAAAGCCCTGGAAGCCTTGAAAATCAAGGCTTCCAGGGGTGGTGACCTGGCGGGGATTCGAACCCCGGACCCACTGCTTAAAAGGCAGTTGCTCTGCCTACTGAGCTACCAAGTC
>CANPXZ010000049.1 GCA_947587485.1 uncultured Oscillospiraceae bacterium | reverse complement strand
CTGAGGACGTCGCCGCCGGCGCCGCCGTACTCCTTGGGGAAGTAGATGCCCATCATGCCCAGCTTGCCCATCTTCTCCACGGTCTCCGCGGGGAAGCGCTCGGTCTCGTCGATCTCCTCGGCCAGGGGCTTGACCTCGTTCTCGGCGAACTCCCGGTACATCTTCCGGAGCATCAGCTGCTCTTTGCTCAGATGAAAGTCCATACTTTTTTCTCCTTCCAAGTGTTACTTGCTGTAATCGTAGAAGCCCTTGCCGGTCTTACGGCCCAGCAGGCCGCCGCGAACCATCTTCTTCAGCAGCAGGGCGGGACGATACTTGGGATCGCCGGTCTCGTTGAACAGGGTCTCCATGATGGCCAGGCACACGTCCAGGCCGATGAAGTCGCCCAGGGTCAGGGGGCCCATGGGGTGGTTGGCGCCCAGCTGCATGGCCTTGTCGATGTCCTCGACGGAGGCGACGCCGGTCTCCACCAGGCCGATGGCCTCGTTGATCATGGGGATGAGGATCTTGTTGACGACGAAGCCGGGGGCCTCGGCGACCTCCACGGGGTCCTTGCCGATGTCCTGGGCCAGCTTGTAGATGAAGTCAAAGGTCTCCTGGGTGGTGTTGGCGCCCCGGATGACCTCCACCAGCTTCATGCTGGGGACGGGGTTGAAGAAGTGCATGCCGATGACTGGGTGGGCCAGGCCGTTGCCCATCTCGGTGACGGACAGGGAAGAGGTGTTGGACGCGAAGACGGTCTCGGGCTTGCACAGGGTATCCAGCTCCTGGAGCAGGGTCTTCTTGGTGGCCATATCCTCCTTGACGCACTCGATGACCAGATCGGCGTCAGCGGCGGCGGGACGCTCCTCGGTGACGATGTTGGCCAGTAGGGCGTCCACGGCCTCCTGGGTCATCTTGCCCTTGGCGACGCGCTTGGCCAGGGAAGCGGCCAGCTTGTCCTTGTGCTTCTGGGCGGACGCCACGGAGCTGGCGAACATCATGACGGTGTGGCCCTTCGCGGCGAAGACCTGGGCGATGCCGCTGCCCATGGTGCCGGCGCCAAATACTGCGACTTTCATTGTGTTTCCTCCTATAAGCGAAATTTTTATTGACTGGTTTTGAGCTGCCTGTCAGCAGTTTTCAAACGGATCGTGCTTGCGCTTTTCCACGAAAGCGGCCATGGCGTTTTTCTGGTCGCGGGTCTCGAAGCAGGAGCCGAAGAGCTTCTCCTCCACCACCAGGGCGCTGTCGATGTCCACCTGGAGCCCGTCGTTGACAGCCTTCTTGCAGGCCCGGACGGCGATGGGGGCGTTGCCGGCGATGCGGGTGGCCATCTTCTCGGCCTCGGCCATGAGCTCGTCGGCGGGATACACGGCCTGGACCAGGCCGATGGCCAGGGCCTCGGGGGCCTTGATGTTGCGGGCGGTATAGATGAGCTCCTTGGCCTTGCCCATGCCGACCAGCCGGGCCAGACGCTGGGTTCCGCCGAAGCCGGGGGTGATGCCAAGGCCCACCTCGGGCTGGCCGAACACGGCCGTATCGGAGGCCAGGCGGATGTCGCAGCTCATGCTAAGCTCGCAGCCGCCGCCCAGGGCGAAGCCGTTCACCGCGGCGATGGTGGGGATGGGCAGCGTCTCCAGCTTCCGGAAAACGTCGTTGCCCAGCTTGCCGAAGGCCTCGCCTTCCGCCTTCGTAAGGCCGCTCATCTGGGCGATGTCCGCGCCGGCCACGAAGGCCTTCTGGCCCGCGCCGGTGACGATGAGGCAGCGCACCGCGTTGGTGTCCACGCTGTCCAGGACCTTGTCCAGCTGGCCGATGACCTGGTCGTTGAGGGCGTTGAGCGCCTCAGGACGGTTGATGGTCAAAACGCCGATCTGGCCCTTGACCTCCAGTTCCACAAAAGCCATGATTTTCCTCCTCAAAACGGATCGTTTATTTTATAACGAATAAACTGCGCGGACGTGCCGCACCATCGTTATTATAGTGGCAAACCCCGGATTTATCAAGTGCCATCACCTGTAAAATCCCGGTTTTTTTCGGATTTTTACAGTTCGCACAAAAAACCCTCGGCATTTTGCCGCTCCGGGCGTCAGTTTCCGCTTTTGCCAGTGGCAAACGCCCTCATTCCTCCGTCTTTTTCCCGGTCCCCTGGGCGATCTTCCGGCCGGTCTTGGTGGCGGCCAGGCCCCCCTCTCCGGTCTCCCGCAAAGCGGCGGGCATGGCCCGGCCCACGGCGGCCATGGCGTCGATGACCTCGTCGCATGGGATGGCGGAGGCGATGCCCGCCAGGGCCATATCCGCCGCGGCCATGGCGTTGACGGCGCCCATCACGTTGCGCTTGACGCAGGGCTCCTCCACCAGGCCCCCCACCGGGTCGCACACCAGGCCCATCACGTTTTGCAGCGCCATGGCGCAGGCGTCGGCCATCTGGCCGGGCGTGCCGCCCATGGCGTGGACCAGCGCGGCGGCGGCCATGCCGGAGGCGGAGCCGATCTCCGCCTGGCAGCCGTGTTCCGCCCCGGATACGGAGGCCCGGGCGGCGATGACCTGCCCGAAGCCCGCCGCCACGTAAAGGCACCGGACCATCTCCTCCTCGCTCAGGCCCTCCCGGGCCCGCAGAGGCAGCAGCACCGCCGGCATCACCCCGCTGGCCCCGGCGGTGGGGGCGGCCACGATCCGGCCCATGCAGGCGTTCTGCTCCGCCACGGACAGGGCCGTTGCCATCACCCGCCCCATATAGGGCCCGCACAGGGTCCTTTCCGCCCCGGCCATTTTGGCGGCCGCACCGCCGGACAGGCCGCTGGCGGAGCGCCTGTCCGGGTCATACTCGTCCACGGACCGGACCATGGCCCGCCACAGGGCCGTCATCCGCTCCATACTGTCCCTCCGGTCCGCGCCCCGGTCCCGGCAGTCGTCGTCCAGCACCGCCTCCCACAGGGGCACGCTTTCCGCCGCCCGCAGCAGCGCTCCCACCGAACCGAACGCCATGCTCACCCCTCCTCCTGCATATTGAGATAGGTGCAGCGCACCACTCCGTCCAGCCCGGCCAGCTCCTGCCGCAGGGCGGGGTCCAGGGGGCTGTCGCACTCGATGACCGTGACGGCGAGGCCCCCCTTCCGGTCCCGGTACAGCTGGACCGTGGCGATGTTGGCCTTTCGCTCGGACAGCACCCGGGTGATCTCGAACAGGATGCCGGGCCGGTCCTGATTGCGGATGATGAGGGTGGGGTACTCCCCGGAGAAGGCCGCCTCCATCCCGTCGATGGAGTTGATCCGGATGCGCCCGCCCCCCAGAGAGGACGCGGACACCGTCACGGTCCGCTCCATGGCGTTGGTGACGGTGACGAGGGCGGTGTTGGGGTGGGCGTCCCGCAGCTCCCCGGTGTGGATGTGTACGCTCATGCCCCGCTCCCGGGCCAATTGCAGGCTCCGGGGGATATCCGGGTCGTCCGGGGCCATATCCAGCAGCCCCGCCACGATGGCCCTGTCCGTACCGTGGCCCGCGCCGGTGGCGGCGAAGGAGCCGTGCAGCAAAATATCCGCCCGCACCGGCTGTGCCGCCAGCAGCCGCCGGGCCACCAGCCCGATGCGCACCGCCCCGGCGGTGTGAGACGAGGACGGCCCCACCATCACCGGCCCCATCACGTCGAATATCGTCATCGCGCCGCGCCTCCCTTTCCATCGCCCTCAGGCGATACCATATCGCAAGCCTCCCCTGTGCAAGGGGAGGTGGGCGCCGCTTGCGGCGCTCGGAGGGGTTGTTACCAGTCTGGAAGTTACCTCCAACACTGGTAACAATCCCTCAGTCTCCGGCTATCGCCGGAGCCAGCTCCCTTTGCACAAGGGAGCCTTATAATGTGTGCCTCCGGCGCGCTTCCGCCCCCATCACAGGGGCAAGAACGCGAAGATCACCGCGAACACCACGGCGGGCAGCAGGTTCGCCACCCGTATCCGCTTCCCCCACACAAGGTTGAGTCCCACGCAGAAGATGAGGATGGACCCCACCGTGGAGAGGTTTGCAAGCGCGGCGTCGGTCATGATAGGCCGGATGAACCGGGCCAGGGCCGTCACCGCCCCCTGCCACAGGGCCACGGGCACGGCGGAGAACAGGCACCCCTTCCCCAGCGAGCAGGTCATCACCAGCACGATGATCAGGTCCAGCACCGCTTTGGCGGCCAGAATAGACCAGTCCCCGAACATGCCGTCCTCGATGGCGCCCACGATGGCCATGGCCCCCACGCACACGGTCAGCGACGCGGTGACGAAGCCCTCCACAAACCGCTGCTCCTTTGCGTTGCCGGTCTTGACCTTCAGCCATTCGCCGAACCGCTCAAAGAGCCTCTCCAGGTCAATGAGCTCTCCCGCCAGGCCCCCCAGGGCCAGGCTGCCCACGATCATCATGGTCCCGCCGCTGGCAAGGGCTCCGTCCTGAACGGACAGCATCCCCTCCATGGCCCCGGCGATGCCCAGAAACAGCACGCTCACGCCGCATGCCATATTCAGCGTCTGCTGTACCCGCTCCGGCAAAAATTTGCCGAACGCCATCCCCAGCAGTCCCCCGGCCACGATCCCGGCGGCGTTGAGGATCGTTCCCAGTCCGATCACATGCACCATCTCTCTTTCCGCGGAGCCATTGTAGCACACCGCGCCGTTTCCCACAAGGAAAAAGACCACCCTTTCGGATGGTCTTCCGTCCTTTTCAATCCAGCATCTCCCGGAGCATCTTTACAGCCCGGCGCTCCAGCCGGGACACCTGCACCTGGCTCACCCCCAGCACCCGGCTGGCCCGGTCCTGGGTCATGCCGTGGTAGAACCGCAGAAACACCACCTGCCGCTCCCGCTCCGGCAGCCGCCCGATGGCCTGGCGCAGGGCCACGTACTCCACCATGCGTTCTTCCTCGGTCCAGTCCCCCAGCACCTGCTCCAGGGAAAACCCGTCCTCCCCGGCGGGCTGCTGCAAGCTCTCGATAGGCACGGTGGCGCTCTCCGCCAGGGCGATGTCCTCCGGGGTGAACCCCGTGGCCGCCGCCAGCTCCGACAGCGTGGGGTCCCGGCCCAGCTCCTGCTCCAGGGTCTTCCGGGCGGCCCGGACGACGCCGGCCCGCTCCTTGATGCCCCGGCTCACCTTCACCGCCCCGTCGTCCCGCAAAAACCGGCGTATCTCCCCGGATATCTTGGGCACCGCGTAGGTGGAGAACCGGGTGCCGTAGCCCTCGTCGAAGCCGTCGATGGCCTTCAGAAAACCCAGGCACCCCAGCTGGTACAGGTCGTCCGGCTCCACGCCCCGGCCAAAGTACCGCCTGGCCACGCTCCAGATGAGCCCGGCGTTTTCCTCCACCATCCGGCCCGCCGCCTCCCGGTCCCCGGCCTGAGCGGCCCGCAGCAGGGTCATGGTCTCGTCCAAATCACGTCTGCTCCTTCGTCCGGATGCGCTTTTTCATGGTCACGGCGGTGCCCTTGTCCGGGGCCGAGCGGACCCGGAGACCGTCCATGAAGCTGCCCATGATGGTAAAGCCCATGCCGCTTCGCTCCTCGCCGCCGGTGGAGTACATGGGCTCCATGGCCTGCTTCACGTCCGGGATGCCCCGGCCCCGGTCCCGGACCGTGATCTCCAGCACGTCCCCCTCCAAAATGCGCATGCGCATCTGCACCTGTCCCACGGCGTCGGGGTAGGCGTGGACGATGGCGTTGGTGACCGCCTCGCTGACGGCGGTGCGGATATCCCCCAGCTCCTCCATGGTGGGGTCCATCTGGGCGGCAAAGGCCGCCGCCGCCGCCCTGGCAAACCCCTCGTTCACGCTCCTGGAAGGAAACTCCAATTTTATGTAGTTGGTCTGCTTCATATGTATATCCTCCAAAACTATCAATCGCGGCGAAGCCGCACACCGCATTGAAAGGCTCCCTTGTGCAAAGGGAGCTGGCTCCGGCGCCAGCCGGAGACTGAGGGATTGTTACCAGTCTGGAGATTATCTCACACTGGTAACAACCCCTCCGCCTCGCTGTCGCTCGGCACCTCCCCTTGCACAGGGGAGGCTTTTCATATGGTATCATTTACACGACGACCTTGATCATCCTGTCGATGCCGGAGGCGTCGATGACCTTCAGGGGCTGGTTTTTGGCGTTGACCACCCAGGCCCGGCCGCCGCTCTGGCCCATGAGCCGGGATATCTTCAGGATGAGGGCGATGCCGGAGGAATCCATGAACGTCAGGCCCCCCATATCCACCACGCAGTCCTGGGGCAGGTAATCGTCCACAGTGCGGCTGATGCGCCGCAGTGCCGCCGCGGCCTGGTGATGGTCCAGCTCCCCCTGTAAAAACAGTGTGAGCCTCCCGTCCTGATAGCTGGATGTCACCTTCATAACAGCTCGTCCCCCTTGCACGCAAAAATCACACCGTACAAACTGTACGGTGTGATTTTACAGTATCCGCGCTGTCGATTGCGGCCGAAGCGTGGTGGCGGTGAGTTTATTCCGCGTAGAAATCGTTGGGATCGGGATAATCCTCGTTGCTCCAGCCGTAGCCGGCCTGGTACTTCACGGTCAGGTATACGGTCTCGCTGCCGTCGGTGAGCGTCACATAGCACACCTTGCCCTGGAACTTGTCGGTGATGTCCAGCTTTTGCCCCCGCCACCAGACGGTGACGGAGCCGTCCTCGCCGTATTCCACCTCCGGGGAGTTCAGCTGCTCCACGATCTCCCCCTCGGTCAGGGCCCGCTCCGAGCCGTCCGCCTCGAAGGCGATACCGCCGCCGCCCCGCTCCTGATCCCGGCCCTGGCCGTCCGTATAAGCCAGCGTGTACTCGCCGCCCCGGATGTCCAGCGTGGCGTTGGTCAGGTCCCCGTGCAGCCACACCTGGATGGTGTGCCGGATGCCGCCCACGTCGGCGGCGTAGGCCCCGCCAGCCAGCGCCAGCACCAGCACCGCCGCCGCGCACACGGCCGCCAGCCGGGGGATATAGCGTTTTTTCGTATTTTCCATCGTTTTGACCTCCATGAAATTTCCGGAGGCGTGGAGCGTGGAAAACGCTCTTTTGTACCGCGCTTCATTCGTCATCGTTCCAATCCTCCATCAGAATGTTTTTCAGCAGCGTCCTACCCCGGCTCAGGCGGCTTTTGACCGTGCCCTCCCGGACGCCCAGCAGCGCCGCGATCCGGGCCACGGTGTAATCCTCATAGTAAAACAGGTGGATCACGATCCGGTATTTTTCCGGCAGGCCCATGACCGCCGCGAACAGGCCCTGATCGGCGGGCTCTTCAAATGGCAGCTCCGCCATGGTGTCCTCCCAGGACACCCGATTCCGCTGCCAGAAGGCCCGGGTCACGTCTCTGGCCCGGTTCACGGCCACCCGCAGCAGCCACGCCCTCAGGTGATCCTCGTCCCGGTAGTCCTGGTCCCGGTCCAGATACCGCATGAACGTGTCCTGTGTCACGTCGTCGGCGTCCGCCCGGTCCCGGCATACGCTGAACGCCAACCCGAAGACCCGGTCCGCGTATTTTTCATAGGCCTCTGCCGCTGAAAGCCTCATAGCACGCTCCTTTGCCCTTGAAGGTCCCTTCGCATTATAAACGATCCAGCCGGCCAAAAGGTTGCATTTGGCAAAGAAAATTTCGCGCCTGCCCCGAAGTTGCGCGATAGTTGATGGCGCAACCGGCCCGTTTTCTGCTATACTGCCCTCCGGAAAGGAGGCGGCGACATGTTTTCCATACTGATTTTGATCCTCATCTATCTCCCCGGCTTTGCCCTGTTCGGCTATCTTATCTACCTGGTGATCAAGGCGCTGCGCAAATACATCCGCTCCGAGCCGGTGCGGAAGGAAAGGACGGAGACGGCCAAGTCTCTGGGCGAGGTCCTGAAAGCCCGCCGGGTCGCGTGCAATATGACCCAGGAGTTCGTGGCGGAGGCGCTGGGCGTCAGCCGCCAGGCGGTATCCAAATGGGAGAGCGGCCGGTCCGACCCCAGCACCACCAACCTCATGGCCCTGGCCAAGCTCTACGGCCTGACGCCGGAGGAACTTTTGAAAGAAGTACAATAACCTTATCGACGGCCCCCTCTGACGAGGGGGCTGTCAGCGCTTCGCGCTGACTGGGGGAGAGACAGATGACCTCCAGTGCCGGTGTATCTCTCCCTTCGTCGCGGCTTCGCCGCGCCACCTCCCTCGTCAGAGGGAGGCGTTCCATACGGATAACGGGTCCGCCGCTTTCCTGCGGCAGACCCGTTCGCGCTGTTATTTTGCTGTCTTACCCCAAATTTTTCAGGCTCTCTTCCAGATTCGCCGCCAGGGCCCGGGCTTTGGCCAGCTTGTCCCGCTCCGCAGCCACCACACGCTCCGGGGCGCGGGAGACGAAGCTCTCGTTGGCCAGCTTTTTCTGCTGGTTCCCGATGTCCTTTTTGGCCTTTTCCAGCTCCTTCTCAATGCGGGCCCGCTCCTTGTCCAGGTCAACCAGCTCCGCCATGGGCATGTAGATCTTCGCGTCGCCGGTGACCACGTTCACCATGCCCGCCGTATCGGCCGGGGCTTCCCCTGTCACGTTCACGCCGCCGGCGTAGGCCAGGTTCGCCATGTACACGGTACCGGCCCGGAACACGTCGGGCTTTTCGGTGACCAGGGTGATATGGGGCCGCTTGGAGGGGGGCACGTTCATCTCCGCCCGGCGGCTCCGGACGGCCTTCACCGCCTCCATGACGGACTCAAAGTCCGCCTCCTCCTTGGCAAATGCCAGGGCCTCGTCAAACTCCGGGTACCGGTCGATGATGAGGGCCTGGGCCTCGTGGGGGATGGCCCCGTAAATTTCCTCGGTGATGAAGGGCATGAAGGGGTGCAGCAGCCGCAGGATGTCGGTCAGCACGTATAGCAGCACCTGCTGGGCGCTCTGGTCCCCCTCCCGCAGGCGGGGCTTGGTGATCTCGATGTACCAGTCGCAGAAGCTGTCCCAGATGAAGTCGTAGATTTTCGTTGCGGCCAGGCCAAGCTCGTACTTGTCGAAGTTCTCGTTGACCTCGGCAATGAGGCTTTGCAGCTTGGACAGTATCCACTTGTCCTCCAGCTTCAGCTCCGCCGGCAGGGCGTTTTTCTCCACGGTCAGGTTCATCATCACGTACCGGGCCGCGTTCCACAGCTTGTTGGCGAAGTTGCGCATGGCCTCGCAGCGCTCCTCATAAAAGCGCATATCGTTGCCGGGGGAATTGCCGGTGATCAGGTTGAAGCGCAGCGCGTCCGCGCCGTACTTGTCGATCATCTCAATGGGGTCCACGCCGTTGCCGGCGGACTTCGACATCTTCTTGCCGTGGGGGTCCCGGATCAGGCCGTGGATGAGCACGGTCTTGAAGGGCTCCTTTTTCATGTGCTCCATGCCGGAGAAGATCATCCGGGCCACCCAAAAGAAGATGATGTCGTAGCCCGTGACCAGCACGTCGGTGGGGTAGAAGTATTCCAGATCGGGGGTCTTTTCCGGCCAGCCCAGGGTGGAGAAAGGCCATAGGGCGGAGGAAAACCAGGTGTCCAGCACGTCCGGGTCCCGGGTGATATGCTCGGAGCCGCACTTCTCGCACCGGCAGGCGTCGGTCCGGCTCACGGTCACGTGGCCGCAGTCCGCGCAGTACCAGGCCGGTATCTGGTGGCCCCACCAGAGCTGCCGGGAGATGCACCAGTCCCGGACGTTGTGCATCCAGTTCAGATAGGTCTTGGCGAACCGGTCCGGCACGAACCGGATGGTGCCGTCCTCCACCACCCGGATGGCCTCCTTGGCCAGAGGCTCCATCTTCACGAACCACTGGTCGCTGGCCAGGGGCTCCACGTCGGAGTGGCAGCGGTAGCAGGTGCCCACGTTATGTACGTGCTCCTCCACCTTCACCAGATACCCCTGGTCATCCAGGTCCTTCAAAATGACCTTCCGGGCCTCGTACCGGTCCAGGCCGTCATACTTGCCGCCGTTGATGATGCGGCCGTTGTCGTCGATGACGAGAATTTGTTCCAAATCATGCCGCAGCCCCACCTCGAAGTCGTTGGGGTCGTGGCAGGGGGTCATCTTCACGCAGCCGGTGCCGAACTCCATATCCACGTACTCGTCCGCCACGATGGGGATCTCCCGGCCCACCAGGGGCAGGATGCAGGTCTTGCCCACGATGTCCTTGTACCGCGAGTCTTCGGGGTTCACGGCCACGCCGGTGTCGCCCAGCATGGTCTCGGGCCGGGTGGTGGCCACCACCACCTCGCCGGAGCCGTCGGCCAAGGGATAGCGCAGATGCCACAGGCGGCCGGGCTTTTCCTCATACTCCACCTCCGCGTCACTGAGGGCGGTGGTGCAGTGGGGGCACCAGTTGATGATGCGCTTGCCCTTGTAGATGAGGCCCTTTTCGTACAGGGAGCAGAACACCTCCCGCACCGCCTTGGAGCAGCCCTCGTCCATGGTGAAGCGCTGGCGTTCCCAGTCGCAGGAGGACCCCAGGGTCTTCAGCTGGGTCACGATCCGGTCCCCGTACTTATTTTTCCAGTCCCACACCCGGTCCAAAAACTTCTCCCGGCCCAGGTCGAACCGGGTCAGGCCCTCGTTGACCCGGAGGTTTTCCTCCACCTTGATCTGGGTGGCGATGCCCGCGTGGTCATAGCCGGGCACCCACAGGGCGGCGTAGCCCTTCATGCGCTTGTAGCGGATGAGCACGTCCTGGATGGTCTCGTCCACGGCGTGGCCCAGATGCAGCTGGCCCGTCACGTTGGGGGGCGGGATGACGATGGTGAAGGGCTTCTTCTCCGGGTCCCGCTCGGCGTGGAAATAGTTCCCGTCCAGCCACTGCTGATAAATTTTTCCCTCGACCTGTTTGGGGTCGTACTGTTTCGGCAGCTCTCTCATTTGCACATGTCCTCGATCTCTTCCAGATTGGAAAGGCCCACCTTCCGGCCGGCCAGCTCTCCGTCCTTAAAAACCGCCAGGGTGGGGATGGCCATGATCCCGAACCGGCTGGCCAGGGCGGGCTCATTGTCCACGTTCACCTTGCACACGGTCACGTCCGGATGCTTTTCGGCGAAGGCGTCCACGATGGGGCTCTGCATCTTGCAGGGGCCGCACCACACGGCCCAGAAATCCACCAGCACGGTGCCGGCGGCGGTGACTTCCTCAAAATTCTCGCTGGTAAGGTCCTGTATCATTTTCCTGTCTCCTTGATAAACTTATCTGCGGCCAATGCCGCCACGTTGCCCTGGCCCACGGCCCGGGCGATCTGATAGGGCTTTCCCGTGCAGTCCCCGGCGGCGTACACCCCGGGCAGGCCGGTGGCCATATCCGGCCCCACGGCTATGTGTCCGTCCTCCATCCGAAGGCCCGGCAGCAGCACGCTGGCCGCCACCGCCTCCCGCAGCACGAACACCCCGTCCACGGCGTATTCCTCACCGTTCACGGAAAGGCCCGTGACCCTTTCGTCTCCCCGTATCTCAACATGTTTCGCCTGAGCCCCGGTGAAATACAGGACCTGGCAGCCGATACTCTCCAGAAAATCTCGGTCCGCCTCGCTCCCGGGACCCAGGCCCAGTACAGCCACCCGTTTGCCCCGGTACAGCATCCCGTCGCAGGTGGCGCAGTAGCTGACGCCCCGGCCTAAGAGCGACCCCTCTCCGGGGAAGGGCTTGGCGGCCTGCTGGGCGCCCGCCGCCAGGATCAGGGCCTTTGCCTGGTACACGTCCTGCTCCGCGCTGACCATGAATTGGCCGCCAAAGGCCATCACGGCCGTGACCCGGCCCGCGACGCGGGGTATGCCCTGCCGCTCCAGGTCCCCCAGCATGGCCGCGAGCATGTCACGCCCGCTCATGCCGGAAAGGCCCGGATAGTTCTCGATCCGCTCCGCCCTTGCCAGGGGCGACGCCATGGGGTCGGACCCCAGCACCAGCGCGGACCGGCCCCGGGCATGGGCGGTCAGGGCCGCCGAGACGCCCGCCGGACCCGCGCCCAATATGAGGATGTCAAAGCTCTGACTGTCCATGAACGCCCCTCATTCCACGATTTGCCAAGAAGGTATTGTATCATGCCCCACCGTTTCGTGCAAGCGGGCACGCTCTTAATATGCCCACATGGGGCAAAAAATCATTCCTCCGCAGGCTCAACCAGCGCCGCCAGCTTTTCCGCCAACGCCGGACATGCCTTGTCCAGCCGCAGCAGCTTTCCCTCGGGGCTTACGAAGCAGTGCTCGCTCCTGGCCTGACAGACCACCGTCCCGTCGGCCTTTTTCATCTCATAGGCGAACCGGATGCGCACGCTCTTGAAATGCTCCACCCGCACCGCCACGGCGATATCGTCGGAGAAGGTGCTGGGGGCCCTGTACCGGCACTCCACGCTCAGCACCGGCGAGCCGATGCCCATGGCCTCCAGCCGGTCGAAGGGGAAGCCCAGCTGGTCCAGAAAGCTGATGCGGGCCTCCTCCATCCAGTGGATATAGTTGGCGTGGTGGGTGATGCCCATCTTGTCCGTCTCGTAGTATTGTACCTTGTGATGATATGGCTCCATGATTCTCTCCCCCAGTTATCGTCGTCGCTCGCTTGGCTAGGTCGGAATTTGCCGCAAGCGGCAAACCCCGAATAGCCCGCGGCTCCTCCTTTCCCCAAAAGACATGCGTGTCTTTTGGGGGCCCCAAAGGGCGCTCGACAGCCCCCTCGTCAGAGGGGGCCATTTTATACCGAAACCCCACAATACGCCTCCCTCTGACGAGGGAGGCGGCTCCGGCGTAAGCCGGAGACGGAGGGAGAGATATTTTCTCCCTCTTTTATTCTCCCCAGCCCAGCGCCGCCATGAGGCCGGGATATCCGTCGATATTCCAGTCCGCCAGCGCGTCGATCCGCTCCCGCTCCGGGTCGGAATGCGCATCATAGACCACCGCCGTCTCCAGGCCCGCCCCCTTGGCGGCCTGGACCCCGGACAGGGAGTCCTCGAACGCGACGCACGCCTCCGCCGGCAGGCCCAGGTCCTCCAGCGCCCGGCGGTATATCTCCGGGTCCGGCTTGATGGCTTTTACGTCCTCGCAGGTATAGACCCGGTCGAATATCCCGTCGATGGGCGCTTTTTGGGCGAAGCTTTTATTTTTCGTCCGGTAGATATCGATGCTGCTTCTCCGCCCCGTGGTGGCCAGGACCAGGATATATCCCCGGTCCTTCAGGGCCCGCAGAAAAACATCCGCCCCGGGCCGGTAGTCCATCCGCTCCAGCAGCTCATGGGCGATGGCCTGCCGCCGGGCCTGGACCTGCCGGGGCGAAAGCGGCGTGCCGTAGCGTTTTTGAAGCTGGGCGCAGTAGCAAAGATATGGCTCCGGCTCGTTCCGGAACCGGCGCAGGGATTCCTCCCGAAACGCCCGTATCTCCGCCCGGTCCGGGGCGGAGCCGGTCAGCTCCCGGGCCAGGCGCTCGTCCGCGTCGGTCCACACGCCGATGGAGTCGACGAGGGTGCCGTCCATATCGAAAAGCACGGCTTTTTTATCAAGCAGCAGTTCCTGTATCGGCCGCATAACCTCTCCAAATATAGTTTCCGGCCGGCGGAAAACGCCGGCCGGAGCAGATTTTACTTTTGAAGCATCTCCAGGATCTCGTCGGCGGACTTGCCGCTGCTGACCAGCTTGGAGACCACCTTTTCGATCTCCACCTTCTGGGCTGCGGCCGCCGCGATGGTCTCGGCCTGGGCCTTTTTCTCCTCCAGGATCAGCAGCTCCTTTTCCACGGCGCGGAGCTCCTTTTTCTTGGCGCTGAGCAGCTTCTTCTGCTTTTCGATCTCGGCGGCGATGCCCGCCTGATCGGCCTCCAGGGCGGCCTTCGTCTCCTTCTTGGCGGCGATCTGGCTCTCTACCTGGTCCACGGTCTGGATGGACTTTTTATTCTTGCTTCCCTTCGGTCTGGGCATGACGTATTTCCTCCTTGGAAAAATAAATTCTCTTCACGGTGGGTTATTATAATATATCTCCTCGGAAAACACAAGCCCAAAACGAAAAAATATCCATTAATTTTTTAAACGAGTCTCCGGCCCGCCCGTCGAAATATGTTTATTTTTTGCTTTCGCTATTTCCGGTAGAACAATATGCCCAGGGTCCCGGGCCCGCAGTGGCAGCTGACGGTGCAGCCCGCCCGGGTATGGATGATCTCGTCAAAGGGCGCGATGGCGCGGAGCTGTTTTTCCACGGCGGCGCGGATATCCTCGCTGACGCCGGAGTCGGTGATGAAGATCCGCCGGGTATCCACCGTATCGATATCCGCCAGCCGGTCCCGCACGTAGGCGGTCAGGCACTCGCCCAGCCTGCCCCGGTATTTTTTGCCCACGCCCATCTGGCCGTCCTTGACGAAGATACAGGGGTGCAGCTTCAGGAGGTTGGCCCCCATGGCCGACAGGGCCGAGCAGCGCCCGCCCTTGCGAAGATATTCCAGCGTGTCCACGATGAAGCTCACGTCCAGCTTCTCCCGGCGGGCGTCCAGGGTCTTTTTGATCTCCGCCGGGTCCGTGCCGGCCCTGGCCATGTCGCAGGCGTCCAGCACCAGGTGGGCGATGCCCGTGGACAGGTTCTTGCTGTCCACCACGTACACGTTTCCCACCTCCGCCGCCGCGATGCAGGCGTTCTGATAGCAGGCGGACATCTGGGCGCTGATGGTGAAGTGGACGACGGCGTCGCAGCTCTGCCGCAGGCGGGAGAATACGTCTATGTACTCCTGCACGTTCACCGCCGCCGTGGCCCCCAGCTTTCCGGCGGCGCGTATCTTCTCGTACAGCTCGTCCGGCGTGATGTCCACCCCGTCCAGGAAGCTGTCCTCTCCGCAGGTGACGTGCAGGGGCGTGATGGTGACGCCATACCGCTTGACCAGCTCCGGCGTCAGGTCGCAGGTGCTGTCGGCGGTCACTTTGATGTTCAACGCAAGGTCATCTCCTGTTTGATAATAATAGGACTATTTTAGACCGTTTCCTTTTAAATTACAACCCCCGCAGCAGCGCCCTTGCCATTTCCAACAGCGGCTCCTTTTCATTGGGGACCGCCCCGTCGGACACCGCCTCGAACAGGGCCTCCAGCACCCGGCCCACGGCGGGACCCGGCTCCACGCCCAGGGCCAGGATGTCCCGGCCGTTCACCGCCAGGCTCTTCACGGAAAAGCACGGGGCCGGTCCGGCCTGCGCTTCCGCCAGAAGCTTTTCCCAGTCGTCGATCAAGGCCAGGTTCCGCGCCCGGACTGTCCCGGCCCGGTCGGCGCAGTCCGCCCGCCAGCAGGCGATCAGCTGCCGTACCGCGTCCTGGCCCAGTCGTGCCAGCAGCCGCCGCGCGGCCTTCGGGGTCTGGGGCGGCTTGATGTCGTGGTTTTGGATGAGCAGACACACCCGCTCCCGTGTGGCGTTGTCGCACCGCAGCCGCCGCAATATGCCGTCCGCTATCTCCGCGCCCTTTTCCCCGTGGCCGTAAAAGTGGCCCACGCCCTTTTCGTCCGTAAAAAAACACGCCGGTTTTCCCACGTCGTGCAGCAGCATGGTCAGCCGCGGCACGCTTTCCGGGGCGACGGCGTCCACGGCCATAGTCGTGTGGGTCCATATGTCGTGGATATGGTTCGGATTTTTCTGGTCGAAGCCCGCCTGGGCCGCCAGCTCCGGGATGACCCGAAAGATCACCGGCGCGTATTCCCGCAGCACCCGGCCGGCCCCGGGGCCGGTCAGGATGCCCTTCAGCTCGGCGAACACCCGCTCCCGGGCGATATCGTCCAGCAGAGCCCGGTTTTTCACGGCGCTGGCCGCCGTGGCGGGCTCGATGGAAAAGTCCAGTCTGGAGGCGAACCGCAGCGCCCGCAAAATGCGCAGCGCGTCCTCCCCGAAGCGCACGTCCGGCTCTCCCACGCACCGGACGACCCCCGCCGCCAGGTCCTCCTGCCCGCCGTACAGGTCCACGATCTCCCCGTCCGGCCCCAACGCCATGGCGTTGACGGTGAAGTCCCGCCGGGCCATGTCCGCTTCCAGGTCCGGCACGAAGGCCACATGCTCCGGCCGCCGGTGGTCCCTATAGGCCCCGTCGGTACGGAACGTGGTGATCTCCACGGGCCCGCCCTCGGTCAGGACGGTGACGGTGCCGTGCTTGATGCCCGTCTCAAGAAGCCGGTATCCGGCCAGGACGGCCATGGTCTGCTCCGGCCTTGCGGCGGTGCACAGGTCCCAGTCCGAGGGCTCGCGGCCCATGAGCCCGTCCCGGACGCAGCCCCCCACCGGGTACGCGGCAAAGCCGGCGGCCCGGAGGGCCTCCAGCAGCTTCTGCACATAGGGGGGCGGCGCAAACATCCCGATCACCCGGCTTGTATTTCCCGCAGGATTATGATAAAATTGATATGTGAATTGTCAAGTTAAGTGCAACAGGGAATCAAAAAAGATTTCATAGGGAGAAAGCCAACCAAGGCATTTGCG
>CANPXZ010000048.1 GCA_947587485.1 uncultured Oscillospiraceae bacterium | reverse complement strand
TGGGCCCGGACGAAGAGCTGGTCCCCGTCGTGGTAGGTGGGCTCCATGCTGTCGCCGTTGACGGTGACGATGAACGAGGTCCCCACGGGCGGGCGCTTCACCAGGTCGATCATCTCATAGGAGCCGTCATCGTTGAAGTCGCCATAGCCCGCCGTGGCGGATTGCAGGTACTTCCGGGTGGGGAACAGCTCCACCACCTTCTCCGGCCGCTGGCGTTCGTCCTGGCAGCGCCGGTGCTCACAATCCAATATTGCGTTCACCGCTTCCTGGCCGGGTCCGTCCAGGGAGCGGTATTTTTTTATGATGCCCTGCTCAGTGGGGGTGAATCTTCCGTTTTTGCCGGGTGTCTCAATCAAATCGTCAAGCGTGAAACCCATCGAATAGACAAGGCAACGCATGGTTTCGAGCTTGGGGTCTTTCGTTGAACCAGCAAAAATCTTTTCCAAAGTCGGACCTGGAAGACCGGAACGGTCTGCGAGTTCTTTTGTTGTAAAGCCGGAAGCTTTCTTTAGCTCCTTTAGCCTATCAAGCCACATGTGAAGCCACCTCCATAATTGGACTATAGCACATGGAAGGAAGAAAGGCAAGAAAATTTCCTTCAAAGGTGGAAAAGTTCTTGACAACAACCATACACGGTGGTAATATTGCGATGAAAACAACCATTGACGGTTGAAAATGGGCGAGGGAGGTGTAATGCATGGTGCCTGTTTATCCAGTACTTTCTGGAGAAATCGCCAAACGGGGTATCAAGAAAAAGGACATTGCAAGCAGCATAGGGGCCTGCGGGAAGGCTCTGAGCAATAAGCTGGCCGGGAGAAGCGAGTTCACGTGGTCCCAGGTACAGACGATCTGCGCGGAGTTCTTCCCGGACATGACGCCGGAGGAGCTGTTTGCCAGAGCAGACGATGAGAAAGGAGCGTGAGCGGGACGTGCTCCTCGACGGGGTCTTCAATTTTTGCGTTTTCAACCGCTCTGTTGACCCGTTCGACGATGGTCTCATGGACGCGGGCGCCATCCGTTTTCATGAAAGCCTCGAAATCGTCATAATTCTTCATAGTGATCACCTCCTTTCGCTCTGATTCTACCACAGGAGCGGGAGGGGGACAAGGCCAGCGGGGGGCGGAAGAGAAATCTTAACTACATGGAAGGGAGGTGTAGAGCGTGAAGCAATTCCTAGAGCGACTGCTGAGAAAGAAGAGAAAAACTCCAAGGGCTGCGGAACAGTCCAAGGAGCCGGTCACACTTGTGGCAACGATCGACGGAAAGGTCATTTTTCAGGGGGAAATCTCTTGTTGAATGCCTCAAGAGCCTTCGTATAAGCGGACATGTACTCTTCAAAATAGTCGATCGTTATGTTGGTCTCGCCAGCTGAGATCAACGAGGAGCTTTTTGCATGAGCCGTCTCCATGCACAGAGCAACGGCGAGGTCGTGGGCGCGTTTTTCGTTGTCGGTCATCGAAATACCTCCATTTTGATGTTTTGTACAAAATATTATACATCGGATGGACGTTTGAAGCAACACGAAATGTGCAGGGCGTGAGAAATCTTAACTACATGGAAAGGAGGTGAACACAGTGGGAAAGGTCACAGGCAATGACGAAGGCCGCTTGCAGGAAATCCTGGCCGGGGGTGAGGCGGTCATTGTGCCGGAGGATTTGTCAAGCGTTGGCGCACTGTGCATGTCGTTGAATATGGCAATGCAGAGTGAGATCAGCTCGCTTAAACACATCATGACGAAGCAAAGGAGAGTGCTGGCGTATAGCTTTATCCTCGAATGCTTCGATAGATTGATTCAATACGAGCGAAAAGAGACTCTCCGAAAAGGCGCTCAAGAAAGTACGCTGCAATAACTGTGACAGCCCAAAAGATGAGTCGGAAAACCACTTCAAGAGGCTTCGGGGCATGAATGTTGAAACTGGCGAGGATCTGTATTGGCATATCCAGCCAATACAGCGGGTTGAAAGCATTGATGGCGCGGTGTTTATATACTCCGATCGTCTTTTGAAAAAGCCCGCCGATAACATAGTGTAAGGAATCGACAGTCAAACAGTTGGAGACTTTTTCGCCCGCGAGGCGAGAAACGGCGGCCCGACGGTTTGTTCCGGCTTTATCGAACAGGTGCTCCACTGCGGCAGAGTATTCGTTTAGGTTTGGTACTTTGTTTGTGAACTTCCTGTAATACCTCTTGGTCAGCAGGCAACGAAAGATGTTCACTGCGCAATATGCAAGCACAAAGGCAATGACCAGTATGACAACGAGCATAATAAGAGCCTCCTTTCGTCCTGATTCTACCACAGGCGCGGGAGGGGGACAAGCCAGAAAGGAGCGTGAGATACATGAGACCTACGCGAGCGGGATATACCATCCTGTCGGTCGCGACGGTGCTCAATTCGTTGATCTTAGCCATCCATATATGGCTTGGATTCCTTGGGTAGGCATAGGACAACCAGGTCGGGCAATAGGCTGAGAGGAAGGAGGCGGTACAGGTGAGAAAAACGCGGGAGATCAAAACGAGGTCTTGGGTACACTACGGCGGCGAATTGGTGGAACTGGCCACCTTGCCGCCGGAGGAGCGGGAACGGATCGGCGAGAAGCTGGCGGTGGATTTCTACAACGAGCTGTGGCGCGGGAAAGCGGTCTTCACTGCGGAGAACAGAGAGCCGGCCGCCGAGGCTGTGGGCTGAGGGTCTGAGCCGCCGATACGAAAGATGAAAGGAGAGACATGACAATGGCGAAGACATGTAGTGACTGCGAAAAGAGCGCACCGGCCGGCGGGATGGCCAGCCGGTGCGGGATCACCGGGAGGATCAATCCCTCGGACCACCCCTGTGACGTGGAGGACAATCCCCGGCTGTGCCAGGTGCTGGGCGTGGCGGTGGGCCAGCGGTTCTATTTTGACGACCAGGGGGACAAGCTTGGACCCCTGGTAATCAAGGAAAACGGACAAGTGCAAAGGGATGATTTAGAGGGAATCTTCCCACATATCAGGTTTTTGGCAGACGCCATCAACCACCCGGAGAAGATCGAGCGCGTGCCCGTCCTGACGGATAAGGAGTGGATCCGCTGCCGGGACTTCGGCGCGAAGTGGGTGAGCCGGGACGAGGACGGGGAGCTGGTGCATCTTTGGGAGACCGAGCCGGAGCCACAGCCGGGCGGCGTGTGGGCCGGCGGCAAGAGCTGTGCGCAGACATGGGCCAGATTCTTCCCCTCCGTCCAGCCCGGGCAGCTGGTCCCGGTGGAGGGCGTGTCATGACGGCGGCGGTCGGAGCGGGACTGGCCTTCTGCTGGCTGCTGGCGGCCGGGTGCATCGTGGACAAGCTCATGGAGCATATCCCCGCCGTGGAGCGGTTCATCGAGCAGCTGCCATTGGGAGGGTCAGATGGAGACCATCAATGAGCGGGTGAAGCGCCGCAAGAGGAAGTCCCGCCGGCGGCGGTGGGCCAAGAGGCTGGCCGTGTGCGCAGTACTGGCCGTGATGGCGGTCGTGTCGTCCTGGACCTGGTGGGATAGACCAGCACCCCAGCGGTGGAAGACGCCGGACGCGTCGGCCCTGGCCTGGATGATGAATCAGGCGGCGCTCAGTCCGGGACATGCCCGGGCGTTCGCGAGCCAGTACCCGGAACTGGCGGACCTGTTCCTGAACGCGAGCCTGGAGGCGGCGCCGTGAAGGGGCCGTGGAGATACCTCTTTGGCTTGGGGCCCCCACGCGACACGCCTGCCGCGTGGGGAGAGGAGGAGCCGCGGGCTGATCGGGGTCTGCCGCTTGCGGCAGATCACGACCCAGCCCAAGCGAGCGACGACGAGGAGGCCAACCGGGAGTATTACTGCACGGCGGGCGGCGTGCCCGTCTGGGACGATACGGAATATGGCGCGGAGACCTACGCGCGGATATTCAACGCCGTCAGGCGGTGATGAGGTGGTGAAGGGAGGTGAGACAGGTGAGCGACACAGAGAGAAGTCCCCTTGAGAAAAGCATCATGGAGATGGCGCGGGGGGGCATCCAGGAGATGGTGGACTATGAGATGGGCCGGATCCTGGCCAACATCATGGACCCGAACACCAAGGCCACGGACAAGCGCAAGGTGAAGGTGGAGCTGGAGTTCGCGCCGGATGAGTACCGGCAGACGGTAAAGGTGAGCGCCCAGGTGACCAGCAAGCTGGCCGTCACGTCGGCGGTGCAGACCATGCTGTACATGCACGTGGGCAAGGACGGCATCGGCGCCACGGAGATGACCGCCCAGATCCCCGGGCAGACCAGTATCTACGACAGCGAGCAGGGCCCGGCGCCCGTGCTCAGGATCATCAAATCAGCTTGATAGGAGGAATTGAACGATGCTGAAGGAAGCCATAGAGAAGATCGTGAGCCTGGCCGGGCCTAAGACGTTCGAGGCGGACGGGCACACATATATAGCGGATGACGAGGGTGTCTACTATGAGGTGGCCCCGAATGTCTACGGGCCGGAGGCCATTACGCTTCGGAGCCTGGACGCCGTCGTGAAGATGGTGAAGACCGAGGCTCTGAGGCAGGAAGGGGCGGTCCCCGTCTATATCACGGTCCCCACGCACCTGCGGGTGGAGGTGTTCCGCAGTCCGCTGGATGCGGACGAGCGGTACTTCCGGCCGGTGTTGTACCGGGCGGAGGCGGCGGATGTGCCCGGCTGGGAGGCGTCGGTGAAGCTGCCCTTCGACCAGGCGGCGGTGGCGCTGCAGACCCGCTTCCAGGAGGGCGGGGACCGGGAGTACACCATCGACCTTTTGAGCATGATCTCCACCGGGGCCAAGGTGACGTACAACGACACCGGCATTGCAACGAACGTGGTGACCAGCAAGGGCGTGGTGCTCCAGGAGAACACCGCGATCCGGCCGGTGGTGGCGCTGCGGCCCTACCGGACCTTCCAGGAGGTGGAGCAGCCCATGGGGCGGTTTTTGATCCGCATCGACGAGCGGGGCATCACCTTCACGGAGGCCGACGGCGGCATGTGGAAGCTGACGGCCCGGAAGACGGTGGCCGCGTGGCTGACGGAGCAGCTGCGGGCGGA
This sequence comes from uncultured Oscillospiraceae bacterium, assembly GCA_947587485.1. Taxonomy (GTDB): domain Bacteria; phylum Bacillota; class Clostridia; order Oscillospirales; family Oscillospiraceae; genus CAJOIG01. Next base: position 11,343 of record CANPXZ010000048.1, on the reverse strand, counting down.
GGTAGACGCCGGTCAGGTGGTCATCGCGCTGTGAGCCGGGGACTGGGTCACGACCCAGCCCAAGCGAGCGACGACGAAAAAGGTGCCGCCTCCGGCGCTGGGAACGCCGGGAGGCGGCAAAGCCAAATGTCAACACCTCCATTATACGGAGGGGAAAGGATCTTGTCAATGTCGAAAGCATATCGGGCGGCGGCGGGCCGCCGGGGGCAGGAGCCTCCGAATGTCCCTGTGGCATATGAGCTTTTGCTGGAGCTGCACCGGGACGTGATCGAGGAGAACCTGGCGCAGAAGGCGAAGCGGTACAGCCTGCGGGACGAGCGGGGCGAGTCGTTTTCGCTGGCGTACTGGTCGGACACGGAACATAAGGAGACGGTGCTGGTCCCGGCGGGGACGCCGGTCACGGAAAGCGCCCTGTACGGGGCCATGAAAGAGCTTCTGCGGTCCATGGAGGACACGGACTTTGGCCGGTTCTCCGGGGACCGGGGCCGGGCGGAGGGCATGGAGCGGGTCCGGCAGGTGATCCGGGAGCTGGAGGAGCGGGAGGAAAAGGAGGCGGCCGGGAATGATTGACCAGGCGATCCAAAAGCTCCGGGAGGAAGCGAAGAGCGGGAAGTTCGACAAGTACGGCGCCGTCATGAAGACGGCGGTGTGCGGGGCGCTGGAGACCTTCTGCCGACAGGATGAGGAATTTGCCCAGGCGGTCGTCCAGGGCGGGAGCTTTTCCGACTGCATGGCGGCGGTGGCCAAGAAGGTCAAGGGAAACGGCATCAGCGACATGGAGGCCTACGGGGAGGCGGTGCGGTTCTACTTCCCCGGCGCGGGCATCGACGTGAAGATGACCATCGATCTGTGCGCCAGCGTCCGGGAGAAGGACGCGCCGCCGGCGGCAAAGCCCGCCGGGGTGGTCCTGGACCTGAGCGATTTCTTCTGAGGGGGCGAGCGGGATGGAGAGAAAAAATGCCTGTATCACCGGATACGGGCCCGAGTTTCCGGACGCGCTGACGGCGCTGCCCTATTTCCAAATGCCGACGAGGAAAGAGATCGCCGGGGTGAACAGCTGGTTTCCCCCGTATATCTTCTACAAGACAGTCAAGGGAGGCCGGGAGATCACGGCGACCTGCTGCGGCCGGCGGGATGTCATCCGTCCGGCGCCGGAGAGGACGCAGCCGCCGAAGCTCTGGGCGTTGATGCGAGCCAGGCACAACGACGCGGCGATCTGTCCGTTCTGCGGGCGGCCGGGGACGGTGAAGTGCGCAGGGCGAACCCGTGACAGCTTCCGAAGCCCTGATTACACGCCGGTGGTCTTCCTGCGGGAGGATAACGGGGGCGTTATGGCCCTGGCGGCGTGGGCGATGAAGCGTTATCTGCCGGGCGCGGAGCAGCTGGGACCGGAATTTCACATCGTCGGCGCGTACCGGTTCGCGCCGGGTCGGGTCGACGTCACGGAATACTACTGGGGCCGCGAGACGCACCTGACGATCCAGGGGGATTACAGGCCGAGCAAGCAGAGGGTCCGGGAGCCGTTCAGAGACGGTTACGGCTGCGTGTTCAGCTACCCGTCTTACCGGGTGATCGGGCTGGATGTCATCAAAAAAAGCGTTTTCCGCTACTGCGGATATGAGCGGTTCAAGGGCGACGACAGGCCGGGGCACAGCTATCTGATGGGCTTTTTGGGCGCGTGCTGCTTTTATCCACGGGACGTGGAGATGCTTTTGAAGAGCGGGGGCTGCGATCTGGTGTGCGACCTCGTCGTGCGGGGGTGCAAAAACGCCGACGTGTACAAGTGGGGTGAGACCGACGCAAAAAAGGCCTTCGGTCTGTCCGGTCAGGAGATGCGGGCCTTTGCCGCGGAAAAATACGACTTGCGCGTGCTGAAAATCTACAAGCGGCTCCGTCGGGATGGGTATCGGCACAGCTTTGCGCTGGCACGGAAGATACGGGAAACGGTGTCTGGCGGTATTAAAGACGTGTGGGATTTCATACGGAGGTGCCGGACGATCGGGCAGGAACCGGACCGTGTCGTCCGGTGGCTGAGTAAGGACCCGCCATGTGCTCAGTACAGCATCCCGCGCAGTCAAAGGTACAAGCTCTGGAAGGACTATATAAACTTCTGCGAGGAGCTGGGATATGACCTGACAGACGAGACGGTGGCCCTGCCGAAGGACTTCATGCGCCGGCACGACGAGGCCGCGGCGGCGGTGGCGGAAAAGCATCGGATCGAGATGGAGAAGCGGAAGCTCGAGAAGGAGCGGGGATATGCCGAGAGCCTGGAAAAGCGGGCGTTGAAGTACGACTTTGCCATGGACGGGCTGTTCATCCGGGTGGCCCGGACCCACGGCGAAGTCGTGGCGGAGGGCAACGCCCTGAAGCACTGCGTCGGCGGCTATGCGGCCCGGCATATCGAGGGGAAGACGACGATCCTGTTTCTCCGGGAGGCGGAGCACCCGGACCAGCCGTTGGTGACGGTGGAGATGGACGGGGATCAGCTGCGCCAGGCCCACGGGTACCGCAACGACGTGGGCGGGGCATCCCCGCTGGTGACCTACAAGGCGTTTTTCGACGCCTGGCGGGACTGGCTGAAGCGGGGCAGTCCCAGGAAAGAGGACGGGACGCCTAAACTGAGAAAAAAGAAAGGAAGGTACGCGGCATGAGCGAAGAGATCGTCAAGGCCCCGGAGAGCGCGGCGGAGCCGGTCCGGACCATCGAGGTCATCACGGCGGAGATCCTGGATCTGAAGACCGGCATGGAAGCGTATGCGCGGGCCACGCTGGTGTCCGCCGTGGAGATCGGCCGACGGCTGGTAGAGGCGAAAGAAAAGATACAACACGGTGAATGGAAGACATATCTGGAAGAAACGTTGGAGTATAAAGTGCGCACCGCACAGTGGTACATGAAGCTTTATCGAGAATATGGAAGCCCGCAAAGCAGCCTTTTCGGAGCGGAAGTAAAAACGCAATCGCTTGCGCATTTTGAACCAACAAAGGCATTTGCCCTTCTGGCAGTGCCGGAGGAGGAGCGGGAGGCGTTCGTCGAGGAGCACCGTGTGGACGAGCTGTCCACCCGGCAGACGGAGGAGCTGATCGAGGAGTACAAACGGAAGCTCCGGGAGTCGGAGGACGCCAAGGCCAGAGCAGACACAGTAATGCAGGGCATGGAGTTCGCGCTCAATAAGGCCAGGAAAGACGCGGAAAAGGCCGAGGGTGAGCGGGATGCCCTGGCCCGGCAGGTGAAGGAGCTGGAGGCCCGGCCGGTGGAGGTGGCCGTGAAGGAGCCGGACCCGGAGGAGGTCCAGGCGAAGGTGGACGCCGCCGTGAAGGAAGCCATGGCGGACGAAAAGGCAAAGGCCAAGGACCTGCGGGCCAGGCTGAAGGCGGCGGAGGAGCGGGCGGACGCGCTGGCCAAAGAGGCGGAGGATGTCAAAAGCAAGGCCACGGAGGCCGCCGAGGCCCTGGCGGAGCGGGACAGGCTCCGGGAAACGCTGCGGGCCCAGGAGAAGAAAAACGCCATGTCCGACGCCAGCGTAGCCCGGTTCGGCGTGCTTTTCCAGCAGTCCCAGGACGTGATGAACAAGCTGGTGGAGGTCATGGCCGGCGTGCAGGACGCCGACACCGCCGCCCGCCTCCGGAAGGCCGCCGCCGAGATGCTCCGGAAGTTCATGGAGCTGGTGGAAGCGGCATGACCGCGCCGGGGTGTGAGACACCGGCGGCGGAGAGCGTCGCGGTATGCGTGATGGTCTGCCGCCGGGGCCGTTGGGTCGAGGCGGACCATTGCGGGGTGATGTGCCCCTTCTGCGGGGCCTGGCAGCATCTGCCGGACGACCGGATATGCCCAAACCGGGAGTGCGGGGCCCTGCTGGAGGGCGTCGTCTACCAGCGGGAGCTGAGGAAACTGAGGAGGAACGCGTCATGAATAAGGAACGCTGGTGGTACAGGGGGAAGGGCCGCATGGACCGGGCCGTGGACGACATGAAGGCGGCGGCGCTGCTGGCGCTGATCGTCCTGCTGGCGATGGCCCTGGGCGCGCTGCTGATAGCGGGCGTCATCATGATCAAACAGATCTTGCAGTGGACCATGTGAAGGAGGCGCACGATGACTGAGACATACGGGGAGCTGGTATGCCGGCTGTGCCGGCTCCGGGACGAGATGAAAAAGACGCCGGCGGGCCGGGAGGCGTTCGCGGACGTTATCGACACACTGAGCCTCATGGCGTATCTGGAAGGACAGGGGCGGCCCGTGACATACGAGGAAGCAAAGGAGATAAACGGGACATGAGCTGGAATGGTGCGAGACCGGGCGGGAACAGGCTGTCGTGGCTGACGCTCAGAGGGACCACGAAGTCCGTGTACGAATGGGCCCGGGAGACAGGGCTCAGCGTTGCCAGCATCTACCAGAGGAAGGAGGCTGGGTGGACGGATGAGGAGACGCTGACCATCCCGCAGGGCGGCAAGCGGGACGGCCGGACTGCTTTCTGCCGGGGGTGCAAGTACCTGGGGAGCGTGGGAAGCATGCCGTGCTGCGATTATATGATCATGACCGGGCACGCCCGCACGGTGTACCGGGGCATCAAAACGGACCGCTGTCCGCGAAAACTGCGGAAGGCGGCAAAAAAAGGCTGAGGCGAGGCCCTCGCGAGAGGGCTTTGTCTGAACCTTTTTGAAGGCGTGTACCTTGATAACTTCATAGAGATAGCGGAAATACGATTAGAATTGACAAAAATTTTCCACGCCCCTATAATAAGGGCGTGGAAACCCGCCGTTCCTTATACGGTGACGGTCAAGACGGTGCCTGACATCCCGCGAGAGCGGATGGGAGGCGTGTATACAGCCCTTGCGGGAAATTCTCCCAAAGGGGGTGGTACATATCACGGGAGCATCTTTGCTGACCGCGCTGGGCGCTTTGGGCGCTCTCGCCAGCATCGTGTCCCTCTTGCTCTATCTTCACGATAGAAAAGAGAAGTGAGCCGTCTGTCACACCAGACGGCTCACGCTGGGTTGGGGTGGTAGCCCCGATCTAGTGTGAAACTGTACGTTTGTGGCACCGCCTAAAGGGTTTCCACGTTTTCATTATAGATTCGTTTGCAGCCTTTGTCAACGGTTCGGTTCATTTTCAGGAAAATTTTGAAATATAAACGAGAACGCCCGCCGGGGTGAACGGAAAACCGCTATCTCTATGAGGTAGCGGTTTTTTGCTGCTCTGGGAGGGCTGACCTGGGCGCCATAGGGAATGGCGCTGAGTTGAACTTTCTCAACAGCAGACACTTAATTTTAAATGCATACGCGCGCACGCGCGTATTTCTGCGGCTTGGTAACGGCGGGATTTAGGAACACGGGGAGGACAGGGGCATGGACGGGCAGGAACAGCGGGTCGAGTGGCGGATACAGAAGTGGGCATACAACAACGGGATATGCGAGAGCACAAAATATCCCGTTGTTCTGGAGCCGGGGGTCCGGGAGGGGACCCGGCGATATCAGCGAGCCGTTGATCGGGCGGCGAAGAATGACCGGGAATCGGTACGGGAGTGCGCCAGGAGCCTGAACAACAACTTCACCGCCGGTCAGGACAGCTATATCACCCTGGACTACAGCAAAGAGGGATTGCGCAGGCTGGCAAAGCGGGCAGGCGTTCCGGAGAACGGCACGGACAGCTTTCTCGCCTCGGTGCTCTCGGAAGGGGAGAGCCCGGAACAGGAGGACGACCGGCTGATGCTCTATCTGTCCGCAGAGACGGAGGCGGCGAATTTCATCAAGCGCTGCCATCGGGCATGCAGGAAGGCGGGAGTGGAGCTGCGGTATGTCTATGTGACCAGCGACAGGAAGATCGACAAGAGCGGGGAGCGTGTCCCGGTGCGGGTGCACCATCATCTGGTGGTCAACCGGGAGGCGGCGGAGATCGTGAGCCGGTGCTGGACGGCGGGTGGCAGCAAGCCCCGCGTCTTGAAGGGCGGGAACTATGGGGACCTGACGCCGACGGCGGAGTACATGATCGAGCAGGTGCGGGATATTCCGGGGAAGAAACGGTATCATCCGTCCCGGACACTGGAGAAGCCGGAGCCATACCGGGAGGACAAGTCGAAGAATCCGGACGCTCCGCTGCGGGTCCCGCCCGGGTGCGAGTTCATCTGGCGGTCGGAGGCCTACGCGGGCCGGCCCCAGGTGCTGCGGTATTATAGACCTCCTGAGAAGCGGAGGAAGAAAAAACGGAAGGGGTCTAAAGCCTCCCTCTGATGAGGGAGGTGGCTCGCCCGGCAGGGCGAGACGAAGGGAGAGATACACCAGCACTGGCGATCATCTTCTCTCCCCCAGTCACCGCCTGGCGGCGGCGACAGCCCCCTCGTCAGAGGGGGCCGAAGAAACGGAAAAATCATCACAGGAGGGGAAAGCCATGGGAAAAGCAAGAAAGCAGAGCATTGACCGGCGGCCGGGGATGGAGATTCTGCGGGCCATGCTGGACGCGCCCGTCGACGATCCGGTGTGCGCGGTGGATGACGCGGTGTCCCCGCTGGAGGCGGTGGCAGACATCGTGTGCCGGGAGTGTCCGCCGGGGCATGAGGCGTTTGCCGGGTGCTATGACCGGACGGAGCTGGCGGAGAATGCCTGCCGGGACTGCTGGCTGGACTGGCTGAAGGAGGGATCGTGAGCATGGAACAAGAGAGTATTTTCCAGGAAGAGCCGACCGTCTCGCCCTGCGAGCGGGATTATCCGGGCTGCCCGTGTCTCACCTGCGCGAAGACGCCCCTGAAAAACGGGGTGCTGTGCTGCTATAAGCGCCACAAGCTGTGCGGGGCGGCGTGCCCGGACTACAAGAAAATGGGGGAAACTGAGCCATGAGCGCATATCCGTACTGGTGGACCTATGCCCAGGGGATGATCCGGCGGTATCCGGAGCGGGCGGCGGCGCTGGGGGACCTGCACGCGCCGGGGCTGACGGCCCGGTACGGGGCCGCGCCCGGGGGCGGGGGGTCCGGCAGGACCACGGAGGCGGTGGCCCTGCGCCAGCTGCCGCCGGCCCAGCAGGCGGAGTATGACGCGGTGCGCCGGGCGCTGGAGCTGACGGCGGCGCTGCCGGACGGGAAGCTGCGGCTGCGGATGGTGCGCCTGGTGTACTGGGACGGGCGGTACCGGCTCTACGCGGCGGCCCGGAAGATCAACGTCGGCACCCGGACGGCCCAGCGGTGGAACGGGAAGCTCATCCGCCAGGTGGCCTTCAACCGGGGGCTGATCGACAGCCCGGATGAAAAGTTGGCGTCGCGCACGCCCAAAACCGTGCTATAGTGATATCGTCAAAAAAGCAGGAGCCCAGACGGAGGTCATCCGCCTGGGCTTTGCTATGGGATTTTGCAGGGACGTTCTTACGGCTGGAGCCGGTCCCGCAGGGCGTCCTGGAGGACGCGGGACAGGCTGAGACCGGAGCGGACCGCGCCGTCGTCCATCCACTTGGGGATGCTGACGGTGCGCTTGACGGCCCGGCCATCCTTCACGTCGGCCCGGATGAGGCTGACAAACTCACTTCCTTCTGCCTTCACGGCGGCCATGGCGCTGGGAGCGGGGATGTCCTGCCGCTTGTCGGTGAGATATTCGATCCACTGGGACAGGGCGGACTGGGCCATATACATGGCGTTGCCCAGAGACTTCCCCTCGCTGATGCAGCCGGGGAGATCGGGATAGGTGACGGTGAAGGTGCCGTCGTCGTTGGGATGGAACAGAGCGGGATAGACGTATTCGCTCATGGATAGGACCTCCTTTATGGTGTGGGCGGTGCGGGGTTTATTTCAGCCCCGCCGCCTTTAGGATCGCTTTCGCGGTGTTCTCGTTGAGCTCGCGGTGATTTGGGACCTGCACCGGTCGGGCGCCGGGCTTTTCATAGATCGTATGGTCTCCGGACCGGTCCGCTTTATACCCGGCGGCTTCCAGCCGCTTGATCAAATCCCTGCGCTTCACGTGACCACCTCCTTATGGTCCTATTATAATACGTAAATTACGTAATGTCAAGAAGAAAATACGTAAAATAAGTAATTTTTTTGCCCGGAGGGGAGGCGTTGGTCCATGGCAAAAGGCAAATATGAGCAGTGGCTGACGCCGGAGGGGCTGGGCCGCATCGAGGCATGGTGCCGGGACGGGCTGGACGACAAGCAGCTGGCCGCGAAGATGGGCATATCGCCCTCCACGCTGTACGCCTGGCGGAAGGAGCATCCGGAGATTTCGGAGGCGGCTACGCGCGGGCGCGGCGGCGCGCGGGAACTGATTGAAAACGCGTTGATGAAAAAAGCGACCGGCTACACCGTCACCGTGAAGGAGCCGGTGAAAGTCCGGCATCGGTACTGGAACGAGGAAACACAGCACATGGAGGAAGAGGAAGAGATCGTGCAGGGCACAAGGGAGGTCCACATACCACCGGACCCCAGAGCGGCCCAGTTCTGGCTCACCAACCGGAACAGGGACCGCTGGGCGGAGCATCCGACGCCGCTGGACAGCGAGACAGAGAAAGTGACGGTGATCATTGATGTTTAAGAAAAAATCGGGGCCCCCACGCGAATCCAGCAAAGCGAATCGCGTGGGGAAAGGAGCGGCCGCGCCGTATTCGAGCCTTGACGCTTGCGGCAAGGGGAGACCTACGGTGCGGGTAAGCGACGTTCTGGGTCCCGCCTTCCGGGAGCTGGCGGGGGACGTGCTGCGGCACGGGCACACGCACTACGACCTGGCCGGAGGCCGGGGCAGCCTGAAGAGCTCCACGGTGAGCCTGCTGGTGCCGCTGATATTGCTCCAGCACCCCGACGCCCACGCGCTGGTGCTGCGCAAGGTGGCCGGGACGCTTCGAGATAGCGTGTACGCGCAATACATCTGGGGGATAACGACTCTGGGCATGGCAGAATACTGGACGGCGGGGATATCGCCCATGGAGCTGATCTACCGGCCCACGGGGCAGAAGATCATGTTCCGGGGCGCGGATGACCCCATGAAGCTCAAATCCATCAAGGCCCCCTTCGGCTACATCGCCGTGACCCACTTCGAGGAAAAGGACCAGTTTGCCGGCCGGGGCGAGATCGACACGATCTTGCAGTCCACCATGCGCGGCGGGCCTTTGTTCTGGAACTTCGAGAGCTACAACCCGCCCCTGAGCCGGGACAATTGGGCGAACCTGGACAGCCAGAAGGAGCGGGAGGACCGGCTTTGTCACAGGAGCTGCTACCTGGACGTGCCGCCCGAGTGGCTGGGGTCGGCGTTCCTGGACGAGGCCGAGCACAAAAAGCGCACCGACGAGCGGTACTACCGGCATACTTACCTGGGCGAGGCCGTGGGGGCCGGGGCGGACGTATTCGACCGGGTGGAGGTGCGGACCATCACCGACGAGGAGATATCCCGCTTCGACCGCATCTTCCAGGGGGTGGACTGGGGCTGGTTCCCGGACAAATACGCCTTCCTGCGGACCGCCTACGACCGGGCCCACGAGAAGATCTTCCTGATCGACGAATTGTACGGCAACAAGCTGGCCAACGCCAAGACGGGGGCCTGGATACGGGAGCGGGGCTACGTGGACTATCCCATCACCTGCGACAGCGCGGAGCCCAAGAGCATCGACGATTACCGGGGCATGTACCTGCCGGCCCGGGGGGCCGTGAAGGGGCCGGGCAGCGTGGACTATGGGTTCAAGTGGCTACAGGGCCGGACCCTGGTCATCGACCCGGCCCGGACGCCGGGGGCCCACAAGGAGATCATGAGTTATGAGTATGCGCGGGACCGGGAGGGAAACGTCATCAGCGGCTATCCGGATGCGAACGATCACGCCATATCCGCACTGCGGTATGCGTATGAGGGATTGTTTAATCGGCGCGGTACAAGCGCCTGAGATCTTCAATGCCGGGCGAATGCCTGGCATCATGGAGGATGAGCATCAGCGGTGATGCGCCGGCTTGGTGGAGCCGGAGAGGCGGGTCCGATCCCCGCATCCTCCGCCAGCGGGAGCCATCGTGGTTCTCCCTCCTTTCGCTGATAAGATCACGGGCCGGTAAGGGTCTCGCTCCTGACGGGTACCAGACGCAGGGGCGCTCCGGTGCAATTCCGGTGAGCCGGCATTTTCCACAATGTTGTCGGCCCCCTCTGACGAGGGGGCTGTCGAGCGATAGCGAGACTGGGGGAGAGACAAGTTATCTCCGGCGCCGGTGTATCTCTCCTTTCGTCTCGCCCTGACGGGCGAGACACCTCCCTCGTCAGAGGGAGGCTTTCAATACTGTTCGACGCCGATATTACAGGGTGATGATATGAGCTTTTGGGGACGATTCAAGGGGTGGCTGAATATGCACTTGTGGACACGGGTCAAGGAGACGTTTGGCGTGAAGCCGGCGGCGTCGGCGGGGATGGACGCGTTTATCCGGCGGTGCGCGGATATATACGGCGGGAAGCCGGCGTGGGCGGACCCGGATGAGGGGATACGGACCGTGAATTTTGCCAAGACCGTCTGTTCCGAGACGGCGCGGCTGGCCATGCTGGGCACCAAGATCACCATCGGGGGCGACAGCCAGCGGGCCGTGTGGCTCCAGGAGCAGGTCGACGCGATCTATCCCCGGCTGCGGGAGTGGACGGAGAAGGGCTGCGCCCTGGGCACCGTGGTATTGAAGCCTAACGGCGAGGGCGTGGAGCTTTTGACCCCGGGGCAGTTCGAGGCCGTGGACGTGAGAGGCGACGAGATCACCGGGGCGGTGTTCGTCAGCCGGGCCTATGAGGCCGCAACGGAGCGGTGGTATACCCGGCTGGAATACCACCGGTTCACGGAGAGCGGGGTCTATGAGATCAGCAACCGGTGCTTCCTGGGGCACAGTGAGCGGGACCAGGGCAAGCCCGTGCCCATCGAGGCCACGCCCTGGGCGGGGCTGGCCGAGGACGCGGCGGTGAGCGGGTTGGAGCGGCCGCTGTTCGCCGTGCTGCGCATGCCCGGCGGAAACAACATCGACGGCGGAAGCGCCCTGGGCATGCCGGTGTTCGCCGACGCGCTGGAGGAGCTGAAGGACCTGGACGTGGCCTACAGCCGCATGACCGGGGAGGTGTACGACAGCGCCCGGATCGAGCTCATTGACGACCGGCTTCTGGACACGCCGGGGAGCCGGACCGGACGGGCGGACAGTGTGAAGCTGCCCCGGCAGGTGCGGAAGGTCAGCGGGTTCGGCCCGGGAGAATACTACCAGGAGATCGACCCGGAACTGCGGACCGACGCCCGGATGGTGGGGATCAACGCGCTGCTCAGTCAGATCGGGTTCAAGTGCGGATTTTCCAACGGCTACTTTGTGTTCAATGAGAAGTCCGGCACGCCCACGGCTCCTTCGGCCTCGCCTTTGACGCAACTGGGGAGCCGGG
>CANPXZ010000047.1 GCA_947587485.1 uncultured Oscillospiraceae bacterium | reverse complement strand
TTCAGCTTCTGGACGTTGAAGCCCGTATAGGCCAAAGCGCGGAGAATACTGTTGTCCCACATGGAATCCGGGATGCTGCCCTGGGCCATGAGAATTATGCCGTTGGGATCTTCCACATCGAACTCCGGCGGGTAGAAGTTGTCCACCGGCTCTCCATAAGGATAGGGATTGGACGGGTCCAGCGGGTCATACCCAGGGATGGGGTCCGGGAGGATGTTCCGGCCAGTACGAGGCTTCGCCGTAGGCGTAGGTTCGACCGAGGGTTCCGGGGACGGTTCATCCGTCGGCTCCGGGGACGGCTCGGCTGCTTCATCATCTGTCTCTGCCTCCGGGGTGGGAGGCGCAGCGAGATCATCCTGGTCTGAAGCAGAATCGTCGGCAGGATCATCAGCCGGAGGGGTAGAATCCGGCTGGTCGGTTTCCTCCGGCACCGGCGAGGATTCACCCGCATCAAGGTCGTCTGCCTGGGGCGGCTCGGATTCCTCTGCCCCCGGCTCTGAAACATTGTCGTCGTCTGTTTCGGCGGGTTCCGCTGTCAGTAAAACAGGTTCATCTTCCTGCTCGTTGGGACTGGCCTCTGAACTGGATGTAGTGTCTGTGACCTCCCCGCAGGGTTCCTCTGCGGGTATGGCCTCATCCCCGACGGCAAACGCGCTCAAGGGGAGCAGCCCAAGTGTCAGGACCAGGACAAGCAGGAGGGGAATAATGCGCTTCAACGTTTTCAATTTGTAACCTCCATGCGCTCAAAGTATGTTATAATAGGTATAGAAAATACGAAAAGCAGGGTTCGCGTACCCTGCTTTTCGGACCCAGGATGAATTTGATCTTTGACGTGCCGTGCTAATTCCGTGCTAATTTGACGCTGCGAAACGGGATGAATTGAGACAATACGAGACAAGACGAAATCGCAAGCGGTTCTCAATTTTTCCTTGTACCATGCGTGTTTGCTGGCACGGCAAGACACCGAGTAACACGCGGTAACATGACCGGGTTGGCACTCCTAAGCGAAGGGCCAGAGGTTCGATTCCTCCCTGGGGTGCCAGCTTTTCTGCAAGCTCCTGATCTTGTATCAGGGGCTTGTTTTTTTGTCCCCTGAAAGATTCAATATGAGCTGCATCTTCTGGATGCTTGCTAATTGGATTGGAACGTGAGAAAGGGGCTGTGCTAATGAAATGAGGCTGTTTGCTAATTTGAGAAATCAGCTTGCTTTTTGACCGGCAAGCAGTGCGGCCAGCGTGTTGGCCAATTCCGGGGACTTCTGAAGCTGCTCTGTCAAAGCGGCCAGATCGAGTGTCTGCTGGGGCTGCTCCGGCTCTTGCGGGGGACGGACGTTACGCAGGATGGTATCACCGGTCAGGTTGGTATATAACCAATCGAAAAAAGCGGCTCATTTATCATTATATTTTTTAATAAAAAATCATCATAGAGTACGAAACTCTATGATGTACTTTCACTTATTAAGACGAGATTTTTCAAAAAACGGCTCACGATTTTTAAACTTTTTCCAAAAAATTTTTTTAGTATTTTAAAAAACGGTTTTTCTGGCTGTAATAGGCATATACCGCCACGACTATATATTCTACTCTTGTTTCCTCGATATGTCAATGCGTCGAGGGCGATTCAAAATCTAAAATACAAAGGAGAATGTGTGATGGGACAAAACGATGCGCAAAAGAAGCGGTCCGGCGAACCCCAGGACCTTTCCATGCCCACGAGGTTTTCTGAGATCGGGGAGAGGTGGCTTCAAGACCGCAGGCTGACGGTGAAGGACTCTACATATATTAAGTATGAGATCATCTGGCGGCGGCACATCCAGCCTGCGTTGGGGCAGCTGGACGCCGACGCCGTTACAGGCGCCGCCGTGGATGAGCTCGCTCGTGAGCTTCTGGACCGGGGCCTCGCCGCAAAGACGCGCCGGGATGTGCTGACGATGCTGCGTTCGATCCTGGCATATGCCGCCGCCCAGGGATGGCAGGTGCGCCAAGCGCCCCGCATACATTATCCAAGAGCGCCACGTAAACAGATCCGGGTCCTCTCCCGGGAGGAGCAGGACCGGCTGGCAGCATATCTGTACGCGGACATGGACTGCTGCCGGTTCGGCATACTGCTGGCGCTGCTGACAGGCATCCGGCTGGGGGAACTGTGCGCGCTGCGCTGGCGAAACATCTCCTGGACGGAGCGGACCATCACCATCGACGCCACCATGCAGCGGCTCCGCGTGCTGGATGGCAGCGGCGAGGGAAAGACCCATGTGACGATCAGCAGCCCGAAGAGCGACGCCTCTGTGCGGGTCATCCCCATGTCCGACCACCTGGCCGCGCTGTGCCGCCAGATGGGCCAATGCGAGCCGAACTGCTTCATCCTGACGGGTACGGAACGGTATATGGAGCCCCGGGCGGTCCAATTCCGGATGGAGAAGATCGCCAGGGACTGCGGCTTGGAAGGGGTACACTTCCATACGCTGCGGCACACCTTTGCCACCAGGAGCGTAGAGGTGGGCTTTGAGCTGAAAAGTCTCAGCGAGATCCTGGGCCATGCCGACACCAGCATCACCCTTGACCGCTATGTCCATATCTCCATGGAGCTGAAGCGGGCCAACATGAACAAGCTTGCCCAAGCGGGGCTTTGACAGCATATCACCCCAGGCGGGGCGGACCGGGAGACCGGTCCGCCCCGTTTTTTCATAGAGTTTCGTACTCTGCGAAAGACACGGGTCCGGCGACGGATTCCCCCGAGAATGGAAGAATGAACCGGGGCGCGAGTTCCCGGCAGCGGAAGATCGAAGGAACAGACGGACGAGGAGGAAGAGCAATGGAGAATATGACGAGGAAGGTTGAGCGGATAGTCCGCAAGAGCGCCAAGCGGCGGCTTTGGCATCGTGCTGTGGCGATCCCTGCTGCGATCGTGGTCTTTGTCACCACCTACGCGCTGATCCTTCCCGCGATCGCCATGGAGGACGACACCTATTGCGGCCTCGAGGCGCACAAGCACACGGAGGAATGCTACGTCAGCGCGCTTACCTGCGGCTACGAAGAGGGCCAGGTGCTTGAGGCTGGCCAGACCGTGACGGAGCTGGCCTGTGCGGCGGACATCCACCGTCACGAGCAGAGCTGCTACGACGCCGAGCACAACCTCATCTGCGGCTACGCGGACTTTGTGGTGCACAAGCATGACGCCAGCTGCTATGACGCCAGCGGCGCGCTTGTCTGCCCGCTTCGCGAGGTGGAGGCTCACACCCACACCGACGCCTGCTACGCCGAACAGACCGTCAACATTTGCGGCCTTCCCGAAGGCGAGGGACATGTCCACACCGACGCGTGCTACACCGTGACCGAGAGCCGCGAGCTCACCTGCGGGCAAGAGGAAGCGCCCGGCCATACGCATACCGCCGAGTGCTACAACACCCGTGATAACACGTATCTGGCTTGCGGCAAGGAAGAACAGCCCGGCCACACCCACGGTCCGGAGTGCTACAGCGTCGTCGTTGCCGAGGACGGCACCGAGACGACCCAGCTGACCTGCACGATCCCGGAGAGCGAGGGCCACACCCACACCGACGCCTGCTACGTCACCGAGACCGTCAGCGAGCTGATCTGCGCGCTTCCGGAGACCGCCGGCCACACTCACACCGACGCGTGCTACACCGCCACCCAGAGCCGGGAACTCACCTGCGGCCTACCCGAAGGCGAGGGCCACACCCACACCGATGCGTGCTTTGAGACAAAGCGGACCCTGGTGTGCAGCAAACCCGAGGTCATCCTGCATACCCACGACGAGCGCTGCTTTGACATCAACGGCGACCTGATCTGCCCCGAGCTGGAGATCAGGGAGCACACCCATAACGCGGAGTGCTTCGTCACCCGCGAGCAGGCCGGCGAGGTCGTCCACCAGCATACCGATCTGTGCTACACCAAGACCCTGACCTGCGAGCTGCCCGAGCACGTCCACTCCCTGGCCTGCTTCCAGGAGCCCGAGCCCGAAGCTACTGCGGAGCCCGAGGCCAGCGCGGAGCCTGAGGCCACCACGGAGCCTGAGGCCAGCGCTGAGCCTGAGGCCACCACGGAGCCCGAAGCTACTGCGGAACCCGAGACCACCACGGAGCCCGAGACCAGCGCGGAGCCTGAGGCCACCACGGAGCCCGAGACCAGCGCGGAGCCCGAAGCCAGCGCGGAGCCTGAGACCAGTGCCGAGCCCGAGACCAGCGCGGAGCCCGAGGCCAGCACGGAGCCCGAGGCCACCACGGAGCCCGAGGCCAGCGCGGAGCCCGAGGCCAGCGCGGAGCCCGAGGCCAGCGCGGAGCCCGAGGCCAGCGCGGAGCCCGAGGCCACCACGGAGCCCGAGGCCACCACGGAGCCCGAGGCCACTGCCGAGCCCGCTTACATCTGCGGCCTTGAGGAACACACCCACGGCGAGGGCTGCTTCGACGCGGAGGGCGCTCTGATCTGCGCCATCCCCGAGCACACCCACGACGAGACCTGCGCCGCCCCGGCGGAGCCCGAGGCCACCGCCGAGCCCGCTTACATCTGCGGCCTTGAGGAACACATCCACGACGTGGCCTGTTTCGACGCGGAGGGGAACGTGATCTGCGGCCTTGCGGAGCACATCCACAGCGAGACCTGTCAGGCCGGCGTGGACATTGCGGCCGACGCAACGCCTCTGCCGGAACGGCAGGTGCTGATCTGCGGCATTGAGGAACACGTCCACGGCCCCGAGTGCATGGACGGCAATCTGGAATACATCTGCGGCAAGCAGCTGCACACCCACACGGCGGAGTGCTACGCCACCGTGTCCGAGGACGACCGGATCATCTACTGCGGCGTTGCGGAGCACACCCATGACGAGACATGCTACGACGCCAACGGCATGCTGATCTGCCCTCTGCCGGAGCACACCCACACCGACGACTGCTATCTGACCCCGGAGGCGGCGGAGGCCAAGTTTGCGGCCACCCGGAAGCTGAAGACCTTCGAGGACGGCAAGGTCAAGATCACGGTGGTCTACGGCCCCGAGGCCGGCATCCCCGAGGATGCGGAACTGTTCGCCTACGAGGTGACGGCGGAGAACGCCCCGGACCGTTACGCCGACCGCGTTGCGGAGACCCTGGAGATGCTGCTGCCGGACGATCCCTGGTCTGAGGAAGTCCCGGCGGAGGATGCCGAGCCCGTCGCCGACGAGGCCCAGCCCGTTGACGAGCCCGCGCCCGTCGCCCTGGACGAGGCCGCGCCCGCTGACGGCGAGTCCGAAGAGGACGCCCCGTCCCCGGAGGAGGAGCTGGCCTCCCAGGTGATGATCTACAACATCGGCTTCTACAAGGACGGCGTGGAGATCGAGCCCGCCGCGCCCATAACCGTCACGTTCCACATCCTGGGCGAGGACGGTCTGCCCACCGGCGAGAGCTATGCGGTGGTCCACTTCGCGGCCGGCGGCGCCGAGGTGCTGGACAGCACCCAGGACGAGGAAGGCGGCACCACCTTTGTGACCGAGAGCTTTTCCGATTTCGGCGCCCTCCTGCGGGACGCCGGGACCGGCCCCGATACCGAGCCCCAGCAGCAGAGCGAGGGCGAAGCCCAGGACAATGGCGAGCCCCAGAACGGCGAGCCCCAGGAGCAGACTCCGGAGGTCCCTCAGGACCCTAACGGGGGGGAGCCCCAGGAGGGGAACACCGAGGGCTCCCAGGACCCCAACGCGGAGGTCCCCGAAGGCGACGAGTCCGAGACCACGGGCGAGGGCGAGAGCAGCATCCCGCCCATCATCATGGGCCCGCCCAGCGGCGGCACGTTCCAGAGCTCCGGCGGCGGCACAGACCTCGGCATCGCGCCGATAGATTTGATTGTTGATGGTGATAGGAATAACGTGGCCTGCGTGTGGTGTGACGCCACCCTGGGCATGTCTACGAACTACGAAACCTGGTATTGGAATTATAACGCTAAACAAGGTGATCCAACATTCGTGCGCCAAGACGATAAGACCGATGGTTACAACCATACTTACTACACTAACGCAAAAAATATAAAGATGCTGGTCTCATATAGTGCGTGGGGCGACCAGATGAAGATAAAGCTTCCCGATGAAAGTGTGGTGGGAGACGTTCCAGGGTACACGCTCAAAGGCTGGTACAACATCGCGACGGGGGACTATTACCCCGTCGGAGAAGAGCTGATTTTGGGGACCCATGAAAAAAACGGGAACAGCATTAAGTTCAAGTTTACCGGCGACCGCCCGATCTTCTACGCGGACTGGTGGCCCGAGAGTTACGAATTTACTTCCAGCGGCGGTACCACGGGGCCCAGTATGTCCGCTATTCAGACAGAGGTCTATGACTTCAACGAGACCTTGAACTGGAGCAAACAGTTCGCCAATGTGACCATCGTAGAAAATGATAATGATAGCCACAAGGAATATTGGACTGTTAATCCCAATAGCAACGACGAAAAAGCGTTTGGTTTTCTGAACTACTTCTACGACAACAAAGATGCTACCCATAAAAATAACGCTGGCTATGAGGCAAGCCTTGGGTATCCGGGCAACGTGTTTCATAACAATTGGGGCGGAGGCGGTGTGAAAACCGGCCTGAAAGATAAAATCACATCCCTGTTCAGCGACCAAAACGGTGTTCGAGATGTGGGTAGCGGCGACGGTCTCTTCCAGTATAACGAGGACACAAGCTACTACTATTACGACAGCAAGCTCAACGCCGCAGCCTACAGTCAGAGTCAAGGGAGATTCTTCCTGTCCAATGGCGGTATCGACGTGGCAAACGGGGCGAATGGGCAGTTCTTGCCCTTCGACCCAAACGGCAGCCGTCTTAGCGGAGATGAGGCCAGCGACAAGGGCATCAACTACTGGTTCGGCATGGTGAATACCATCAACTTCACGCTCCCTGAGGGCTGCGGTGATGAGTACCCCGGAAGCGGCAGCAACAACCTTGCGGATGACAACAAACCCATGATATTCGCTTTCTCCGGCGACGACGACGTGCTGGTTTACGTGGATGATGAGCTGGTCCTGGACATGGGCGGCATCCACGGGGTGGTCTACGGCGAGATCGACTTCACCACCGGCATATGCACGGTGAGCAACAACGGTAGCCTCGCTCACGACGGCTTACCTCCTAAGCCCATCCCAGACGAGCGCACCGGTGTTCCCAACAGATATGTGCAGGAGACGAAGTCCTTTAAATCTGGTCCCCACACCCTGAAGGTCTACTACATGGAGCGCGGCTCCAGCCAGTCCAACTGCGCCATCTACTTCAACATCGTTAACGCTCCTGTAGAACGGGCTCCTGGCGACACCGTCCGGTACCCCACTGTGGACGGCGTGAAGCAGATAGACTACCTGGCCGACAGCGGGAACAACGATTATCTGAACACGCTGGGCCTTACGCAGAGTCAGGCCCGGGACATGTATCGGCTGCATCTGACTGCGGAGGCCCAGGCGGAACCCGCCAACGTGCTGTTCGTGGTGGATACCAGCGACAACATGCGGGACTACCAGGGGCAAGTGTCAAACGTGCTGAAAGCTTCCCTGGAGAAGCTCAAGGAGACGAATATAGACAGCAAAGCGGCCATCATAGCGTTCAACGGCACCATGGCCTATACCTTTGATGGCAACTGGATGGCCATAGGTACTGCTGAAGAAAAAATAGAGAAAGACCTATGGCGAGCAGGTAATGGCAGTGACTCCGATTATAGTAAGGCCCTGGAAGCGGCGGACGCCCTGCTAGCCGTAGCGGATGGCAACCCCACCTACATGGTGTTCATCTCGGCCACGCCGCCGACGGTTGATAGCTCCAATCAAAAGGCAGCCCAGGAATTGGTCGATGAAGTCAAGAAATTTACCGAGAGTCACAGCATACTTCGGATCGTCGTTGGCATTGGAAAGACCAATTTTAGCGAACAAATAGGCTTTGATAGTGGTGGCCAGAGAATTAATGGGTCGCTTCCCCTGCAGAGCCTGGCCAGCAAGAACGCAGGTGTGGACAGGAACTTCTTTTGGGTCGACGACACGGACTTTTCCGCTGTGACGAGAAGGATCACCAAGGCCCTGGAGCCGCAGGACCTGACCGGGCTGACCATCAGCGATACCCTGAGCGACTATGTTACATTCGCTGACCCTCAGAATTTAGAGGTCACGGTCACAAGGGGCACCACGACTGAGCCGTGGACGGAATATACGCAGGTAGCGACGGCCAACGGCATCACGATCAGCTTCCCTGCCCTGCCCTACAGTGAGTACAAGGACGCGACGTTTGAGCTGGCCTTCAACGTGAAGCTCACCGAGAAAGCGTATGAGGAATACGCGAAGAACAAGGCGGGTGCATACGACACCAGCACGGGCGAGGCCAATACGGACTACCTTCCCAACGCCACCAGCACCGGCAAGCTTGGCTTCCATTCCAACGAAACTGCTGCTTATAGCTGGGACGGGGAACGCGATGCGACAGGCGCTATAACTCATCATTCTGAGCCCTACAACAACCCCGTTGTGCAGGTGTGGCGGCCGACGCTGACGGTGACCAAGTACGGACCGGACGGAACGACGCCGCTAGAGGGTGTGAAGTTCGAGCTGACGGGCCCTGACGGCACAACCCACGAGTATGCGACCAACAGTGACGGTAAAATCTTCATCGACGGCCTGACGGAGGGTGATTACACCCTCAAGGAGACGGTGGTTGACAACAAGTACCAGCTTGAGCCGAAGCCCCTGACGTTCACGGTCACGGACGGCCTGATCGAGTCCATGACCAATCCCGAGTCTGACCCGACGAAACAGAGCTGGCACACTAATGAAGGCTCCGGCGACATATGGAAGTGGGAGTCGCCCACGAATCCCAACTATGACTCCGGCGAGTGGGTGTTCCCCTACAACGTGTCCCTGACCGACCAGTTGTCCACCGTGAAGCTGCGGATCGTGAAGCACTCTGTGGAGTCCGGGACCAGTCCCCTTGGCGGCGCGGTGTTCGACCTGTACGAGGACACGAACAAAAACAATACGCTTGATAAGGATACGGACCAAAAAATCGCGACAGGCGTGAAGTCCCAGGATCAGACAGGCTACATTCAGTTCGAGGACGGCAGCACCTACACGGAGCTCAAGGAAGGCACCTATTACCTGGTGGAGACCAAGGCCCCGGACGGGTTCAACCTCCTGCAGAAGCCCGTCACGATCACGGTCACCTACGACGAGACGGAGCACAAGTTCAAAGCCAGCTACGAAGGCCCGTATGTCGCAAGCGGCGGCCAGACAGCCGAGGCCGACCCAACTGATACTGGTCTGCTTGTGATCAACGTCAACAACACCACGGGCTATGCGCTGCCGGAGACCGGCGGGGAGGGGACGGTGATCTACGCCCTGAGCGGCATGGCGCTGCTGGCCCTGGCCGGGGCGGTCTACTGCGGAGAGAGGAGGCGCAAGGCACGTTCCTCACAGTAAACGTCAGCAAATACCCTTTATATACATCAAAAAATATTTTAAAAGAAAGGAAACATGAAAAATGAAGCACATCAAGAAACTGCTCAGCATCCTAATGGTGCTGACCCTGGTCCTGAGCCTCGGCGCAACCGCCCTGGCCGCGACCGTCACGCTGCCCCCGGACGCGGAGGGCCACGACATGGTGGCTTACCAGATCTTCAAGGGCGAACAGAACGCCAAGAGCGAGGATAACCAGCTCGGTATCACCGCCTGGGGCGACGGCGTCGATGTCGAACAGCTGCTGACAGCGTTGGATGCTGCGTTTCCCGATGCCGGTTTCAAGACCGGTATGGGCGCTGTGGAAGCAGCCAAGGCGCTTAGCGAGTTGGTGGAGAATGATGACCAGGAGCGCGTGAGGCTGGCAAACGTCATCGCCGAACACGTGAAAGGCGTCGGCACATCCTTCGATGATACTAGCTATACTGCTAATCTTGGCAACGGCTACTGGGTCATCGTGGACAAAACTGACGAGGATGATCTCCCCACTGGTGACGATGGGCAGAAGGAATCCCGCAGCACCGTGTTGCTGGAGGTCGTTGGTAAGGACCTGACCCTCCGGGACAAGATCGACAAGCCTGAGTTCGTGAAGAAAGTCAACGATCATATCAATGATGTCGCCGGTTTGAACGATGTTGAGACCTTCACTCTGACCTTCACCCTGCCTGCGAACTACGGCGACTTCCAGGACTACTTTGTGAAGTTCTACGATGAGATGGACAAGGGCCTGACCCTGGACACCACTAGCTTTACGATCACTTACACCCATAAGGACCCTGCCGGAGACCAGGAGACCGCGGTGAAGGTTGCTGCGTCGACCGACACTGTAGCAAGCGGAGATCGTGCCGGTGGGACCAGTTTCACCTATACGATCGATGACCTGAAAACGGATGAGGCTGGCGGCAATAAGCTGGTCGCTGGCGATACCGTCACCCTGACCTACAAGGCCACTGTGAACGATAATGCTGTTGTCCGCAACTACAACGACGCCTATGTCGAGTACAGCAACGACCCCAACAAGAAAGGCGGCGGCCATACGAATACTCCCAAGAGCACTGTTGTTGTGTTCTCCTTCTTCCTGGATGGCCAAAAGGTCCGTCCGGGCGATACGGCTAGCGGCGAGGATGAATACGTTCCTCTGAAAGGCGCCAAGTTCACGCTCTATAAGTCTGCGACTGAGACTGGCCCGTACGTGAGCCTGGGCGAAAAAGAGGCTGCGTACAATACGGACTCGAATAAGTATACCTTCGACTTTGGCCAGTTGGGCGCTGGTTACTACAAGCTGGAAGAGTCCGTGGTCCCCGAGGGCTATAACAAGGCTGACGACATCTACTTCCGGATCGAAGAGGCAACTGACACCGAAGGCAATGTTACCGAAGTGAGGGTATACCTCAAGAACGATAAGGGTACCTATGATCAGGTCAACGGGACGAAGTTCCACTTCAATGTCGATGTATCGCAGTCTGGTGACGGCGAAGGCCATCTGGACGAGATGATCATCAATACTGACGGTCTGCATCTGCCCGAGACCGGCGGCATCGGCACCACGATCTTCTATGTGATCGGCGCGATCCTGGTGGCCGGCGCGGTCATCCTGCTGGTGACCCGCAAGCGCATGAGCGGCGCTCAGAAGTAAGCAGCTGAGGAATAGTTCAAGCAAGTAACTGACCCCTGGCGGGGACGGGGCCGTAAGGCCCCGCCCCCAAGGGGGGAGCGAAAGCCTCCCTCTGACGAGGGAGGTGCCGAGCGAGAGCGAGGCGGAGGGAGAGATACACCAGCACTGGAGGTCATCTTCTCTCCCCCAGTCAGCGCGGAGCGCTGACAGCCCCCTCGTCAGAGGGGGCCGACGGAAGAAAAGGCCGGAGCGAAACTCCAATGTCCCCTCGTCAGAGGGGGCCAACGGAGGAAAGGTTGGAGCAAAACTCCAATGCCCCCTCGTCAGAGGGGGCCCCATCAAAGAGGAAGCAATCTAAAAAGCGACGAAGCGGCCGGGGCGGGAGCGCCCGCAGGGGCCGCACAGCCGCAAGGAGAGTCCTGCGAATGCGGAAACGGATCATCAATATTATATTGACTCTCATTCTGCTGACAGGGCTGTCCTTGCTGCTGTACCCCTCCGTGTCGAACTGGTGGAACCGGCACTACGCGTCCCGGGCCATCACCAATTATGCTGAGTGGGTGGAAGCTATCAGCCCGGAGGAATACGAGCGGATGTGGGCCGAGGCGGAGGCATACAACGAAGCGCTCATGGAACGGGCGGTCCGCTTCAACCCCACGGAGGAGGAGCACGAGCAGTACCTGTCCGTGCTGAACGTGGGCGGCGACGAGGTCATGGGCTATATCCAGATCCCGAGCATCAATGTGTCGCTGCCCATCTACCACGGGGTGGACGACGCGGTGCTGCAGATCGCCGCCGGCCACATCGAGGGCACAAGCCTCCCCATCGGCGGCCCGGGCACACACTGCGTGATCTCCGGCCACCGGGGCCTGCCCTCGGCGAAGCTGTTCACGGATCTGGATAAGCTGGTGGAGGGGGACGTGTTCATGCTCAACGTGCTGCATGAGACGCTGACCTACCAGGTGGATCAGATCCTGATCGTGCTGCCGGAGGAGGTCAACGACCTGCAGGTGGAGCCCGGCCGAGACTACTGCACGCTGGTCACCTGCACGCCCTACGGCGTGAATACCCACCGGATGCTGGTCCGGGGACACCGGATCGATAACCTGCCGGAGGCGAAGGAAATTATCGTGGAGTCGGAAGCGGAGCTGATCGAACCCCTCATCGTGGCGGCCGGCCTGGCCGTGCCCATGCTGCTGGTGCTGCTCATCGGCATCATGATCCCGAAGAAGAGACGCTAAACGGAAATATGCGGGGAGGATGATGAAAATGACCCGAAAAAAGAAGGCTGCGGCGGTACTGGCGGCGCTGGCGCTGGTGCTGGGGCTGGGCCCGGGGGCGCTGGCGGCGCAGATCGACACGGCGGCGGAGGGTACGGTCCTGCTGACGGCCGCCGACGAGGACGGCCACCGGGCGGATCTGGCCGAGAGCACCGTCAAGGTGGCGGTGTATAAGGTGGCCGACGTGGACGAGAACGGGCTGTTCACACTGGAGGAACGGTTCGCGCCCCTGGCCGAAAACGAGCAGTGGAACGGCGGAAACCTGGGGCAGGATACCCGGGCCCAGGACCTGCTGGACGGGGCCATGGACCTGATCGTCCCGGCGGATGCCGATGGCGAGACGGAAAACACCGAGCCGGCGCTGGTCCCGGACGCTGAGGTCGAGACCAATGCCGTGGACGGGGAGATCAAGCTGGGCGTGGGCCTTTACGTGCTGGCCCCGGGCGAGGTCCAGACCGAACGGTGGGTGTATACGTTCGGGCCCGTGCTGCTGGCGGTGCCCGCTACCGTGGACGGGGCGTGGAGCTACGAGCTGCCGGTGAGCATGAAGGCGGAGCGTGTGCCCCGGCTGACGGAGATCGTCATCGACAAGACCCTGACCAGCTATAACGCCACCCTCGGCCCCACTACCTTCCTGTTCGACGTGGAGGCCGAAAGGGACGGGGAGAGCGTCTATAGCAACGTGGTGGGTCTGACGTTCTCCGGCCCCGGTACCCGGAGCGTGACCGTGAGCGGCATCCCGGTGGGGTCCCATGTGACGGTGACGGAGGTCTATTCCGGGGGCAGCTATGCGGTCGCGGGCGGCCGGGTGAGCGTGGAGATCGAGCAGCTGCCTCTGCCCGAGGGGGAGAATGTGACCCGGGTGCCGTTCACCAACGATTACGATGACCACCGAATCCCGGACGGTTCCGTGGTGAATACCTTCGCGTTCAACGGCACCGGCTGGCAGTGGCAGAGCAGTGAGGAGGTCGCGCAGTGAAGATGTTGCGGATCGTGAAACAGGCGGCGGCTCCCATGCTGGCAGCGGCAATGGTCCTGAGCGCGACGATCGCGGGACCGGCGGAGTCGTACTTCACCACCTACGTGACCGCTCAGGGCGGGTATACGCTGCGGCTGCATGACGTGGAGGTGATCCCCCACGAGAGCGTGGACGCCAACGTGAAAAACATCTCCGTCCAGAATACGGGCGAGTCGGAGTGCTACGTGCGGGTGCGCGTGGTGTCCGGGCAGCAGGTGCCGGTGGCCTACGCCGGGGCCGGCTGGACCGACGGCGGCGACGGATATTGGTACTACGGCGACGTGGTGGCCCCCAATGCCATTACAGGGGTCCTGGCGGCAACGATCACGCTGCCCACCAGCTCGCCGGAAAAGCCAATCCCCGAGGGGACCGCCGTGAACGTGGTGGTCGTGACAGAGTGCACGAAGGTGTTGTACGACGAAAACGGCGAGGCGAGGCCCAACGGCCCGGCCTATATGGGCTGGGAGCTGACGGTGAAGGAGGGCTGACGATGAAGAGAGCGAGAGGCGGGTTTCTGACCATCGCCCTGTTCGCGGTGGCGGGTACGCTGCTGGCCTTCAGCGTGGTGGGCAGCTCCCGTGCGGCGCTGAACTATAGTTCGGCTGTGTTTGAAGCTGAGGTGCGCGTGCAGGAGATCGGCGTTTCCCTGGTGGAGAACGGGACCCCTGTGAGCAGCAGAAACTACACCGGCAGCAACGATGATTGGAGCAGTTCCAACGGGGCGCTGCTGCAGAACCTGTTGGTCACCGAAGAAGGTAAGACGGAAGAACTAAAGCTGGGCCATAAGTACAGGGAAGAGCTGGCCGTGCAGAACTCCGGCGTCGAGGACCCCATTGAAGAGTATGTGCGCGTGACGCTCTATAAGTATTGGGAAAAGAAGAACGAGGCCACCGGCTTTTACGAGAAGGCTCCGGAGCTGGACTCCGGCCTGATCGACCTGCACCTGACCCTGGGCAACGGCTGGCGGGAGGATACAGCCTCCCGGACCGAGGAGCGGACCGTGCTGTACTATGACCCGATCCTTGATCCCGGCGATATAACGCCGGCATTCTCCGATACCCTGGAGATATTGGACGAGGGCATCGAGGCCGAGGTCACCAAGACCGTGACTCAGACCGGAGAGGGTACCGTCATCGAGACGGTCTATACCTACGACGGGGCCCGGTTCGTCATCCGCGCCGACGTGGACGCGGTCCAGACCCACAATGCCACGGACGCCAAGATGAGCGCCTGGGGCACCGTAGGCTGATAAGGAGGACGGGACATGAAGCGGTTTGCGAGCATCATACTGGCGGTGGTCCTGGTCCTGAGCGCGGGCGTGTGCGCCTGGGCGGATGATGGCCCGATGGACGGCGGGGATTGGTATTGCCGGTTCACGTCGGACGAGAAGATGGACAGTAACTTTCAGAGTAACAACATAGATAAAACCGTGCTTGGTATGCAGCCGGGGGATACCGTGGTGTTCCATATGGAATTGGAAAACCAGCATGAGTCAACGACGGACTGGTACATGGAGAACAAGGTGGTCCAGAGCCTGGAGGCCAGCCAGACGGTGGCGGAGGGCGGCGCGTATACGTACGACCTGCGGTACGTGGGCCCCGATGGTGTGGAGGACGTGCTGTATACCAGCGACAGTGTCGGCGGCGAGGGTAAGACCATGGAGGAGAAGAACCTGGAAGCAGGAAAGGTTGGCCTGAATGAGGCCACCAGCGCCTTGGAGGATTTCTTCTACCTGGATACCCTGGCCAGCGGCGAGAAGGGACATATCACCCTGCGGGTGGCCCTGGAGGGCGAGACCCAGGGCAATGCCTACCAGGATACCAGAGCTTTGCTGCAGATGAACTTCGCCGTGGAACTGAGCCCCGAGCAGCCTTCCAGCCCCGACTCCACGCCCAATCCCGATACGCCCTATACCCCGGTGCGGACGGGCGATGAGTCGAACATGCTGCTGTGGTCCGGGGTGATGCTGGTATGCGGCCTGGGCGTGCTGGCGCTGGCGGTGTATACGCTGCGGCGGAACCGGAAATACCGGGAGGAGGACGAGGATGAATAAGAGTGTGAGACGGCTGGCGGCCGCCCTGCTGACGGTCCTGGTGCTCCTGCAGGGCATGAGCATCGGCGCGCTGGCGGACGACAGCACCTATACGGTGCGTATCTACGCGGGCAACGCCGGCACCATCAACGGCGGGTCCGTGACCACCATGACCGCGAAGTACGGCGATTATATCACGTTCAGTCCCAGCATGGTGCAGCTGCCGGAGAACAGCAAGTATTACGTGCGGGGCGTGCGTGAGAGCGGCCTGGACAATAACATGGTCAGCAACAACGTGATCCATGTGACCGAGGACGTGGACTACGTGGTGGCCTACGGCATCAAGGGCGCGCTGGTGTCCTACACGGTGAACTACGTGGATGAGGACGGTAACCCCCTGCAAGCGGAGAATGGGGGGAGCAGCCAGACGTACTACGGCAACGTAGGCGACAAGCCGGTGGTGTCTTACCTGTACATCGAGGGGTACCAGCCCCAGGCGTACAAATTGACCCGGACGCTGTCCGACAACGAGGCGGCGAACGTGTTCACATTTGTGTACACCCGGATCGTGGTGCCCACGCCGGCGCCTACGGAGACGCCCGCCCCTACGGCCACGCCGGAGCCGGAGCAGCAGCCTGCGGCGGATAACAACCAGCCGGCAGCGGACAATAACCAGCCGGCGGGTAACGCTCCGGCAGGTAACGCCGCTCCTGCGGACAACAACGCACCGGCGGACAACGCCGCACCGGCGGATAACAACGCACCGGCGGACAACAACGCTCCTGCGGCAGACAACGCCGAACCGGAGGATAACGCGGCTCCCGAGGAGAACGCCGCGCCGGCGGAGGAAGCAGCGCCTCAGGAGGCCGCTCCGGCTGAGGAGATCC
Organism: uncultured Oscillospiraceae bacterium; assembly: GCA_947587485.1. Taxonomy (GTDB): domain Bacteria; phylum Bacillota; class Clostridia; order Oscillospirales; family Oscillospiraceae; genus CAJOIG01. The sequence goes on along the minus strand of CANPXZ010000047.1, from coordinate 82 downwards.
CCGAGGAGGAGATCCCGCTGGACAACGGCCCGGCGGAGATCATCGACCTGGACGAGGAGGACACGCCTTTGGGCGCTCTGCC
>CANPXZ010000046.1 GCA_947587485.1 uncultured Oscillospiraceae bacterium | reverse complement strand
TGGGCCAGGATGGTGGCGGAGGTGGTGCCGTCGCCGGCCACGTCGTTGGTCTTGGTGGAGACCTCCTTGATCATCTGCGCACCCATATTCTCGAACGGGTCGTCCAGCTCGATCTCCTTGGCGATGGTCACGCCGTCGTTGGTGATCAGGGGAGAGCCGTATTTCTTGTCCAGGACCACGTTCCGGCCCTTGGGGCCCACGGTGATCTTGACGGTGTCCGCCAGCTTGTCAACGCCCCGCTGCAGAGCGGCGCGGGCTTCTTCTCCATAAACGATCTGCTTTGCCATGATATAGACCCTCCTTGATTACTGCACGATGGCCAGGATATCGCCCTGGCGCACGATGGTGTATTCCTCGTCCTCCACCTTCACGGTGGTGCCGCTGTATTTTCCGGTGATGACCCGGTCGCCGGCCTTGACTTCCATCTTGACCTCGTTGCCGTCCACCATGCCGCCGGGGCCCACGGCCACGACTTCAAACAGCTCCGGCTTTTCCTGGGCCGCAGGGGCCAGATAGATGCCGCTCTTGGTCTTTTCCTCCGCCTCCAGGCGCTTGACGACCACCTTGTCGGCCAACGGTTTCAGTGTCATTGTATAAAAGCCTCCTTGCAAAGATTATACTGTTTCATGGGCGTTAGCACTCATTTCTCTCGAGTGCTAACATGGTTATAATACCCCACATGCCCGGTTTCTTCAACTGGCAATCTGCACAAATTTCGCGCATCAAATTTGTCGCCTATGCGCCCTCACCGGTCGTTGTTCTTGAACACGTCCGCCACGTCGCTGATGGTCAGGAACGCCCGGGGGTCGATCTGGTGGACGATGGTCCGCATCCGGGAGATCTGGAACCGGTTCACCACGAAGTAGATCACCGTCTTGGCGGCGTTGGAGTAGCCGCCCACGGCGGCGAGCTTGGTGGTGCCGCACTGGAATGCCTCCATGAGCGCGGCGCTGATCTCGTCGGGCTTATCCGTCACGATGACCACCTCTTTGGACCGGTCGAAGCCCTCCACGATGAAATCCACGGTCTTGAGCCCGGCCATGTAGGTGACGATGGAGTACAGGGGCAGTATCCAGCTGTGGATGACGCAGCCGCACACGATGTACAGCAGCACATTGTAGATCATCACGAAGGTGCCCACGGTGATGTTGAGGCCCTTGGCGAAGATCACGGCCATGACGTCCACCCCGTCGATGGCCCCGCCGCAGCGGATGGTGAGGCCGCTGCCCGCCCCCGAGATGATGCCGCCGAACAGGGCGCACAGCAGCAGGTCCTCCCCCGCCAGGGGCGACGCCATGCTCACGTCGACGGGCAGCACGTCGGTGATGAGCCAGGAGGCCGCCGCGTACACGCTCACCGCGAAAATGGAGTAGACCGTGAAGGCCGCTCCCTGTTTTTTCGCCCCGAAGAGGAACAGGGGTATGTTCAAAAGCAGCAAAAACACCGACAGGCTCATGGCCTCCGGCGTGATCTGCGACAGCAGGATGGAGGTGCCGGAGATGCCGCTGTCGTAAAGCTTCACCGGGGCCAGGAACACCGTCACGCCGAAGGCGTTCACGCACCCGGCCAGAAACAGCATCGGGAAATTCCTCCACCGCAGCGTCCCCAGCAGCCGCGTCAGCTTATTTTTGATCTTCACGTTTGTTTTCATCGTCATACCCCATACCCATCGCCGTCAGGCGATACCATATTGACAGCCCCCTCTGACGAGGGGGCTGGCGCGGCACAGCCGCGTCTGGGGGAGAGACAGATGACCTCCGCTGCCAACTATCTCTCCCTCAGTCTCGCTTCGCTCGACAGCTCCCTCGTCAGAGGGAGCCTTTCCATAATGTGCGGCTTCGCCGCAATCAATAAGACGATTTCAGTTCGCTGTGCCGTTCTTGTCGCTCCGCACGATCTTGGATACGCAATACAAAAGAAGCAGCACAAACCCCGCCAGGCGCATGATATCCCGGGGGACGCCTTTCACAAAGAAGCTCCCCAGCAGCAAGACCGCGCCGATTCCTCCCAGCACAGCAAAGACCTTATTCATGAGCATTTTCCTCCCCGCTTAACTCCCGCGTTACCGTTCCGCCGGTCACAGCGCCGTTTTGTAGCACATGTACGCCCCCACGCAGCGAAAGCCCAGGGCCAGGGCGTCCGCCTGGGTCTCGTCGTCGTTGAAAAAGACCATGGACCCGGCCCCGTCGGCCTTGGCCCCGTTCAGGGCCGCCGTCACCAGGGCCCGGTAGGCCCGGTTGTCATAGCCGTCCCGGAAAAACAGCGCAAATATCTCCCCCATCTCGCTGTCCCTCCTGGCCTGGATAGCGCCGGTCGGCACGCCGCCGGGCATATACAGCAGCAGCCGCCGCCACTCGTCCATGTCCGCCAACAGCCGGTCCGAATTCCAGTACATGCCCTCGTCCTGGGCGTGCAGGGCCCGGAACAGATCATAATTCTCCCGTGTCACCGGCGCCACGTCCGGGTCCTGCGGCCGGGGCTCGTAGCGGTCCAGCTCGAACACGTCGTTGAAGTCCCGCTCGATGCAGACAAAGCCCCCGGCCTCCAGCGCCGCTTTCGCCTGGGTATTCTCCCCGGGGAATTTCATATAGAGCTCACTTCCGGGAAAGCGCTCCCGGGCGAAGGCGGTGAATTCCCGGATGGCGTCGCCCATCCCCTCGGCGATATTGAACGAGCAGGTGTCCAGATATTTGTCCTCGGGCAGGTAATAATAGTGTATCCATCCGGCGACCTTGCCGTCCCGCTCATAGAGCAGGATGTCCTCGTTCTCCCGCTCGAAGGCCCGCAGAGAGCGCTCCACAAAATCCGCCCTGGTCTTGATCCCGTCCGTGTAGGTGGGATAGCCGGACCGGGCCGGGTCCAGGGCAAGAGCGTATACAAAGTCCACGTATTTGTCAAAATCTTCTCTTTTCAGCGGTATCAGCATCGTTTTTCCTCCTGGTGCGCCTTTTCCGCGCGATAAATGGGAATTTGTCAAACTGTATGTGCTGTTATAATTGTATAACTGTATGAATTGATAGTTATTCTTATATTATCTATTTCACAGTACCAATTCTTGCCTTGCTTATAAATATTGCAATTTTTATCTGAAACTTTGTTTTTACAATATTCAACAGCATCACATTCGTCTAATTGTAAATTTTTCTTGATTCTTTTGACACCCATTTCTGTGGTATGAATCTTATCAATATTATCCAACAGTATTTTAGCTTCCATTATCCATTCCCCCTACATATTCCGATTTGCACATCAGTACATATTCAAATAACACAGTATCATCCCGTTGTAGAGCTTGCGGCGCTTGGCGGCGGGGCGGCCGTAAAAGCGCTCGAAGTCCGGCTCGGAGGAAATGACGTACTGCTTCCACCCGGCCAGCCTGCCCAACGTCCGGCCCATGTCCCGGTAGAGCTCCTGCGCCTGCCGCCGCTCGCCCATCCGCTCCCCGTAGGGCGGGTTGCACACGATCACGCCCTGTTCCCATGGGGCCGGGGCGGTGCGGGCGTCGGCGACAGAAAATGTTATGTCAACCTCGACGCCCGCCCGGCGGGCGTTTTCCCGGGCCAGGGCCACGGCCTTGGGGTCGACGTCGGAGGCGAAGATATGGTAGGGTCCCGGATATTCCAGGCTCCGGGCTTCCTCCCTGGCGTCCCGCCAGACCTTTTCCGGCGCGAAGCCCCAGCTCTGGGCAGAGAAGGGCCTGTTCAGGCCCGGGGCCCGATTATGGGCCATGAGAGCCGCCTCGATGGGGATGGTGCCGCTGCCGCAGAAGGGGTCCCACAAAGCGTCCCGGCCCCGATAGCGGGCAAAGCCCACCAGCGCCGCCGCCAGGGTCTCCCGCAGCGGTGCGGCCACATGGCCGGGCCGGTAGCCCCGCTTGAACAGGGGCGCGCCGGTGGTGTCCAGAAATATCTCAGCCCGGTCTTTGACGATGGAGAACTGGAGCTGATAGAGGGCCCCGGTCTCCGGCAGCCACTGGGTGCGATAGACTTGCCCCAGCTTCACCGCCGCGGCCTTTTTGATGATCCGCTGGCAGTCCGGCACCGAGTGCAGGACCGAGTCCAGGGAGTACCCCTTTACGGGAAACTGGCCGTCACGGGGGATGAAGTCCCCCAGGGACAGGGCCTTCACACCCTCGAACAGGGCGTCGAAGGTCTTTGCCTCAAAGCTGCCCAGCCGCAGCAGCACCCGCTCTCCGGTCCGGAGCCGGATGTTGGCCCTGGCGCAGGCGGACATGTCCCCCGCGAACCGGACGCGGCCGTTCTCCGCCCGGACATCGGAAAGGCCCATGCGCCGCAGTTCATCGGCACAGGGCCCCTCCAGTCCGAACAGGCATGGGACGGTAAATTCAAACATAAAACACTCTCCTTCCGCTCTCCTTCAGGCGGCCTGGGCCTTGGGGCTGTTGGCCTTGCCCAGGGCCAGGCGCTTCCACTTGCCGTTCCGGTAGCGGAACGCCACCAGCACCGTGCGCAGACACTGGTCCGCCACCAGGGCGATCCAGGCCCCCCAGAGTCCCAGGTGGAACACGTTGATGAGAAGTATGGCCAGCAGGCTCCGGACCCCCAGCACCGTGACGGCCATGACCACGGCGGGGAAGCGGGTGTCCCCCGCGCCCCGGAGGCCGCCGGTCACGATGAACTGGTCCGCCTGGAAGGGCTGGCTGGCGGCCAGCAGGAACAATATGGGCGCGCCCAGGCCCACGATGGCCGGGTCATTTTTGAATAGCCCGATGATCTGCTCGTTGAACAGCGCCATCAGCGCCATGAGCAAAAAGGACGAGGCGATGCCCACGTTCCGGGTCTTGCGCATGTACACGGCGGACATATCGTAGCGCCGCTTGCCGATGGACTGGCCCATGAGGGTGGTGGCGGCGGTGGCAAATGCCTGGCCCACCATGAAGGTCATGGACTGCACGTTCATGCACACCTGGTGGGCGGCGTAGACCGTGTCTCCCAGGCCGGTGACCTGGATGGTATAGATGATGATGCCGGCCCGGAGGAACAGCTGCTCCATCATGGAGGGGATGCCGATGCCCACCACCCGGCTCATGAGCCGCCGGTCAAAGACGAACTTCTCCTTGAAGTCCAGATATACGTAGTGCTTCCGGCCCAGGGCCACGGCCATGGCGATGAAAAACGCGGCGGTCTGGCCGATGATGGTGGCCCAGGAGGCCCCCGCCACGCCCATCTTGGGCACGCCGAAGTGGCCGTAGATCATGATGTAGTTAAAGATCAGGTTGATGACGTTGGCCAGGGTATTGTAGAGCATGGGGGTGCGGGTGTCCCCGATGCCCCGCAGCGCCGCCGTCACGGTGATGGCCAGGCACAGGGGGATGAAGCCGTACAGCTGGATGAGCATGTACTGCACGCCCTGGCGCAGAGTCTCCTCCGTGATGCCGGAGCCACCCATGAGCCGGATCATGGGCTCGCACAAGAACAGCCCAACCCCCATGAACAGCGCGGACATGAGAAGGTTCAAAAGCATGGCGTGCTTGAACACCCGGTTGGCGCCGGCCCTGTCCTGCTGGCCCCGGAAGCGGGCCACCATGGCCGTGGCGCCCACGTTCATGGCCTGGATCATGGTCATGAGCAGGAATTTGGGCTGGGCGGCCAGGCCCACCGCCGCCAGGGCCGCGATGCCCTCCTGGCCGGGGAGCCGCCCCACCATGACCTGGTCCGCCATGCTGGTCAGCTGGGTCAGCACCAGCTCCACCAGGCTGGGCCATGCGATCAGCACCACATCCCGGTAGAGCTGTTTGTTGGATACCCCGTCGGGGACCCGGACCCGGCCCACCTTCCCCGTGGCGTCCGGGGACTCCTCCGGGCCGTAGGGGAGGTCGTCCAGGGCCGTATAGACGGTCTTGCTCTCGATCCTGCTTTTGTTGTCCATACCGGTCTTGCTGACCATACTGACCGCCTGCCTTACATTTGATACTATCAAAATTCTATCGCGTTTTCCCGCTTTCGTCAATACGGTCCCCGCAGCATTTGCCGCCGGGCAGATACCGGTTGCCGGAACTGCGCGCCATGTGCTATAATGTTCAATTAGAAATGAGGGATGAAGATGTTCCAAAAACGGGAAGACGGGCTGTGGCGGGCGCCCTGGCCGTTCATCGGCGGCGCGGCCGTGGTCTGCGCGGTGCTGGGATACATATATCACTGGGGCTTTTGGATGTTCGCCGCCATGCTGGTCTGCTGGACCGTGACGCTGCTGGCGGCGTGGCTGCTGTTCGTATGGATACTGAGCCTGACGGTGGACCTTTCCAAGCCCGTGCTGGAGGACCACCCCGTATGCCGCCGGATCGTGGTGCAGGTCATCGGGCTGCTGTGCTGGGTGGGGCGGCTTCGCATCCACGTGAAGGGCTGGGAAAACCTGCCGGAGGGCCGTTTTTTACTGGTGGGCAACCACCGCAGCAGCTACGACCCCATCGCCTCGGTATGGGCCCTGAGCCGCCGGAAGGTCAATATGGCCTTCATCACCAAGCCGGAGAACATGAAGATCCCCCTGGTGCGGCTCATCCACAAGGCCAACTACCTGGTCATCGACCGGGAGGACCCCCGCAAAGCCATCGTCACCATCAACGCCGCGGCGGACCTGCTGGCCCGGGACGTGGTGAACGTGGGCGTGTATCCGGAGGGGACCCGGAGCAAGGGCACGCAGATGCTGGAGTTCCACAACGCGGTGTTCAAGATCGCCAAGAAGGCGGAGGTCCCCATCGTAGCGGCCGCCGTCACCGGCACGGAGAATATCCACAAAAACTTCCCCTGGCACCATACGGACGTGACGCTGGACCTGTGCGCGTGCATCGGCCGGGAGGAAGTGGCGGCTTCGTCCACCAAGGCCCTGGGCGACCGGGTCCGGACCCTCTTGCAGGCCGCCGTGGGAGATAATTGACAGGGGCTTTTCCTTCGTAGGAAAATGTGGTATACTTTAGGATGAGCGATACGAAAGGACCGAGGTGACCGGTGCGGTGAAAAAGGAGAAAAAGAGAACGGGCCGGGGCAGGAAGATCGCGGCCGGGGCCGCTGCGGTACTGGCAGCCGGCGCGGCGGTCAACGGGGCGGTGGACCTGGACGAGCTCCTCCCCCATGATCGCACCCGTCCGGTGGGAGAGGCATTTGCGCCCGCCCGCGCCCAGGAGCGGGTGGTCCTGGCGGAGCTGCCGGACAGCGAGTGGCTCAGCCTGTCCGACTCCCTTCGGGCCCGGTTCCTCCGGCTGCCCCAGTGGGTCAAGACGACGGTGCTGCTGCCGCTCTGGGCCATCGGGACGCTGCCGGCGGCGCTGTTCGGGGCCCTGGGCCCGGTGTGGAGCGCGCTGCTGGGCCTGATCCTTCAGGCCGGGGTGCTGACGGGGCTTTTCGTGCTGGTGTACAAGCTGCTGTTCCCAAACCGGAAGGTGCGGGAGCTGTTCCGGAAGAGGAATTTGAAGTGGCTGTTCCTGGGGGCCGTCACGCTGACGGCGGCGGACCTGGTCCTGACCCAGCTGTGGACAGGCTGGCCCGTCCTGCGGGTGGCGCTGCTGGCCGGGGCCGGCTTCGGCGTACTGTGGCTTTTGTGGAAGCGGCTGTGCGGAAAGCTGCCCGGCCCCACGGCGGCCAGGGTGAAGAACCGCCTGGTGATGGATTGGTCCTGAGCCGGGCGCCCAAGTAAAATATGATCGGGAGTTGTAGTCAATGAGCGAAGAATGTTCTCATAACTGCGAAAGCTGCGGCGTGGACTGCGCCCAGCGCCAAGGCCCCTCCAGCCTGCTGGAGCCGGTCAACGAGCTGTCCCGGGTGGGCAAGGTCATCGCCGTGGTCAGCGGCAAGGGCGGCGTGGGCAAGAGCATGGTCACCAGCCTGCTGGCCGTCAGCGCGGCCAAGGCCGGGAAAAAGGTGGGCGTGCTGGACGCGGACATCACCGGTCCCTCCATCCCTACGGCCTTCGGCGTCCACGGCCGGCCCTACGGCACCGAGAAGGGCATGCCCGCCCTGGTGAGCCGGGACGGGATCAAGGTCATGAGCATCAACCTGCTGCTGGACAACGAGACGGACCCGGTGGTCTGGCGTGGTCCCGTGATCGCCTCGGCGGTGAAGCAGTTCTGGACCGACGTGATCTGGGGCGATTTGGACGTGCTGTTCGTGGACATGCCTCCCGGCACCGGGGACGTGCCCCTGACGGTGTTCCAGTCCCTGCCGGTAAGCGGCGTGGTGGTGGTCACCACCCCCCAGGACCTGGTGGGCATGATCGTGGAGAAGGCCGTGAACATGGCCAAGATGATGAACGTGCCCGTCATGGGCCTGGTGGAGAACATGGCCTGGTACGAGTGCCCTTGCTGCGGGCAGAAGCTGACCATCTTCGGCCGGAGCCACGTGGAGGAACAGGCCATGCGCCTGGGCATCGGCAACACCGTGAGCCTGCCCCTGGACCCCACCCTGGCCGCCGCCTGCGACAGCGGCAAGGTGGAGGACGCGGACACCTCCGCCCTGTGGGAGTTCGCCCAGCGGCTGTAAAAAGCCCGCGAACGGGAAATGACCCCATAAATAACCCCTGGGCGCGTCTTCGGACGCGCCCAGGTTATAAACGCCGTGTTTTTCCCGGCGGCTTGCCGCCGCAAAAAACGTCGCTACGCTCCCCAAACGCCTGTTTCACAGGCGTTTGGCGGCTATTTATCCCATTCGAGGCGGGACTCCCGTCCCCCTCGAGCTCCCCCTTGCGTGTCCTTTGTTACCGCATTCTTTGACAAGCTGCCATGGGCGCGCCTTCGGACGCGCCCATGGCATATATCCGGCGTTTATGAAACGGCGCTTTCCTCCCGGGCCGCCCGGCCCAGACCCCACCTCCGCACGGGCCTCTCCCACAAATACGTGAGGGCGGCAGACAGGACTGCGGCGAAGCCGAAGCATGCCAGGGTGTATAGCAGCTGCCAGGGCTGCTCGTAGGCCTGGTTGGGCAGTTCCGCCCGGTAGGGTGGGATGTGCCAGTCCTTCAGCCGCAGGGCCAAAAACTGGTGGATCATATAGAAGTTGAAGGAGATATCCGCCAGAAAACGGGTGACCGGATTGTCCAGCGCCCGGGCCAGCCGGGGCGGCGCCATGCAGCCGCACAGCAGGAACAGCCCGCCCAGGACCCCCAGCAGCGGCCGCCAGGCCATCTGGCCGTGGCGAATGGCCTCATAGTCGCCGAAGGGCTGGACGTACATGACCAGCAGCATCCCAATAAAGCACAGCAGCATCCCCGCCGGGGCGATGATCCGGCGGTGCTTGTCCGGGGGAAGCCCCTCCCGCTCCATCCGGGCCAGGATATAGGCCGCCCCCATGCCGCAGGCGTACAGATCCAGCTGGGCGGGAAGCTGGTTGAAGTACATGGAGCAGTCGCTCTCCCCATAGACCCAGGCCCGGTAGGTGAAGGCCAGAAGCGTCATCGCCAGGCAGGCGCCGCCCGGCCGGCGGACATATGCCCGGGCCAGCAGCGGCCACAGCAGATAAAACTGCACCTCCACCGCCAGCGTCCACAGCACCCCGGACAGGGGCGAGAGCAGATAGCTGTCGAAAAACAGGGTGTGGGTGAAGGTCAGATGGGCCCACAGGTCCTTGGCCATCATCCAGCCGGACCGGTACAGCCCCCGGGGCAGCACCCACAAAAGAGTTAACATAATAACAAGATAATAGGACGGCACGATGCGCCACGCCCTCTTGCGGTAGAAAGCCTCCGGGGCCTCGGCAGGCTCTCCCCGAAGATGCCGCCGGGCAACGGGCAGCGCCAGCAGGAACCCGGACAGGAGCAGCATCTCGTCCACCATCATGTACCCGTGGCGGACGATCAGTTCAAGGTTTACATAATGTTTTCCGATGAAAAAGCTGGGGTTGAGCCAGCTCTGCTGCCAGATGTGGAACCAGGCCACGATGAAGATGCTGGCCACCCGCAGCACGTCGGGCGCGGCCAGCCGGCCGGCCTTTCCCCCGCTCACTTGGTCTCCTCCCCGGGGGCGTGCCGCCGCTTTTCCGGCTCGGGCAGGGGCGCGTGCTCGGCCCTGGTCTTCACCGCCACGCACCGGTGGATGGGCAGACCCTGCTCAAAGAACCGGGCCTCATAGTTGGTCATGATCCCCACGGGGCCGTGCTCGTGCAGGTCCCGGGTGACCTCCCGCAGCTCGTAGCCCAGGGCGGCGAACTGCTCCAGGGACCAGTCGAACAGCCAGGGCTGGTCGGTCTTATACTCGATGCGGCCCCCCACGGGCAGCGCGTCCCAGTACATGGCCAGGAAGCTGGGGGCGGTGAGCCGGTGCTTGGCCTCCTTTTTCCGGGGCCAGGGATCGGGGAAGTTGATGTAGATGACCGACACCTCGCCGGGAGCGAAGATGTCCGGCAGATTGGCCACGTCCGTGTCGATGAAGCGCACGTTTTGTATCTGCTCGGCGCAGACCCGCTCCATGGCGGTGACCATAGCGTTGGGGACCTTCTCCAGTGCCACCAGCAGCACGTCGGGCTCGGCCCGGGCCGTGCCGGCTGTGAAGGCGCCCTTGCCGCAGCCCATCTCCGCCCGGACCTGGCGGCAGCCGGGCAGAAGCTGGGCCCACCGGCCCCTCATGGCCGCCGGGTCGAACACCTGCACCGCCGCGCACTTCTCCATCCGGGGAATGAGGTTTTTCTTGTTCCGCATCCGCATAAGGCTCGTCCTCCAAAGGGTGGTAGGTGCATTATATGCCACCGCCGCCGGTTTTGCAAGCGGGGCCGGGAGGATGACGCCCTCGCGCCGCGGGCATACAAAAATCGCCGGGGCAAAGAAAACCTTGCCCCGGCGATTGGCACGGCATGAGGGATTCGAACCCCCGGCCTTCTGGTCCGTAGCCAGACGCTCTATCCAGCTGAGCTAATGCCGCATATCTCGCTTGCGCCAAAGTATAATAGCATAAGCTTGACCAGATTGCAAGGGGTTTTTCGAAAGTTTTTAAAGCCCCAGCGTGCTGGCGACAGAGTCCACCACGTCGCCCATGGATTTGATGGTCTTGCCGATGTTCATCTTCTTTTTCTTCGGCGCGGCCACCATGCCCACCATGGAGCCGACCATCAGGCCGATCCCCATTCCCTTGACAAACGACATATTGTTCATGCTTTACCCCTCTTTCTTGTCTCGTTCCCGACTAGTATTTCCCATGGTTTTATGATATATTACCAGTAACCGTAAATTTTAAGGAGCTTGCCATGATCATCAGTATTCTTGCTGTGGGAGACGTCTGCGGCCAGCCGGGCCTGGCCGTGCTGGAGAAGCGGCTCAAGACCATCCGCCGGGAGCGGGGCATATCCTTCGTGGTGGTGAACGGGGAAAACGCCAACGTGGTGGGCGTGACGCCGGACCAGTGCGACCGGATGTTCAACGCCGGCGCGGACGTGATCACCCTGGGCAACCACACCTGGGTCCGCTGGGAGCTGAAGCCCTATCTGGCCGACAATGTGCGCATGATCCGGCCCATCAACTACGCGCCCCAGTGCCCCGGTCGGGGCTTCGGCGTGTACCGGACCCCCTTCGGGGAGATCTGCGTCATCAACGCCCTGGGCCGGTTCACCCTGGACACCAATACGGACAATCCCTTCGTGGAGGTGGACATGCTCCTGAAGGAGCTGGACCCGCTGCCGAAGATCATCCTGGTGGACATGCACGCCGAGGCCACCAGCGAGCGCATCGCCATGGGTTATTTTCTGGACGGCCGGGTCAGCGCCGTGTGGGGCACCCACACCCACGTGCAGACCTCCGACGCCTGCGTGCTGCCCGGCGGCACCGGATACATCAGCGACCTGGGCATGACAGGCGCCAGCCACAGCGTGCTGGGCATCGACGTGGACCAGTCCATCAACAAGTTCCTGGGCGACCCGCCCATGCGGTACAGGTCCGGGGACGGGGATGGGAAGATCGAGTGCTGCGTGTTCGACATCGACACGGACACGGGCCGGTGCGTGAGCGCGGAGGCGCTGCGGATACTATGATACGGATACTGCATGCCGCCGACCTGCATCTGGACTCGCCCTTTCAGGCCATGAGCCGGGACAGGGCCGCCCAGCGCCGGGGCGAGCAGCGGACGCTGCTGGGCCGGATGAAGACCCTGGTCCGGGATTACGAGGCGGACGCGGTGCTGCTGGCGGGGGACCTGTTCGACGCGGACAGCCACTACGCCGAGACGGCCCGGCTGCTGGAGCAGACCCTGCCCGACATGGGCGTGCCGGTATTCATCGCCCCGGGCAACCACGACTGGTACGGCCCCCGCTCCCCCTGGGCCCGGCTGGACCTGGGCGAGAACGTGCACGTATTCACGGATGAGTCCATCCAGTGCGTGGAACTGCCGGAGCTGAACGCCCGGGTCTGGGGCGCAGCCTTCACCGGCCCCCGCCGGCGGCCGCCCCTGGCGGGGTTTCACGCGGAGAAGCAGGCGGACACGGTGGACGTCATGGTCCTGCACGGCGAGGTGGGCGACCCATCCTCCCCCTACGGGGCCATATCGGAGACGGACATCGCCGGCAGCGGCATGGATTACATAGCCCTGGGCCACCAGCACGCCTTCAGCGGCCTGCGCCGGGCGGGGAACACCTTTTACGCCTGGCCCGGCTGTCCCGAGGGCCGGGGCTTCGACGAATGCGGCGAAAAGGGCGTACTTTTGGCCGATGTTGGGCAGGATAGCTGTGAGGCCGGATTCGTGGGCCTGGGCGGCCGCCGGTACGAGGCTCTGCGGGTGGACCTGACGGAGAGCCGGGACCACGCCGCGGCGGTGGAAGCCGCCGTGGGACGGGACGCCGGGCGGGACATCTACCGGGTGGTCCTGACGGGCGCGCCGGAGACGCCGCCGGACCTGGCCGCGCTGCAAAGCGCCCTGGAGGGCCGGTTCTTCGCCCTGGAGCTGCGGGACGAGACCAGGCTCCCCCGGGACGTGTGGGACGGCCGGGAGGTGCTGAGCCTGCGGGGGCTGTATCTCGCAAAGCTCTGGCAGCGGTACCAGGCCGCCGAAAGCGACCAGGAGCGGACCGCCATCGAGCTCGCGGCCCGGTATGGGCTCAGAGCGCTGGAAAATGGGGAAGAGATCCCCCTGGCGTGATCTGCGGCGATCGAAAGGTCTGATCTGTGCCGCAAGGCGCACATTATATGGCTCCCTTGTGCAAAGGGAGCTGGCTCCGGCGATAGCCGGAGACTGAGGGATTGTTACCAGTCTGGAAGTTACCCCTGCACTGGTAACAACCCCTCCGAGCCGCCTTACGGCGGCCCACCTCCCCTTGCACAGGGGAGGCTTTCAAAGCGGTAGGAATTTAAAATCCCCTTTTCCTAACAAGGAGTTACTATGATCATAAAGAAAATGACGGCGTGGTTTGGGGCGCTGGAGGGGAAGAGTCTGGAGCTGGGGCCGGGGCTGAACGTGCTGTTCGCCCCCAACGAGAGCGGAAAATCCACCTGGTGCGCCTTTTTGCGGGCCATGCTCTACGGGGTGGACACCTCTCAGCGCACCCGCCAGGGCCAGCAGCCGGACAAGGTGAAGTACCGGCCCTGGAGCGGCTCGCCCATGTCCGGCAGCATGGATATCGACACGGCGGACGGTCCCGTCACCCTGCGGCGGTGGACGGAGCGGCCCGCCCAGCCCATGCAGGCGTTTTCCGCCACGGTCACGGGCACGGACGCGCCGGTGCCGGCGCTGACGGCGGAGGACGCGGGCCGGGTCCTCACCGGCGCGCCCCGGGAGGTCTTTGAGCGCAGCGCCTTCATCCACCAGTCCGGTCTGGGTCTCACCAACGACCCGGAGCTGGAAAAGCGCTTCGCGGCCATCGTCTCCGCCGGGGACGAGGAACAGTCCTATACGGAAGCGGACAAGCGTCTGCGCTCCTGGCAGCGCCGGCGGCGCTCCGGCCGGAAAGGGGCTATCCCGGAGACGGAGGCGGAGATCGCCCGGGTCCGGGGCGAACTGGCCCAGACGGACGGGGCGGTCCGGGCCCTGGAGCAGATGGAGCAGGAGCTGGCTCAGGCCCAGCAGGAACAGGCGGAACTGGTCCGGCGCATGGAGGCCGCCCGGGCGGAGGCCCGGAAAAAGGCCCTGAGCGATCTTGCCGCCGCACGCGCGGAGGTCTCCGGCCGGGAGAGCGATCTGCGCCAGGCGGAGGACGCCACCTCCCGGACGGTGGACGAGCTGAAGGGGACGCCCTTCGGCGTCATGGGCCCGGACCGGGCCCGGCAGCAGGCGCAGGCGGACGCGGAGACGGCCAACGCTCTGGCCGCCCAGGCGGACGCGCTGCCCGGCCGCTGGCCCATCCTGATCCCCCTGATCCTGGGCGTGCTGCTGCTCATCGCCGCCCCCTTCACGGCGCTGACCGTGGCGCTGCTGCTGGGCGGCGCGGCGATGCTGTGCCTGGCGGTGGGGCTCTGGTTCTGGTGGCGGACCGTGGAGGACCGCCGGGACGCTCTGCTGGACCAGCGGATGGAGATCCTGGACCGGTACGGCGTCCAGGACACGGACGCCATGACCGCCCTGCTGGAGGGATATGTAAGCAAGTGCCGGACGGCCCAGGATGCGGCCGCCCGGGTGAAGACTGCCCAGGCCCTGCTGGAGGAGGCCCGGCAGCGGCAGAAGCAGGCGGAGACGCCGGTGCTGAACGGCCTGGATTTTGTCAACGGCGACAACGAGGCCGCCCGGGCCTCCCGGGCCGTGACCGAGGGCCAGGCCCGGCTGGACCGGCTGCGGGAGCGGCGTGCCGTGGCCCAGGGCCAGCTGCAGGCCGTGGGGGACCCGGTGGTGCTGCGCTCGGAGCTGGAGGAGCTGGAGCGCCGGCACGCGGCGCTGCTGGAGCAGGAAAGCGCCCTGGACCTGGCGGCGGAGACCCTGGAGCAGGCGGACCTGGGCCTGCGGGAGAAGTTCTCCCCGGTGCTGGCCCAGCGGGCGGCGGCCCTGTTCGGCCAACTCACAGGCGGGCGTTACGACGAGATCACCCTGGCCCGGGACCTGTCCGCCAAGGCAAGGCTTGCCGGCGAGGCGGTGGGCTGGGAGACCGACTACCTGTCCCAGGGCGCCCGGGACCAGCTGTATCTGGCCCTGCGGCTGGCGGTATGCGAGCTGGTGCTGCCCGAGAGGCTTTCCTGCCCCATCATATTGGACGACGCCCTGGCGGCATTCGACCAGGCCCGGATGGAGCGGGCCCTGGACCTTTTAAAGTCCATGGCGGAAAAGCGGCAGGTGCTGCTGTTCACCTGCCACGACCGGGAGAGCGCCTACCTGGCCGGGGACGCCGCCGTCCGCGTCCAGGAGCTGTAACCGCGCCGCAGGCGCACACCATATTGACGGCCCCCTCTGACGAGGGGGCTGTCAGCGCCCCTTGGGGTCCCCAAAAGGCACGCATGCCTTTTGGGGAGAGGAGGAGCCGCGAGCCATTCGAGCTTTGCCGCTTGCGGCAAAGGGAGACCTGGCTTGCGTGCTCCGACGACGCTGACCGGGGGAGAGACAAGTCACCTCCAGTGCCGGTGTATCTCTCCCTCAGTCTCGCTTCGCTCGACAGCTCCCTCATCAGAGGGAGCGTCATAAGACAGTATCGCGTCTCATTTTTCGGAAATGGCGTGGCGTTTGTCAGGTCATTTCCTCTTGCATCAGTTCGTGGATGGGGATGAACCCCACAAAGTCATAGGAAATGTGGATGCTTTGCCGCCGCTTGCCGCTGCTCTTGTCCGGGGCCTCTATGTAGATGGCTTTTACCAGCTCATGCAGAGCGTAGGGCGTCAGTTCTTCCAGCCCAACATACTTGTGCGCCTGGGCTTTGAAGCGTTCCACATCATCGGCCTTCTGCTCCTGTTGGGCCACCTCTTTGGTGAGCGTTTCCACATCCTGTTTTAGCTTCGCCTGTTCATCCTCATAGGACTTGCTCATGGACGCAATGTCAATGAGGTGTCCTAGTTTGGCCTCATCGCGCTCCTCCTGCGTGGTAAACAGGTCATCGAGCGAGGTCAACAGACTGGACGCGCTTTTTCTCGCCAATGTTCAGCACCTCCTTCACCAAATTTCGGTATGCCTCCGCTGCTTTTCCACGGGGGTCGTGGAGAAAAATACTCTTGTCCTCCATGCTGACCTCCGCCAGACGTACCGTGGCGGGGATCACGGAATCGAATATGGGGATGTTCTTGCCAATGCCACTCCTGACCGATTCCACAATATCCTTGCGGAACGCCGTGTTGTTGACCATTGTGAGGACCACGCCGCCGATTTTGAGATTACGGTTCACCTGCCGTTTGAGGCTGTTCACCGTCCCCACTAACTCCGTCATATCCTCGGCGGCGAGATAATCGGCCTGCACGGGAATGATAACGTAGTCGGCTGCGGCAAGGCAGTTGAGAACGAGCATACCCAGGGACGGGCGGCAGTCCAGCAGCACATAGTCGTAGTCCTTTTTGACGCCGGCCAGATACTGTTTCAACACAGTCTCCCGGCTCATCACGTTCACAAGGCTGACTTCCACGGCAGACAAGGCCCTGTTACCGGGGATAAAATCGAAGCCCTCGCCATGGTGGAGGATTTCAGGGTGGCCGTCCCTCTGAACGTCGTCCACCACGTCTTTCATCACTGTCGCCAATGTCAGCTTCAGGTCGTGGGGCTGGCGCAAGCCCAGCATTTTGGTGAGATCGCCCTGGGGGTCCACGTCCAAGAGAAGCACATGCTTCCCTGGGCCGCGAGGCCAGCGCCCAGATTGAACACGGTGGTGCTTTTTCCGACGCCGCCCTTTTGATTTGCTATGGCGATCACTTTCGGTTTTGCCATTCGGTTCGATACCTCCTACAATAAAGAATGCGGCAAGGGACACGGCAGCCAGCCGTGTTTTGCCAACTCAAAGCCGAAGCTGTAGAATGGGAGAGAAATGGCCTG
>CANPXZ010000045.1 GCA_947587485.1 uncultured Oscillospiraceae bacterium | reverse complement strand
GGATGGCCATGGGGTCGGTGCTGGTCCGCTCCCCGGCCTGCCGCCTCCGCCAGTGGCGGGTGACGGTGCCGTGGGCGGCCTCGTATACGGTCCGGCCCGTGGGGGAGATGAGCACGCTCTTCATCAGCGCCAAGGCCCCGAAGGCCGCGCCGATCATGTCGCTCATCACGTCCCCGTCGTAGTTTTTCAGCGCCCACACGAAGCCCCCAGACGAGCGCATGCACCGGGCCACCGCGTCGTCGATGAGGGTGTACAGATACTGTATCCCCGCCTTTTGGAAGGCGCCGGCGTACTCCTGCTCATACACCCGCTGGAAGATGTCCCGGAAGCGGGCGTCGTAGGTCTGGCTGATGGTGTCCTTGCAGGAGAACCACAGGTCCTCGCCCCGGTCCAGGGCACAGGCAAAGCAGCTGCGGGCGAAGGCCTCGATGCTCCTGTCGGTGTTGTGCATGGCCAGGGCCACGCCGGGGCCCTGGAAGGCGAACACGGTCTTTTCCTCCGCGCCGCCGGTCAGGCGCACCGTCTGGCCGGCGTCCGCGGCCAGCTCCACGCCCTTGTACACGTCCCCGTACCCGTGGCGGGCCACGGTGATGGGCTTCGTCCATGTGGGCACCAGGGGCGTGGCCCCCGGCAGCAGGATGGGGGAGCGGAAGATGGTCCCGTCCAGGGCCGAGCGCAGGGTGCCGTTGGGGCTGGGGTACAGCCGGGGCAGATCATATTCCGCCTTGCGCTGGGCGTTGGGGGTGATGGTGGCGCACTTGACGCCCACCCCCAGCCGGTCCACCGCCCGGGCCGCCTCCATGGTGACGGCGTCGTCCGTATCCCGGCGGCTGGGCAGGCCCAGGTCGTAATACTCCGTTTTCAGCTCCACGAAGGGCTCCAGCAGCTCCCGCTTTACCATGGCCCACATCAGGCGGGTCATCTCGTCGCCGTCCATCTCCACGATGGGCGTGGTCATTTTGATCTTATCCATTGCCGTTCCCCCCCCATGGGCCCGGTACCAGTTGATGAGGCACCCGTCCAGCAGTATCTGCCGCTCCTTTTCCGTGAGCGCGCCCAGGCCCAGCGTCACGGCCGTATCCCCGATATAGCCCTGGACCTGCTCCGCGCCGGATGCCAGCGCCGCGCGGATGCCCGGCACCCGCAGCGTATCCCCCGGCTGCCAGGAGAACTCCCCGTCGTAGGTGAAGGGCACGATGCCCCAGTTTATGAGGTTGGCCCGATAGCGCCGGGTGGCGTACTCCCGGGCCACGTTGGCCGCGCCCCCCAGCACCCGCTGGCAGGAGGCGGCCTGCTCCCGGGCCGAGCCGTCCCCGGGCTTGACCGCGTAGATAGCGCTCTGCTTCCCCTCGGCCTGCAATGCCCGGCACCGGGGCACGTACTCCGGCGCCCGGCGGCCCAGAGCGAACCCGGCCAGCTTCATGGGGTTGGACCGGTAGCTGGAGGTCTCTCCGGAGGGGATCAGCTCGTCGGTGGTGGTCACCGGGTCCTGAATGACGGCGGCGAAGGTCACCTCCAGGTCCTGGGGCATGGCGGGGATCTCCGGCCAGGGCTGGATATTGGGCCCGTAGCGCAAAGGCTCCTCGGGCAGGGGGCTGCCGACGCCCCGGTAGACCCGCTGCCGGTAGGGCCCGTCGTCGAAGCTGTCCGTAAGCTCCGGCATGTCGTAGTCGATCTCCGTGGCCGGGGTGATGACGCCGCCGTTGGCCGCCGTGGCGGCGATGGACCGGGCGTCCATCAAGATCACCTGGGCGCTCTGGCCCTGGGCGGGCTGGGAGCCCTCCCGGTTGGGGAAGTTGCGGGTGGTGTGGCGCAGGCTCACCGTGTCGTTGGCGGGTACGTCCCCCGCGCCGAAGCAGGGTCCGCAGAAGCAGGGCTTTACCACGCCGCCGGCGGCGATGATGGTCTCCAGCGCGCCGTTGCGCATGGCCGCCAGCTGCACCGGCATGCTGGCCGGGTACACCGACAGGCCGAAGTATCCGCTGCCCACGCTCCTGCCCTTCAGGATGGCCGCAGCCTCGGCGATGTTCTCCAAAAGGCCCCCGGCGCACCCGGCGATGATGCCTTGCCCGGCAAGCCTGCCCGCCAGCTGGGACACCGGCACCGCCTTGGAGGGGTGGTAGGGCAGCGCCGCCATGGGCTCCAGCGCGGACAGGTCTATGCTTACCAGCGCGTCGTACAGGGCCCCCTCCGCCGGCTCCATCCGCTTATAGTCCCCCAGCCGGCCCCGCAGAGCCAGCCAGGCCTCCGTCCTTTCATCGGTCTGCCAGATGCTGGAAAGACACGCCGTCTCCGTGGTCATCACGTCCAGGCCCATCCGCCAGTCCATGGACAGGTTTTTTACCCCCGGCCCGGCGAACTCCAGCACCGCGTTTTTCACAAGCCCCTGGGGGAACACCGCCCCGCACAGGGCCAGGGCCGCGTCGTGGGGGCCCACCCCCTGCCGGGGAGAGCCGGTGAGGTACACCAATATCACCCGGGGCGCGGGCAGTTCATAGGTATCGCCCAGCAGCTGCTTGACCAGCTCCGGACCGCCCTCGCCCACGCCCATGGTCCCCAGCGCGCCGTAGCGGGTATGGCTGTCGGAGCCCAGGAGCATCTTCCCGCACCCGGCCAGCCGCTCCCGGGCGTACTGGTGGATGACCGCCAGGTTCGCCGGCACGTACTCGCCGCCAAACCGCCGGGCGGCGGACAGGCCGAAGACGTGGTCGTCCGCGTTGATGGTGCCGCCCACCGCGCACAGGCTGTTGTGGCAGTTGGTGAGCACGTAGGGCAGCTCGAACCGGCTCATGCCCGAGGCCATGGCCGTCTGGATGATGCCCACATAGGTGATGTCGTGGCTGATGAGGCCGTCGAAGCGGATGCGCTCGCCCCCGTGGGCCGCCAGCACCCCCGCCGCCATGGTTCGGGACCGGTCGGCCTCCGGTGTGGGCGCTGCGGGCGCGCCCGCGTGCCACATGACCTTTTCGCCGCTGAATGTGATCATATCCGCCACCTGCCGTCTTGTTATTATTGCCATTCATTATATAGGATGCCCGCCGGATAGTAAATGGCCGTTTTGCCAAAAAACACGGCAAAAATGTAAAATCCGTTGTGATAAGTTGCAAAAATTGCGAGCGTTCCCCGAAATAATCGGGTATATTCCATCAATTTTGAAATAAACAAAAAAGAAACTTGCAAAACCGCGCCGCTGTATGTATAATATCAAATCATAATGATCATCGGCAAGGAGAAGCGGCATGAACGGCGACACCTTTGTGATCGACAAATACATGAACGCTCTGTGCGCGGACGCGGCGGAGCGCTACGCCATCGACCCGGCCTATTTTGCCCGGACCCGCCGGGGCCTGCGCAACGACGACGGCACCGGCGTACTGGTGGGCGCCACCCGGATCGGCAGCGTGCTGGGCTACTACATGCAGGACGGGGAGCGGGTGCCCATGGAGGGGCGGCTGCTGTACCGGGGCATCTCGGTGGAGGACATCGTGAAGAGCCACTGGGAGGAGGGCACCTTCGGCTACGAGGAGGTGGTCTACCTGCTGCTGCTGGGACGGCTGCCCAACTGGCGGCAGTTGGAGATGTTCTCCGCCATGCTGTCGGAGGCCCGGCCTCTGCCCCACGGCTTTTTCGACGACATGATCCTGAAAAATCCCAGCCCGGACGTGATGAACGGCCTGGCCCGGAGCGTGCTGGCCCTGTACGTGTACGATCACGACCCCGACGGCCGGTCCGTGGAGAACCTGATGCGCCAGTCGGTGGGATTGATCGCCCGGCTGCCGGTGATCGTGGCCCAGACCTACGCCGTCAAGCGGCACGTGTATGAGCAGTCCAGCCTGTACATCCACCACCCCAAGGACGAGTTGAGCCTGGCGGAGAACTTCCTGCGCATGGCCCGTAAGGACAAGAGCTACACGCCCCTGGAGGCCCGCATCCTGGACCTGATGCTGATCCTCCACGCCGAGCACGGCGGCGGCAACAACTCCACCTTCGTCTGCCGGGCCATGTCCTCCTCCGGCACGGACACCTACGCCGCCGTCGCCGGGGCCATCGGCTCCCTGAAGGGCCCGCTGCACGGCGGGGCCAACGCCAAGGTGCGCCAGATGCTCTCGGCCATCGGTCAGCGGGTGGACGCGGACAGCTCCGACGACGCCATCCGCGCCTGTTTGCAGGACGTGCTGGCCGGGCGGCTGGGGGACGGCTCCGGCAAGCTCTACGGCCTGGGCCACGCGGTGTACACCCTGTCAGCCCCCCGGGCGGCGGTCATCAAGCGCTACGCCGGGGCCCTGGCCCAGGAGAAGGGCCGCCAGGAGGAGATGGACCTGATGGAGCGCATCGAGCGCATCGGCGTGGAGCTGGTGGCGGAGAAAAAGGGCGTCTGCTGCGCCAACGTGGATTTCTACTCCGGGTTCGTGTACGACATGCTGGGTATCCACCCGGAGCTGTACACCCCTCTGTTCGCCGTGGCCCGCATCGCCGGCTGGTGCGCCCACCGGATGGAGGAGGTGCTCACCGGCAACCGGATCATGCGCCCGGCCTACCGGGCCGTCACCGAGCCGGGAGATTACGTCCCCATGCCAAGGCGGCAGTGAGATCAGTTCATATAGGAAGCAGCAGCGGAGGCGATCCAGCCTCCGCTGCTGCGTTTTTGCAATGTGTCCTTAATACTCGAAGCTGCCGTCGTAGACCTTCACGACCGCGCCGGTGAGGATGACGTTTTCGCCGGTATAGCGGACGGTCAGGTCCCCGCCGGGCAGGACCACCTTGATGTCCCGGTCCTTGTCGCAGAAGCCGTTCTCCGCTGCCGCCACCACCGCCGCGCAGGCTCCGGTGCCGCAGGCAAGCGTGGCCCCGATGCCCCGCTCCCAGACCCGCATGCGCACTGTGGTGCGGTTCACCACGTGCACGAACTCCGCGTTGACCCGCTCCGGGAACAGGGGCGCGTACTCGAATTCCGGACCCAGCTTTTCCAGCTCCAGCCGCTCCAGCTCATCCGTGAACACCACGCAGTGGGGGTTGCCCACGCTGACGCAGTTGATCGTCCAATCCCGGCCGCCGATACTGGCGGGGTAGCGGATCATCCGCTCGCAGTCCGCCGCCGCAGGGATATCCGCCGCGCGAAGGCTGACCCTGCCCATGTACACGGACACGGAGCTCACCTTCCCGTCCCGGGTGAAGAGGTGGGCGGTCTTGACGCCGCTGGCGGTCTCCACGGTGACCCGCTCGCTGCGGACCAGGCCCTTGTCGTACAGGTACTTGGCCACGCAGCGGACGCTGTTGCCCGCCATGCGTCCCTCGCTGCCGTCCCGGTTGAAACTGCGCATCTTCACGTCCGCGATGTCGGACTTCTCCATCAGCACCAGCCCGTCGCTGCCGACGCCGAAGTGGGCGGGGCAGAGGCTGACGCATAGGGACTCGGGGCTGGTGATGGCCCCGTTGAAATTCTCCACGAAGATATAGTCGTTGCCGCAGCTCTGCATCTTGGTGAAGGCCGCGGTGCGGCGCTGCTTACGCATGGCGTTGATGTCCACCAGCTCCGTATTCTCCTGGGTGAAGCGGCTGGCGATCATGTCCGCCAGGGCGTTGGCGGTGTCCAGGGAGGTCAGGCAGGGGATGCCCAGCTGCATGGCCTTCCGGTGCAGGGCGATGTAGTCGCCCATGGTGGCGTCCTTGACCGCCCCGGTGTATACGATGTAGCACAGGCGGCCGCTCTCCATGAGCCGGTGTATCCGGTCGCTCTCGGTGGCGTTGGGCACCTCCGTCACCTCCACGCCCAGAGACGCGATGGCCGCCGCCGTACCGGGGGTGGCGTAGAGCTTCAATCCCAGCTCATAGAACCGGCGGGCCAGGGTCAGGACCTCCTGATAGTCCCCGGTCTCCACGCTCACCAGCACCCCCGCGCCGGACAGCTCCCGGGGCGGGACCTTGAAGCCCGCGGCGGTGAGCCCCTTGAACATGGCCTCCGCCAGGGTGGCGCCGATGCCCAGCACCTCGCCGGTGGATTTCATCTCCGGGCCCAGGATGGAGTTGGCGTCGTTGAGCTTCTCAAAGGAGAACACCGGCACCTTCACCGCGAAATAGGGCGGCACGGGCGCGAGACCCGGCGCATACCCCAGGTCCTTCAGCTTCGCCCCCAGCATGATCCGGGAGGCCAGGTCCACCATGGGCACGCCCGTTACCTTGCTGATGTAGGGCACCGTCCGGGAGGCCCGAGGGTTCACCTCGATGACGTACAGCTCCCCGTCGTAGATGAGATACTGGATGTTCACCAGGCCCTTTGTGCCCAGGGCCAGGGCCAGCTTCTCCGAGCAGTCGCAGATCCGCTCCAGCTGCTGGTCGTTCAGGTTGTAGGGCGGGTAGACGGCGATGGAGTCGCCGCTGTGCACCCCCGCCCGCTCGATGTGCTCCATGACGCCGGGGATGAGCACCTGCTCCCCGTCGGAGAGCACGTCCACCTCCAGCTCGATGCCGGGCATGTACTTGTCCACCAGCACAGGGTTTTCGATGCCGCCGGACAGTATGGTCTTCATGTACCGCTCGGTCTGGGCCCGGTCCCGGGAGATAGTCATGTTCTGCCCGCCGATCACGTAACTGGGCCGCAGCAGCACCGGGTAGCCCAGCTCCTCCGCCGCGCTGAGGGCCTCCTCCAGTCCGTTCACGCCCCGGCCCTTGGGCCGGCTGATGCCGAAGCGCTCCAGGAGCCCGTCGAAGCGGGCCCGGTCCTCCGCCACGTCGATGCTGTCGGCGGAGGTGCCCAGGATGGGGATGCCAAGTCTGTCCAAAAACTGGGTCAGCTTGATGGCCGTCTGGCCGCCGAAGGCCACCACCACGCCGATGGGCCTCTCCACCCGGATGATGTTCAGCACGTCCTCCCGGCACAGGGGCTCGAAATACAGCCGGTCGGCGGTGTCATAGTCGGTGGACACGGTCTCCGGGTTGTTGTTGACGATGACCACGTCGTAGCCCATCTCCCGCAGTGTCCAGACGCAGTGGACGGAGCTGTAGTCGAACTCGATGCCCTGGCCGATGCGGATGGGGCCGGAGCCCAGCACCATCACCACGGGCCGGCCGCTGCGGGGGAAGCTCTCCGCCTCGCACTCGTCGTCGAAGCCGGAGTAAAAATAGGGCGTCTCCGCGTCGAACTCCGCGCCGCAGGTGTCCACCATCTTGTAGTGCATGCTCATGCCGGGGGCCGCTTCCGCGCCGCTCAGACGGCACAGGGCCTCGTCCGTATAGCCCAGGAGCTTGCCCTCCCGGTAGTTCTCCGCCGTCAGGCCGTCCCGGGCCAGGTCCTGCTCATAGCGGGCCAGATTCGCGATCTTATACAAAAACCACTTGTCGATTTTGGTGATATCGTGGATCTCCTCCACGCTCACGCCGGCCTTCAGGGCCTCAAAGACCGTGAACAGCCGCCGGTCGTTCTGCTCCGCCAGCCGCTCCCGGACGGGGGCGGAGGACAGGGGAGGGGCGTTCAGGGTGTCCAGGGATATCTCCGCGCCCCGGACGGCCTTCATCAGGGCCATCTCGAAGCCGGATGCGATGGCCATGACCTCGCCGGTGGCCTTCATCTGGGTGCCCAGCTGGCGGCTGGAGCCCTGGAACTTGTCGAAGGGCCACTTGGGCAGCTTGACCACCACGTAGTCCAGCGTGGGCTCAAAGCAGGCGCAGGTCCGGCCGGTGACCTCGTTTTTCACCTCGTCCAGGGTGTACCCCAGGGCGATCTTGGTACTCAGCTTGGCGATGGGATAGCCCGTGGCCTTGCTGGCCAGGGCCGAGGACCGGGACACCCGGGGGTTGACCTCGATGACGGCGTACTCAAAGCTGTCCGGATCCAAGGCGAACTGACAGTTGCAGCCGCCCTCGATGCCGATGGCGGTGATGATGTCCAGGGCCGCCGTGCGCAGCATCTGGTATTCCTTGTCGCTGAGGGTCAGGGCGGGGGCAACCACGATGGAGTCCCCGGTGTGGATGCCCACCGGGTCCAGGTTCTCCATGGAGCACACGGCGATCACGTTGCCGGCGCCGTCCCGCATGGTCTCGAATTCGATCTCCTTCCAGCCGGAGATGCACCGCTCCACCAAAACCTGCGTGATGGGGGACAGGTCCAGGCCGCTTTTGGCAATGGTCCGCAGCTCCGCCTCGTCCCGGGCGATGCCGCCGCCGGTGCCGCCCAGGGTATAGGCCGGGCGGACGATCACCGGATAGCCGATGTCCGCCGCAATGGCCAGGGCCCCCTCCAGGTCCGTGGCCGTGGCGGAGGGGATCACCGGCTGGCCGATGGCCTGCAGCGTCTCCCGGAAAAGCTCCCGGTCCTCGGCCTTCTCGATGGCGTCGATGGACGAGCCCAGAAGCCGCACGCCGTATTTTTCCAGCGTCCCGTCCCGGCTCAGCTGCATGGCGACGGTCAGGCCGGTCTGGCCCCCCAGACCCGCCAGAAGCCCGTCCGGCCGCTCCTTGGCGATGATGCGCCGGACCGTGGCGGCGGTGAGGGGCTCTAAGTAGATCTCGTCCGCCAGGTCCTTGTCGGTCATGATGGTGGCCGGGTTGGAGTTGACCAGCACCGTGTTGATCCCCTCCTGCCGCAGGACCCGGCAGGCCTGAGCGCCGGCGTAGTCGAACTCCGCCGCCTGGCCGATCACGATGGGGCCGGAGCCGATGACCAGCACCTTCTTGATACTGCTGTCCTTAGGCATGGGCGTTCCCTCCCATCATGTCCAGAAACCGGTCGAAGAGAAATTCCGTGTCGTGGGGCCCGCCGCTGGCCTCCGGGTGGAATTGGACGGTGAAGCAGCCAAGGTCCGGGTAGTCCAGGCCCTCGCAGCTGCCGTCGTTGGCGTTGACGTAGCTGAGCCGGGCAAGGCCGGCCATGCTCTCGCTGCGCACGGCGTAGCCGTGGTTCTGGCTGGTGATGTAGCACCGGCCGGTTTCAAGGCACCGGACAGGCTGGTTGGCCCCCCGGTGGCCGTACTTGAGCTTGACCGTCTCGCCGCCGGCGGCCAGGGCCGTGAGCTGATGGCCCAGGCAGATGCCGAAGATGGGGAGTTTGCCCAGGAGCTTTTTAAGCTGTTCCACACAATAGACGTTCTCCGACGGGTCGCCGGGGCCGTTGGACAGCATGAGCCCGTCCGGCTCCAGGGCCAGCACGTCCTCCGCCGGGGTGTCGTAGGGCAGCACCGTCACCCGGCAGCCCCGTTTCGTGAGATTGCGGACGATGTTCCCCTTGGCGCCGTAGTCCAGCAGGGCCACGGAAAACCGCTCCTGTCCCTGGGCGGGGACCGCATAGGCGGCGCGGCAGCTTGCCGCCGCCACCGCGTTTTGGACCGCGTAGGCGGCGATGTCGCTCCGGTCCGCCGGCGGTTCGGCGCATATCTTGGCGTTCATGACCCCCTGGGTCCGGATCATCTTGGCCACGGCCCGGGTGTCGATCCCGCAGATGCCGGGCACGCCCCGGTCCTTCAAAAACCGGTCCAGCTCATACTGGCTGCGGAAGTTGGAGGGCTTCCCGCACAGCTCCCGGACCACGTAGCCCCGGGCCAGGCACCGGCCCTCGAAGTCCTCCTCGATGACGCCGTAGTTGCCGATGAGGGGGAAGGTCTGCAAAATGATCTGCCCGGCGTAGCTGGGGTCCGTCAGGGTCTCCAGATAGCCCTCCATGCCGGTGGTGAACACAAGCTCTCCCAGGCCGTCCCCGGCCGCGCCGATGCGCGCGCCCTCGAACACGGCCCCGTTATTCAGCACAAGATATGCCTTTTCCATCGCGCCCTTCTTATGCCATGGCGGCCGCCATGACGGCCTTGATGGTGTGCATCCGGTTTTCGGCCTCGTCGAAGACGATGGACTGCTCGCTCTCAAAGACCGCGTCGGTCACCTCCATGCAGTCCAGGCCGTACTTCTCATGGATGTCCCGGCCGGTCTCCGTCTCCAGGTCGTGGAAGGCGGGCAGGCAGTGCATGAACCGGCACTGGGGCCCCGCCTGGGCCATGAGGGCCTCGTTGACCTGGTAGGGGCGAAGTTCTCTGATCCGGTGGTCCCAGATGTAGTCCGGCTCGCCCATGGAGACCCACACGTCGGTGTACAGCACGTCCGCGCCCTGCACGGCCTTCATGGGGTCGGTCTCAAAGGCCAGCTCCGCCCCGGTCCCGGCGGCGATCTCCCGGCATTGGGCGATCAGGTCCCTGTTGGGGAAGTAGTCCTCCGGGGAGCAGGCGGTGAAGCGCATGCCCATCTTGGCGCAGCCCACCATCAGGGAGTTTGCCATGTTGTACCCGGCGTCGCCGAGAAAGACCAGCTTCCGGCCCTTTAAGTCGCCGAAATGCTCCCGAATGGTCAGCAGGTCCGCCAGCACCTGGGTGGGGTGGGCCTCGTTGGTCAGGCCGTTCCACACGGGCACGCCGGCGTATTTGGCCAGCGTCTCCACCCGGTCCTGGCCGAAGCCCCGGTACTCGATGCCGTCAAAGACCCGGCCCAGGACCCGGGCCGTGTCGGCGATGCTCTCCTTTTTCCCCAGTTGGGAGGACTTGGGGTCCAGATACACGGCCGTCATGCCAAGGTCGGCGGCGGCCACCTCAAAGCTGCACCGGGTGCGGGTGCTGGTCTTCTCAAAGACCAGCGCTATGTTTTTGCCCGGGCAGAGCCGGTGGGCCGCGCCCTTTTTCTTCTCGTCCTTCAGCCGGGCGGACAGGTCCAGCAGCGCCGTGATCTCCGCCGGGGTGAAGTCCAGCAGCTTTAAGAAGCTGCGGCCGGTAAAATCCATATCACCGTTCAGTTTCATTCGTATCTCCTCCTTAGGCCAGCTGCTCTTTGATGAGCGATACCGCCCGCATCAGAAGCTCCTCCGGGATGTTCAGCGCCGGCAGGAGCCGTATCTTGTCCTTGGCCGTGAGACACAGCGCGCCCTTGCCGATCAGGGCCTTCACCACGTCCCCCGCCGCCTTTTCGGCGGGCTTGATGCCGATCATGAGGCCCATGCCCGTGACGGACTGGACACCCGGCGCGCCCTCCAGGGCTTGCCGGACCAGTTCCCCCTTGCGGGCCACCTGGGCCAGAAACGCCTCGTCCAGCCGGCCGATGACGCTCAGCGCCCCGGCGCAGCAGACCGGGTTGCCGCCGAAGGTGGAGCCGTGGTCCCCGCTGCCGAGAACATATTCCACCTTCTCGCCCAGCAGCGCCGCCCCCAGGGGCAGTCCGCCGCCCAGGCCCTTGGCCGTGGTGACCACGTCCGGGGTGACGTCATAGTGCATATAGGAATAAAGCTTTCCGGTGCGGCCGTTGCCGGTCTGGACCTCGTCCACCATGAACACGATGTCCTCTTCTGCGCAGAAGGCGGCCACGGCCTGGACATAGTCCTTGTCCAGCACGTTGACGCCGCCCTCGCCCTGGACGCACTCGATGAGAACGCCCGCTGCCCTGTTCTCCAGCGCGGCGGCCTTCAAAGCGTCGATGTCGCCCGCCGGCACGTGCACGAAGCCGGGGGTCAGGGGCTGGAAGAGCTGGTGGAAATGGTCCTGGCCGGTGGCGGCCAGGGTGGTCAGGGTCCGGCCGTGGAAGCTGTTTTCCAGCGTGACGACGGCATAGTGGTCCGGGCCCTTTTTCTCGGCGGCGTACTTCCGGGCGGCCTTCACGGCGCACTCGTTGGCCTCGGCCCCGGAGTTGCCGAAAAAGACCTTCTTCATCCCGGTCCGCTGGCACAGGGTCTGGGCAAGGCGCGCGCAAGGCTCGGTGTAATAGAGGTTCGACATGTGCTGGACCTTGCCCAGCTGCGCGGTGACCGCCGCCTGCCAGGCGTCGTCCGCCACGCCGAAGGCGGTCACGCCGATGCCGCTGCCCAGGTCGATGT
Organism: uncultured Oscillospiraceae bacterium; assembly: GCA_947587485.1. Taxonomy (GTDB): domain Bacteria; phylum Bacillota; class Clostridia; order Oscillospirales; family Oscillospiraceae; genus CAJOIG01. The sequence continues at coordinate 5,353 of CANPXZ010000045.1, read as the reverse complement.
ATTCCTTCCCGGTCTCGTCATAGACCAAAGAGCCCTTCCCCCGGACGATCTCCACCGGGAACCGGGCGTAGGTGTTGGCCACATATTGCTTGTCGATCGCTTTTAAATCAGACATCGTCTTCCTCTCCTTTTACGACCATGGTCCCGGCGCCCTCGTCGGTCAGAAGCTCCATCAGGATGGAGTGAGGCACCCGCCCGTCCATGATGATCACGCTCTGTACGCCCCGGTAGATGGCGTCGATGCAGCAGTCCACCTTGGGGATCATCCCCCCGGAGATCACGCCCTGGCGGAAGAGCTCCGTGGCCTGGGCGATGGTGAGGCGGTCCACCAATGTCTCGGGCCGGTCCTTGTCCAGCAGCACCCCGGCGATGTCCGTCATCAGGATCAGCCGGTGGGCGTGCAGCGCCCCGGCGATGCAGGCCGCGGCGGTGTCCCCGTTGATGTTGTAGACCCCGCCGGCCTCGTCCCGGCCCACGGTGGAGACCACGGGGATGTAGCCCATCTCCAGCAGGTCCATGACCGGCCGGATGTCCACTCCCTCGATGCTGCCCACGTAGCCCAGCTGGGGATTTTTCATTTTGGCCCGGATGAGCCCGCCGTCCACGCCGGACAGGCCCATGGCCCGGCCGCCCTTGACCTCCAGCAGGTTCACGAGAGATTTGTTGACCTTGCCGGCCAGGACCATCTGCACGATGTCCATGGTCTCCCGGTCCGTGACCCGCAGGCCGTTGACGAACTCGGGCTTTTTCCCCAGCCGGTCCATCATGCTGTTGATCTCCGGCCCGCCGCCGTGGACCAGCACCACCTTTACGCCCACCAGGCTCAAAAGGACGATGTCCTCCATCACCTGCTGCTTGAGCTGTTCGTTCACCATGGCGTTGCCGCCGTATTTGACCACCACGATCCGGCCGTTATACTGCTTGATATAGGGCAGGGCCTGGGTGAGGACCTGGGCCCGCTGTGCGTTTGAAAATTGCAGTTGTTCCATGGTGCCTCCTCAGGTCCGGTAGTCGCCGTTGATCTTCACGTAGTCGTAGGTCAGATCGCAGCCCCAGGCGGTAGCGGCGGCGTCCCCGTCCCCCAGATCAACAAGGATCTCGATCTCATCTTCCAGCAGGACCTTCTTGGCCTCCTCCTCGGAGAAGTCCACCCCGGCCCCGTCCCGGCAGACCTCCACCGAGCCCGCAGCGGAGCGGAAGCGCACGCCCACCTTGTTCACGTCCAGGTCCGCGCCGCTGTACCCCAGCGCGCACAGTACCCGGCCCCAGTTGGCGTCCGCGCCGAACATGGCCGCCTTGGTGAGGCTGGAGCAGACCACGCTCTTGGCCGCGATCCTGGCCGCCGCCAGGTCCTTCGCCCCGGTCACGGAGCATTCCAGCAGCTTGGTGGCCCCCTCGCCGTCCCCGGCGATGGCCCGGCACAGGGCCACGGTCACGGTGTTCAAAGCCTGCATGAAGGCCGCGAAAGCGGGGCCCTCGGCGGTGATCTCCGGGTTGCCGGCCAAGCCGTTGGCCAGGACGGTCACCATGTCGTTGGTGGAGGTGTCCCCGTCGATGCTGATCATGTTGAAGGAACTGGCCACATCCCCGGACAGGGCCTTTTGCAGCATGGCGGGGGAGATGGCCGCGTCGGTGGTGATAAACACCAGCATGGTGGCCATGTTGGGATGGATCATGCCGCTGCCCTTGGCGATGCCGCCCAGCCGGCAGGTCCTGCCCTCCAGCTCGAACTCCACCGCCGCCTGCTTGGGATGGGTGTCGGTGGTCATGATGGCCTCGCAGGCGTCGGCGCTGCCCTCGGGAGACAGGTCCGCTGCCAGAGCGCCGATCTTGTCCCGGACCGGGTCCAGGCTCAGTCTCTGGCCGATGACGCCGGTGGACGCCACCACCACGTCCTCCGCCGGGATGCCCAGAGCCCCGGCGGCCAGCTCCGCCATGCCCCGGGCGATCTGCAGCCCGTCGGCGTTGCAGGTGTTGGCGTTGCCGCTGTTGCAGATCACGGCCTGGGCCATGCCGTCGGCCAGGTGCTCCTTTGTGACGGTCAGGGGCGCGCCCTTGACCAGGTTGGTGGTGTATACGGCCGCGGCGCTGGCCCGCCTGTCGCTGACGATCAGGGCCAGGTCCTTCTTGGCGCGGTTGTGCCGGATGCCGCAGTGGATGCCCGCGGCCCGGAAGCCTCTGGCGGCGCAGACGCCGCCGGAAATGATCTTCATATGTTCTCTCCTACAGATTCAGCCCCGTGGTCTCGTCCAGACCCAGGAGGATATTCATGTTCTGAATGGCCGCGCCGGAGGCGCCCTTGCCAAGATTGTCGAAGGTGGAGATGAGCAAAATGCGCTCGGCGTTTCCCGCCACGGTCACGGTCATGCCGTCGCTGCCGCTCAGGGCGTTGGCGGCCAGCATCCCCTCGGGACAGTCCTCATAGCGGACCACCGGCCCGGCATACACGTCCCGGTACAGGGCCTTCACGTCCTCCAACCTGCCCTTGAGCTGGGAGGCGAAGACCGGCACCGTCACCTGCATGCCGCTGTAAAAATCCGCCACCACCGGGCAGAAAACCGGGGCGTTGTCGAGGCCGCACACGGCGGCCATCTCCGGCAGGTGCTTGTGGGCCTGGGTGGTGCCGTACTGCCGGGGGCTGTCATAGGCCGCCAGGCGGTCCGCCGCCTCGTACTCGCCGATCATCTTTTTGCCGCCGCCGGAATAGCCCGTCAGGGAGAAGCAGCAAAGCTCCGCGTCCTTTGTCAGCAGTCCCGCCCGGACCAGGGGCTCCACCAGGGAGATGAACCCGCTGGCGTGGCAGCCGGGGTTGGCGATACGCTTGCAGGCGCGGATGCGCGCCCGCCGGTCCCCCAGCTCCGGGAAGCCGTACTCCCAGCCGGGAGCCGTCCGGTGGGCGGTGGAGGTGTCGATCACCGCCGTGTCCCCGTGGACCAGGGACGCCGCCTCGATGGCGGCCTCGTCCGGCAGGCAGAAAAAGGCGATGTCCGCACCGTTGATGGCCTCCTCCCGGGCGGACAGGTCCTTGCGCCGGTCCTCGGGCAGGGTGAGAAGCGTAAGCTCCGGCCTGCCGGCCAGCCGCTCCCGGATGCGCAGGCCGGTGGTACCGGCGCTGCCGTCGATGAATATCTTCGTCATGCTCTCAAAAACTCCTCGATCTGCTTGATCTGCGCCTCTACCGAGGCCAGGGAGGTGCCCCCCTCGGAGACGCGCCTTTCCATACAGGCCCGGATGTCGATGTCCCCGTACAGGTCCTCCGCGAACAGGGGACTGAAGGCGCGGTATTCCTCCAGGGGCAGGTCCTCCAGCACCGTGCCCTCCGCCAGGCATTTGGCCACGATCCAGCCGGATATCTTATAGGCGTCCCGGAAGGGGAGCCCCTTCTTCACCAGGTAGTCCGCCAGGTCCGTGGCGTTGATGAAGCCGCCCCGGGCGGCGGAGAGCATGTTGTCCGTGCGCGCATGCATGGTCCGGATCATGGGGGCGAACACCCCCAGGCAGAGCTTTGCCGTGTCCACCGCGTCAAAGACCGCCTCCTTGTCCTCCTGCATGTCCTTGTTGTAGGCCAGGGGCAGACCCTTCATGGTAGCAAGAAGCCCCACAAGGTCCCCGTAGACCCGGCCGGTCTTGCCCCGGACCAGCTCCGCCATGTCCGGGTTCCGCTTCTGGGGCATGATGGAGGAGCCGGTGGTGTACTCGTCGGACAGCTCCACGAATTTGAACTCCCAGCTGGACCAGAGGATCAGTTCCTCAGAAAGGCGGCTCAGGTGCATCATCAAAATGGCCAGCGCGCTCATGAGCTCCAGGCAGAAGTCCCGGTCCGACACCCCGTCCAGGCTGTTGGCCGCGATGTCCCCGAAGCCCAGAAGCCGGGCCTCCATGCGTCGGTCCGTGTCATAGCTGGTCCCCGCCAGGGCGCAGCAGCCGATGGGGGACACGTCCATGCGCCGGGCGGCGTCCTCCAGCCGGCCCAGGTCCCGGCGGAGCATCTGGCAGTAGGCCAGCAGATGGTGCCCGAAGCTGATGGGCTGGGCCCGCTGCAGGTGGGTGTAGCCGGGCATGATGTCGCTCTTATGGGCCTTGGCCTGGTCCAGCAGCGCCCGCATCAGATCCCGGATCAGCTTTTGTATCTCGCCGGTCTCGTCCCGCAGGTACAGCCGCAGGTCCAGCGCCACCTGATCGTTCCGGCTGCGGGCGGTGTGCAGCTTCTTGCCCAGATCTCCCAGCCGGTTCGTCAGCTCCTGCTCCACGAACATGTGGATGTCCTCGGCGGACATGTCGACGGAAAGCGCGCCGCTGTCCAGGTCCGCCAGCACGCCCTCCAGACCCGACGCCAGAGCCTCCGCCTCCTCCGGGGCGATGATGCCCTGGGCTCCCAGCATTTTGGCGTGGGCGATGCTGCCCCGGATGTCCTGCCGGTACAGGCGGCTGTCAAAGGCGATGGAGGAATTGAGCTCGTCCGCCAGTTTGTCGGTGTTGCCGGCTGTGACCCCGGCCCATAGCTTTGCCATACGCGCCTCCGTCTTTTACGCGAAATTCCTGCACGGGCTCTGGGGCCCGTGCAGGATATGGATCTTGAATCCTTGATTATTCCTTGCCATCCACCAGCGCCTGGACCTTGATGGGCAGGCCGTAGAGGTTGATGAAGCCCTGGGAATCCTTCTGGTCGTAATCGCTCTCGCCGAAGGTGGCGATCTTCTCGGAATACAGGCTGTAGGGACTCCAGACCCCGGCGTTGATCATGTTGCCCTTGTAAAGCTTCAGCCGCACCTTGCCGGTGACCCGCTCCTGGGTCTTGTCCACGAAGGCGCTGAGCGCCTCCCGCAGGGGCGTGAACCACTGGCCGTTGTACACCAGCTCCGCGAAGGTGATGGAAAGCCGCTGCTTCTCGTGGGCGGTCATCTTGTCCAGACACACGCTCTCCAGCACGCTGTGGGCCTTGTACAGGATCGCCCCGCCCGGGGTCTCGTACACGCCCCGGCACTTCATGCCCACCAGCCGGTTCTCCACGATGTCCAAAAGGCCGATGCCGTTGGCCCCGCCCAGCTCGTTGAGCTTGAGGATGATGTCCTTGGCGCTCAGCTTCTCGTCGTTCAGCGCCACGGGCACGCCCTTGTCGAAGTCCAGGGTGATGTAGGTGGGCTTATCCGGCGCCTGGAGGGGGCTGACGCCCATCTCCAAAAAGCCGGGCTTTTCGTACTGGGGCTCGTTGCCGGTGTCCTCCAGGTCCAGGCCCTCATGGCTCAGGTGCCACAGGTTCTTGTCCTTGGAGTAGTTGGTCTCCCGGTTGATACGCAAGGGCACATGGTGGGCCTCGGCGTAGTCGATCTCCTCGTCCCGGCTCTTGATGGAC
>CANPXZ010000044.1 GCA_947587485.1 uncultured Oscillospiraceae bacterium | reverse complement strand
GATGCTCCTGGCCGCTCGTTCGCCCCATCCGGCCAGGCGTTCAGTGCTTATCTTTTCCATACCTGGGATTTTTCCCGCCCCGACGGGAGAATATACGAAAGCGCCGGAAGCAGATGCCCCCGGCGCAAAGTCTCATGTATTCACTCGAAGCAGCCCAGCTTCTTCATATCCCTCCAGCAGTTTTTCTCCAGATCCAGCACATCCTCCGTCACGGTGACCGTATCGGTCTGGTCCGTGTGGTACACGCAGGTGAGCTTCCCGTCCTCGCACAGGAAATACCAGCAGAAACAGCGGTTCTCATAGAGATAGTCCGAGCTGTCGAAGCAGGGAAACCGCTCCTTCACCATCAGCACGTCCCGGCCGTAGATATCACTGCCCCAGAAGCCGTCCTTCTCCTGCCGGTATACGAGGCTGCCCATGCCCCTGTACCGCTTCCCCGCGGCCATGAACCCCACCTTCGGCACAGTGACGGTATGGCTGTCCGGCGTGCGGACCCGAAGAGGCCGGCCCTCCCCGTCCGTCTCCCGGCTGACCCACTCCAGCCGGACGCTGCCGCCGGACCAATATCCTCCGCGGCTGGACCGCTCGATGCGCTCCCCCGGGCCGGTCTCCCGGGGGACCATGTCCCCCTGCCAGTGTTTTTGGGGCGGCTCCGGCTCCCGCGCCGGGACCGGCTCCACACGCTCCTGCACCGGCGCCGGCTCCTGTTCCTCGGTCCTCACCGGCGGCCGCCCTTTCGCCATACGCTTTCTGAGTGCGTCCGTCATCCACATATCCCGCGCCTCCTCTCCCGGTCTTTTATACGCAACATTATACCGGCCGCGCAAAACGCTGTCAATCCGCCGTCTGTCAACGAAAAACACTTGACACCGGCGGGAAACGGGTGTATGATAGGCAGGCTGTAAAGCGGCAAGCCTTTACACAAGGAGGCGCGGCATGGACACCTCTCCCCTGGACCGGTCCCTTCTGCTGGACTTTTACGGCGAGCTTCTCACCGAAAAGCAGCGGGTGACATGCGACCTGCACTGGAACGAGGACCTGTCCCTGGCGGAGATCGCGGAGCAGAACGGGCTTACCCGCCAGGGGGTGTGGGACATCCTGCGCCGGGCGGAGGCCGCTCTGCGGGAGTATGAGGCCAAGACCGGCCTGGTGGGCCGGTTTTTGGAGCGCCGGGAGGCGATTGCCGGCATCCGGAAGGACCTGGCGGCGCTGCTGCCGGACGACGAGAGGAGCCGGGATATCCTGGCGCGGCTGGAGGAGCTTACGTAATGGCTTTTGAGAGCTTATCGGAAAAACTGAACGGCATCTTCAAGAAGCTCCGGGGCAAGGGCCGGCTTTCTCCCCAGGACGTGAAGGACGCCATGCGCCAGGTGCGGATGGTGTTGCTGGAGGCGGACGTGAGTTACAAGGTCGTGAAGGACTTTGTGAAGGACGTGACGGAAAAGGCCTCCGGCCAGGAGATATTGGAGAGCCTGAACCCGGCCCAGATGGTCATCAAGATCGTCAACGAGGAGATGACCGCCCTGATGGGGGGCCAGGCAGTCCGGCTCAACTATTCCTCCAAGGTGCCAAGCGTGGTGATGGTGGTGGGCCTGCAGGGCGCGGGCAAGACCACCAACACGGCAAAGCTTGCGGCCCTCATCAAAAAGCAGCAGAACAAGCGGCCGCTGCTGGCCGCCTGCGACGTGTACCGCCCCGCCGCCATCAAGCAGCTGGAGACCGTGGGCGCCCAGGTGGGCGTGCCGGTGTTCCAGATGGGCCAGTCGGACCCGGTGGACATCGCCAAGGCCGCCATCGAGCACGCCCGGCGTCACGGCAACGACCTGGTGTTTCTGGACACCGCCGGAAGGCTGCACGTGGACGAGGCATTGATGGACGAGCTCAAGCGCATCAAGGCGGCGGTGGACCCGGCGGAGATATTGCTGACCGTGGACGCCATGACCGGCCAGGACGCGGTGAACGCCGCCAGCGCCTTTGACGAGGCCCTGGGCATCACCGGCGTGATGCTCACCAAGCTGGACGGCGACGCCCGAGGCGGCGCGGCCCTGTCGGTCCGGGCCGTGACGGGCAAGCCCATCAAGTTCGTGGGCACCGGGGAGAAGCTGGACGCCATCGAGGTGTTCCACCCGGACCGGATGGCCAGCCGCATCCTGGGCATGGGCGACGTGCTGACCCTCATCGAGAAGGCCGAGCAGGCGGTGGACGAGAAGAAGGCCGCAGAGATGGCCGAGAAGCTCATGAAGAGCCGCTTCACCCTCCAGGACTACCTGGACCAGCTCCGGTCCATGAAGGACATGGGGGACATCGACGACCTGCTGGGCATGGTGCCCGGCCTGGACGCCAAGGCATTGAAGGGGGCCAAGATCGACCCCAAGGCCATGGCCCGCACGGAGGCCATCATCCTGTCCATGACGGCAAAGGAGCGGGCCAACCCCTCCATATTGAACGCCAGCCGCAAACGGCGCATCGCCGCGGGCTCCGGCACAAGCGTGGTGGAGATCAACCGGCTTTTGAAGGGCTTCGACGCCATGAACGCCATGATGAAGCAGGTGTCCGGCTCCCGCCGGGGCCGGAAGATGGCCAAGAAAATGGGCATGTTCGGCATGTGAGATTTCAAAATTCCATGAGGATTTGAAAAATAAAAACCAATCATATTTTTGGAGGAAACAAAAATGGTCAAGATCCGTTTGAAGAGACAGGGCGCGAAGAAGGCCCCCTATTACCGCGTCGTGGTGGCGGACAGCCGCTCTCCCCGGGACGGCCGGAACATTGAGGAACTGGGCACCTATGACCCCATGGCCAAGCCCGCCGCCATCAACATCGACCTGGAGCGCGCCAAGTATTGGATCGGCTGCGGCGCCCAGCCCACCGACACTGTCCGGGGCCTTCTGAAGCTGGCCGAGGCCCAGAAGCCCGCCGAGACTGCCCAGCCTGAGGCCGCGCCCGAGACTGCGGAATAAGGCAGGAGCGGCCCCATGAAGGAACTTCTGACCTATATCATCCAGAGCCTGGTGGATAACCCCGACCAGGTCACCGTGGACGAACACACCGCCTCCGGCGGCGGTATCGTGTTCGAGGTCCGGGTGGCCGACGGGGATATGGGCAAGGTCATCGGCCGCCAGGGCCGGATCGTGCGCCAGATTCGGGTGCTCATGAAGGCGGTGGCCCAGCGCCAGGGCAAAAAGGTCACCGTGGATATCCTGGATTGAAAAAGCAATATCTGGAGGCGGGGCAGATCGTGAACACCCACGGCGTCCGGGGCGAGGTGCGTATCCAGCCTTGGGCGGATGAGGCGGCGTTTCTGACCCGCTTCCGCCGGTTTTATATGGACGGCCGGCCCGTCAAGGTCCGCTCCTGCCGGGTCCACAAGGAAATGTGCATCGCCGCTCTGGAGGGCGTGGAGGACGTGAACGCCGCCATGGCCCTGAAGGGCAAGGTGATCTTCATCGACCGGGACGAGGCGAAGCTGCCCCCCGGCACGGTGTTTTTGCAGGACATCATCGGCGCGAAGGTGGTGGACGAGGCCGGGCACACGCTTGGCGTGCTGGAGGACGTGATGCCGGAGCCCTCCGCCAGCGTGCTGGTGGTGAAGGGGGACCGGGAGATCCTGATCCCCGACGTGCCCGCCTTCGTGCTCAAAAAGGACGCCGACGCCGGCGTCGTCACCGTCCGCTTGATCGACGGGATGTAAGAAAATATCCGAGGGAGGTGGCACGGCGAAGCCGTGTCGAAGGGAGAGATACACCCGCACTGGAGATCATCTTCTCTTCCCCAGTCATTGTCGGAGCTCGCGTGGCTAGGCCGGGATTTGCCGTCTGCGGCAATCCCCGAATAGCCCGCAGCTCCTCCTCCAAAAGGCAAGCGTGCCTTTTGGGGACCCCTAACGGCGCTGACAGCCCCCTCGTCAGAGGGGGCCGGATCTCAGATCGCGCCGCAGGCGCACACCGCTTTGTAAGCCTCCCCTGTGTAAGGGGAGGTGGGCGCCGCTTGCGGCGCTCGGAGGAGTTGTTACCAATGCAGAGGTGACCTCCAGTCTGGTAACAATCCCCCAGTCTCCGGCTAACGCCGGAGCCAGCCCCCTTTACACAAGGGAGCCTTTCAATATGGTGTCGCTTGCAGCGACAGCTTCCGATAAAAAGTCCGCGCGCTTTCCGTGAGGAAAGGGCGCGGACTTTGTTTGACTTTTTCGTTTACTTCCCGAAGCGCTTTTTCAGCCGGTCGAAGACCAGGTCCGCCTGTTCCTCGCGGTCGTCCAGGTCCTCCCGCAGGTCCTCCCGGACCTGCTCCAGGCGCTCCCGCAGGTGCTCCGTCAGGTCCCGGGACGTGGCGAAGGGCCGGAAGAAGTGGTACTTCTGGGCGCTCCGCTCCTGGACGGAGCGGATATGAGCCTTCAGGCTCTCGTACTTGATGATCACGTCGTTCTCGTCGGCGAACCGGCGCAGCTTGGCCGCCAGGTGGAAGGAGTGGGCCGCGTCGATGATGAACACGCCGTAAAACATGCCGATCACAAAGGAGAAGGCCAGGTTCCGGGCCAGCCAGTTCAGGGCCCCCAGGATGTGGGGATGGATGAGGAAATAATACGCCGCGCCCAATATGGCCCAGGCCAGGGAGAACTTGGGGCAGATGATGCCCTGGATGTTGCCCCACTGGTCGGAGTAGTCCCACAGTCGCACATGGCCCACCTTGATGCTCAGGATGCCGGCCACGTACTCGATGGCCGTCATGCACACCGCCATCCAGGCGAACAGCAGTATTTTCTCCCAGACGGGGTTGGCCAGGCGCAGGGGCTTCTCCAGGCTGGCGATGAGGAACAAAATGCACAGCCCCGCCCCGTACAGGGGCAGATAGGGCCCCGTGCAGAAGCCCGGGTTGATCCATTTCCTCTCCGGGTTGGCGGCGGAGACGAACCGCCGGAAGAACAGCTCCAGCACCCACCCGAACACCGAGCCGATGAAAAACAAAAAGGCCAGCGTCAAAAACAGATTCATATCTCTCCCCTCTCCCGCGCCCATCGTTCCGCAAGGCGCTGAAAAGCATGATACCACGCCGGCCCGCTCAGGGCAATAGACAATTTTCCCGCCGTGTGCAGATTTGCGGGAGATCAGGGCTCCCTGTCCAGCTCTATTCCCTCCAGCGCGTCTATCAAAAAGGGCCGGCAGTCTGCGGTCCCAACGCCTCCCTCTGCCGGTCGTACTGTTACTACGGCCTCTATCCCGCCGCCAACGGTCAGGCGAAACTCCCAGCGCTCACCGTCTTTGCTCCTGTATTTTACATGATGTCCCTTCATCCCATTGACAAGAACGCTCTCGATATTCCCCAGTGAATGGATACCGCTGTCCGGGGCAAACAGTTCCTCCAGTTCATACCGCGTCCCACGGCAGTCCCGCTCGATCTGCCACTCAACGTAATAGCGCCGGTCCGGCGTCCACGCCCCCAGGCCATACTCCTGGCAAAACTCCGGTTCCGTCTCCAGCAGGAATCCTTCCGGCAGCCGAAAGCTCACACCCAACGCGTGAAACCTTCCGTTTTCATATCGCAGCATGTGACCCCTCCCAATGAATTAGATTTTAAATGCTGTATATGGAATATAATAAGATATAAAATATCCCATGTCAACGGTAACATGGTTTTGTAAATCGCATATCAAAACCTCATACGATATAGAATAAGGTGAGAGGGGATGGATCACCTTATGTATGAGGAATTTACGCAAGACCGGATCGCCCAGCTGAGGATACAAAAAGGCGTATCTGCCCGGGATATGTCCCTGTCGCTGGGACAGAATGACAGCTATATCAATCGGATCGAAAACAAAAAAGCGCTCCCGTCGCTGAGCGGCCTGTTCTACATTTGCGAATATTTGGGCGTGACACCCATGGAATTTTTCGACGAGGGCAATGTCCGCCCCGCCTTTCTCGCCCCGTTGGTAGAGGACCTGAAGCGGCTGGATGCGGCGGACCTGGCCCACATCGCCGCGCTGGTAAAGACGCTGGCCAGCAAATGAAATAATATGACCCGCTCCACCGCCAGTCGAGGATTCAACCGGCGGTGGAGCTTTTCTCTCTGTCCGCGTTATTGTAAAAGGGCCGGGGCTGCGGTATGCTTACAGCAGAACGGCGCTGTTACTTTTGCTTTGGAGGAACCACAATGAGTATGGATATGGGCGAGACCATCCGCTCTCTGCGCAAGGCCAAGGGCCTGTCCCAGGAGGATCTGGCCCGGCGGCTGGGGGTGAGCTTTCAGGCGGTCAGCAAGTGGGAGAACAGCGTGACCATGCCGGACGTGGCCCTGATCCCCGCCATCGCGGACTATTTCGGCGTGTCCTGCGACGAGCTGTTCGGCTTCAACGCCATGGAGACGGAAAAGCAGGTCATGGCCGTGTGCCACCGGTCCCAGGACCTGCGGCACGACGACCCGGCGGCTGCCGAGGCGGTGCTGCGGGAGGGCCTGAAGCGCTGGCCCGGCAACGAGCTGATCTTGAACAACCTTCTGTATACCATCCCCGGCCCGGAGCGGCGGGAGGAACGCATCGGCCTGGCCCGAACGCTGGCGGAGGGGGCGGTGAAGTACCTGGACGCCAAGCTGGACGCCTGGCGCATCCTGGCGGAGAACTACGCCGCCATGGGGGAGCTGGGCCTTGCCCGGGACGCCATCGAGCACATCCCGGAGATCTACTTCTCCGTTCTGGAGCTGAAGGCCGAACTGCTGGAGGGAGATGAGGCCCTCCAGGCCGCCCGGCAGGAGCGGGACAACGACGCCTACACGCTGGTGCTGATGCTGCTGCGGCTGGCGGAGCTGTATATGGAAACGGACCCGGAAAACGCCCGGCGGCACCTGACCGCCGCCCGGGCCGTGCTGGCGGCACTGGAGCCGCTGGCGGCGCCGGAGGCGCTGAAAGAGGTGTCGGGGGAGCTTTCCGAACGGATGAACGCGCTGGCGGCCCGGCTGGAGAGCAAATAACGTATGGCCCGGTGGAAAAATCCGCCGGGCTGTGTTATACTGAGCGCGAATCAATCATGCGGAGCGAGAACTATGCGTATCGACATCCTGACCCTCTTCCCCGACGCGGTGCGGCCGATGATGGAGGCCAGCATCCTGGGCCGGGCGGCCAAAAAGGGACTCATCCAGATCAACTGCGTCCAGATCCGGGACTTCACCGACAACAAGCAGCAGCAGGTGGACGATTACCCCTACGGGGGCGGCTGGGGCTGCGTCATGATGGCCCAGCCGCTAAAATCCTGCCTGGACTGGGTGACGGAGCAGGCGGGACCCCGCAGGCGCCGGGTCATCTACATGTCCCCCCAGGGGGCCCGGTTCGACCAGGGCCACGCCCGGCGGCTGGTGGGAAGCTACGACCACCTGGTGCTGGTCTGCGGCCACTACGAGGGCGTGGACGAGCGGTTCATTGAGAAATGCTGCGACGAGGAGCTGAGCGTGGGCGACTTCGTGCTGACCGGCGGGGAGATCCCGGCCATGGCCATTGCGGACAGCGTGTGCCGGATGGTGCCGGGGGTGCTGTCCGACCCGGCCTGCTACATGGGCGAGAGCCACTGGGAGGGGCTGCTGGAGTACCCCCAGTACACCAGGCCGGAGACCTGGGAGGGCCTGACCGTGCCGGAGGTGCTGCGCCAGGGGGTCCATAGGGACATCGAGGCCTGGCGGCGGGAGCAGCAGCTCATCCGCACCAAAGAGCGGCGGCCGGACCTGTTCGAGGCTTTTCAGCCCCAGACAGAGGCGGACAAAAGCACCGTCCTGCGCCTGACGGGCCGGGAGCCCTTGAAGTATGACTGCCGCCCGGCGGCGGAGGACGACATCCCGGAGCTGCTTTCCATCACGGGGGAGGCCGGCGCTTTCCTGCGGGAGCAGGGCGTGGACCAGTGGCAGGACGATTTCCCCAACGAGGCGGTCTTCCGCCGGGACATCCGGGAGGGGTCCTGCTGGCTGTTCACCCACGAAAACGCCCCCGCCGGGGTCATCACGGCTTACTTCCGTCCGGAGCCGGACTACGCCGCCATCGAGGGGGCCTGGCGCACGGCGGAGGATTCCCCCTACGCCACGATCCACCGGACGGCGGTGAGGGCCGCCTACCGGGGCCGGGGCCTGGCGGACGAGATGATGCAGCTGTGCGAGGACCTGGCCCTGGGCCGGGGTTTTGCCTCTGTCCGGGTGGACACCCACGCGGACAACCGGCCCATGCGCCGGCTTTTGGAGCGGCGGGGATATGAATACTGCGGCAAGGTGACCCTCGCCGACACGGTGGAGCACGACCCGGTACGGGTGTGCTACGAAAAGGTGTTTTGAATAGGATATACAATGACCCGGCGCGGTGTTTTTCCGCGCCGGGTCATTTTCATCTCACTGGCTCACGCCCTTCGCGTCGCGCACGGTCTTTTTCGTGTACAGCAGCACCGCGTCGCCGGTCTGAAAGCGAAAATCCCCGTCGGGGACCGTCGGCTTGCCGTCCCTGGTGACCATCACGATCAGGGTCCGGCGGGACAGGTCCAGGTCCCGGACACGCTGGCCCACCCAGGGGTTCTTCCCCCGCAGGACCACCCGTTTCAGGCTGATGCCCAGCTCGTCCTGGCCGGTCTGGGCCCCCAGCACCAGGCCGTCCCCCGGCTCCAGGACCGTGTCCGCCCCGGGCGTCAGGGCCCCGCCCTTTCGCTGGATCGCCGCCGGGATCAGGTCCGGGGGCAGAGGAAGCTCTCCCAGGGCCTTGCCCGCCCAGGGGTGGTCCGGCCCGATCTCCAACCGGACGAAGCGCACGTCCAGGCCCGTGGCGTCCAGCTGCTCCAGCCGCCGGTACTGCTCCACGAAGCCGGCGGACAGGATGCCGGTGGGGATGGCCACCATGCCCACGCCCAGAAACGTCAGGATCATGCCGAAGACCCGGCCCGCCATGGTGACCGGGTAGATGTCCCCATAGCCCACCGTCAAAAGCGTGGACACCGCCCACCACATGCCGGAAAAGGCGTTTTTGAATACCTCCGGCTGGGCCTCGTGCTCCAGGCCGTACATGAAGAGGGACGAGGCCGTCATCAGCACCAGGATGATGAAGATGGAGCTGAGAAGCTGGTCCCGCTTGCTGCGCAGCACCGCGCCGATCACGTTCAGGGCGTCATAGTAGGCGTTCACCTGGAAAAGCCGCAAAATGCGGATCACCCGGAACATCCGGAAGGCCACCGCCCCCTGGGGGAAGAACACCGGCAGATAGTAGGGGAAGAAGCTCAGAAGGTCGATGATCCCGTTGAAGCTGGTCATGTACCGGACCGCCGCCCGGGCCGGACTGACGCCGGGGTAGAGGAATTCCGCCGTCCACACCCGCAGCAGATACTCCGCCGTGAAGGCCAGCACCGTCGCCAGGTCGATCCGATCGATCAGGCCGTGATAGGGCCGGGAGCTTTCAAAGGTGGCGTAGATCGCGATGAACAGGTTCAAAAGGATCAGCACGATCAGCGCAAGGTCGAAAAGCCGGCTGGGCCAGTCGTCCCGCCGGCCGATCTGGATGATGTCGAATATCCGCTTTTTCCGCTGCCGCAGCGTCATCCCGCTCACCTCCTGTCGCATTGCGGGCAGGTCTTACACGGACCTGCCCGCTGTTACTGTCCTATTTTGCCCGGTGGGACGGCCTAATCGTCATCCCAGTCGTCATCGTCGTCATCGTCGTGGTCATACCAGTCATCATCGTCATCATCGTCGTCCCAATCGTCGTCATCGTCGTCCCGGTCGCGGACCGGACCGGGGCCGGTCACGGCGTCAACGTCAATGCCCCGGATCACCTGGCCGGTATAGGCGTGCACGCCGAAGTCCTGCTCCCGGCCGTCGATGAGAAGCTCCACCTCATAGTACGGCGTGCGCTCGTCCAGCTCCGGGTCCACCTCGACGCCGGCCGCGTCCGCCTCGGTCAGACCCAGGGAGTCCAGCACGGCCTGCAAGGCCGCGTCCCGGCCGATGGGCATGTCCGGCGCGCCGGTCCCGATCAGGTCCCGCAGCTCCTCTACGGACAGGGCCGCCAGGTCCTCAAAGGTCAGGTCCGGGTTGATGGCCAGCACCTGCTCCACCAGGTATGCCTTGCCGGTGGAGATGTTGTTCTGCCGGGCCTGGGCATCCAACCGGGAATTCGCCGCCACGGACTGGGTCAGTACGGCGGCGGTGTTGGCGGCGCTCTGGAGCGTGCCGCCAACGGCCTGGGTCAACTCCTGCTGGATGCGCTCGCCCCGGGCGGCGTCCTTGTCCTCCACGGAGATGAGGATGGCGCTGTCCAGATGGTCCAGGCAGCCGTTTCGCACCAGGGCCCCCACGATGGCGTTCACCGCCACGTCCAGCTTGGCCCCCTCCAGGTCGCGGCCCCCGTCCATGTCCATGAGCACCACGGCCGCCTCGGCGTTCAAGCCCTTACAGGTCAGGACCTTCTCGTTTCTGTTCACGGTCAGCTCGATGCTGGGGTTCACGTCCAGGCTCACCACGGAGGCCACCGCGTGGGCCTGCTGATAGAAGAGCCCGCCGCCTCCGCCCGCCAGCACCGCCAGGGCCAGGCAGGCTGCGACGAGACCCTTCCTCCAGGTCTTGGTCTTTCCCGTACCGGCGGCTTCCCGCATGTCGGTCACGATCCCCTTTCCCGCCTCACACCGGGAGAGGACGTCCCCGAAATCATTGGGGGCGGCGGCGTCCAGGGCCTTTTTCAGGCGCATGTCCAGCTCCTGCTCCGTCACAGGACGTCATCTCCTTCCAGCTTGGCTTTCATCTTCTTGAGCGCCCGGTGGTACTTGGACAGGACCGTGGCCAGGGGCATTTCCAGAAGCCCGGCGATCTCCCGGTGCTTCAGACCGCTGGCGGCGTGCAGCAGCACGATCTGCCGCTCCGCGTCCTCCAGGCCGGCCAGGGCCGTCTGGAGCACCGCCCGGTCCTCCGCCGGCACGGTCTCCGACCGGGCGGGGATGGCGTCCCACTCCCGCTCGGTCAGATCCACTTGGCGGCTGTCCCGGCGAAGCTTCATGCGGGCCAGGTTCCGGGCGATGGTCAGAAGCCACGCCATGGGAGAGCCGCTGGGCCGGTACTGGCCGGCGCCGGTCCAGACCTTCACGAAGGTCTCCTGGGTCACGTCGGCGGCGTCCTCGGCGTTTTTCAGCACGGACAGGGCCATGGCGTACACCGCCCCGCGGGCGGCGGCGTACAGCCCCTCAAACGCCTCATGGTCGCCGCACGCCGTCCGGGCCAACAGGTCCCGAAGGTCCTCGCGCGGCTGGGATGGCTCCGTTTCCGTTCTCGCTCCCATGTCCATCGCTTCGCTGTCTCCTGTCGATCAAGTAATGCGCGGGAAAGGGGTTTTATTGCGTGAGGAAGAAAATTACTTGAAAAATCCGCCGATCAGGTCGCTGACCACGTTGCCGGCGAACTGGCTGGCCGCGTTGCGGACGGTCTTGCTGGAGTTGCCCAGAAGGCCCCGGGTGATGTTCTTGGTGAGCTGGCGGCCCATGGATCTGGCGGTGTTCCGGCTGGCCTTGACGATGCTCTGCTCCATCTTGGTGCGGCCGTACTTGTCCCGGCCCTCGGCCTTATACTGGGCCTGGAGGGCCTTTTCCTCCGCCCGGCGCTCCCGTTCTTCCTCCCGGGCGGCCTTCTCGGCGGCCCGCTGCTCCGCCAGGGCCTGCTTCTCGGCGGCGGCCTGGGCCTTGGCCTGCTCCTTCGCCTCTTTTTCCGCCTGCTTCGCCGCCTCGATCTGCGCCTGCTCGGCGGCCTCGGCCTGGGCCTGCTCCTCCAAGATCTCATAGGCGGAGCGGTCGTCCACCGCGTCCTTGTACTTGGCGTACAGCGCGTCGTTGGCCACCACCATGGCCTTGGCGGCTATGTCCATGCCGTCCATGGAGCTGGCGGGCGGGCAGATGGTGGTCTTTTGCACCACTGCGGGCACGCCCTCGGCGTCCAGCATGGACGCCAGCGCCACGCCGGTTCCAAGCTGGCCGATGGCTTCCTCGGTCTTGAGGGAGGGGTTTGCCCGGAAGCTCTGGGCCGCCGCCCGCACCGCCTTCTGCTCGGCGGGGGTATAGGCCCGCAGGGCGTGCTGGATGCGGTTGTTCAGCTGAGCCAGGACCTCGTCGGGGATGTCGGCGGGATTCTGGGTGATGAAGAAGATGCCCACGCCCTTGCTGCGGATCAGCTTGACCACCTGCACCACCTTGTCCACCAGGGCCTTGGGGGCCCCGGAGAAGAGCATGTGGGCCTCGTCGAAGAAGAACATCAGCTTGGGCTTGTCCCCATCGCCCACCTCCGGCAGACGCTCAAAAAGCTCCGACAGCATCCACAGCATGAACGTGGCGTACAAAAGCGGCCGCTGGGCCAGCTCCACGCAGTGCAGGATGTTCACTGTGCCCCGGCCGTCGGCGGAGGGCTGCATCCAGTCGTCGATGTCCAGGTCCGGCTCGCCGAAAAAGACCGCCGCGCCGTCGTTCTCCAGGGCCAGCAGGGACCGCTGGATGGCGCCCACGCTCTGGCTGGTCACGTTGCCGTATGTATTGGCGAATTCGGCGTGGTGCTCGCCCATCCAGGCCAGCATGGCCCGCAGGTCCTTCAGGTCGATGATCTCCCAGCCGTTGTCGTCCGCCAGGCGGAAGGCGATGTTCAGCACGCCCTCCTGGGCGTCGGACAGGTCCAGAAGCCGGCTCAGAAGCAGCGGCCCCACGTCGGTGACCGTGGCCCGGACGGGGATGCCCCCCTTGCCGAACACGTCCCAGAACCGGCAGGGATAGCCCCTGTACTGGAACGACGCCGGGTCCACCCCCACGTTGTTGAGCCGCTCGCGCATCTTCTCGCTGTCCGCGCCGGCCAGGGCCGTGCCGGACACGTCGCCCTTGATGTCCGCCAGGAATACGGGTACGCCCATGTCCGAAAAGCCCTCGGCCAGGACCTTGAGGGTGACGGTCTTGCCGGTGCCGGTGGCGCCGGCGATCAGGCCGTGGCGGTTGGCCATGCTGGGCAGCAGGTATACGGGCTCTTCGCCTTTTCCTACGAGGATCTTATCATCTTGCAGCATAACGGGTCCCCCTGTTTTCGTTTTTTTCAATCATACCATATCGAATGGAAAAAGAAAAGGCTTGCAAGGCGGGGTCGCTTTCAGCGGCAAATATCGTTCTGCCGAACAGCCGCCGCTCAATACTTAACATTTTGTCCCGTTATTTCCGCTTCTGCGGTCCGACGGGCTCATCCCAGCACCCGCAGCCAGTTGTTGAAGAAGATGTCCTCCAGGGTGGCCCGATCATAGCCGTGAGCCGCCAGGGCGTCCCAAAGGGCGGGCAGGTCCTGTATGCCCCGCCAGCCGGCGAACAGCTCGCACCCGTCCCAGTCGCCCCCCAGGGCCACCGTTTTCGCCCCGTCCAGCTCCATGAACCGGTCGATGTGGCGCACCGCGTCGTCCAGGCTGCGGGTCCCGCCGATGAAGTCCTCGTACATGTTAAAGCCCGCCGCGCCGCCGCTGTCCCGGATGGCCCGGAACATGTCGTCCGTCAGGTTCCGGCTGTGACCGCACAGGGCTCTCGCGTTGGAGTGGCTGGCCGCGATGGGGCCCAGGCCCATCTCCGCCAGGTCCCAGAACCCCGGGTCGGACAGGTGGGACACGTCCAAAAGGATGCCCTGTCGGGCCGCTTCCCGGACGAATTCCCGGCCCCGGTCCGTGAGCCCCCGGTCCGTGTCCTCCACATTGGTCCCGGAAAGGCCGTTGACGTGGTTCCAGGTGATATTCACCAGCTTCACGCCCCAGGCCGCTACCGTGGCCAGCTTTTCCGGGTCGCAGTCTAAAAGCTCCCCGCCCTCGATGCTCAAAATAGCGGCAACCTTGCCGGCGGCGTTGGCTGCGGCGATGTCCGCCCCGGTCCGGCACTGGACCGCCAGGTCGGCGTTTGCCGCCAGCTCCCGCTCAAACACATCGTGCTGCTTTTGGCACTCGTCCCAGAGGGTCCCGGCCGGGAACCGGGCGGCGTTGGCGAAGATCGCGAACACCTGGGCCGCCTTTTGGAACCGGCCCAGCCGCGTCAGGTCCAGGTGCCCCTCATTCTCCCGCAGGGACCGGCCCGTGTGGGCGCAGGCGCTGATCGTGTCACAGTGGCCGTCAAAATAGGGGATGCGCCCCATTGCCGTGTTTTCCATGCTCCGTTCCTCCCGCATATGGTCATACCGGCAGTATATTCCGGCGCGGAGCCGCTGTCAACGGCGGCGGAGGGCCCTATCGCTCCCCTCCGGACAACAAGTCGTTCACTATTTCCAAATAATTGGAAATATTTTGTCCATTATTTCTCAAAAAGAATGCAACAAAACGCTTCCATTTAGTGGGTGCGTTTGATATAATGACCACAGATAGATAATATGACAATTTCATATTGCATATAAAAATTGCCTTTTGGCAGGGGGTACTTTATGATTTCCCACGGAAAAGAGATCAAGGTCTTTACCGGAAACGCCAATCCCGCGCTGGCCCAGGGCATCTGCGACTGCCTGAACATATCCATGGGCGACGCGGTATGCACCCACTTCGCGGACGGGGAATGCTCCGTGTCCGTGTACGAACCGGTCCGGGGCGCGGACGTGTTCCTGGTCCAGTCCACCTGCGGCCCCGTGAACGACAACCTGATGGAGCTGCTGGTCATGATCGACGCCATGCGCCGGGCCTCCGCGGGGCGCATCACCGCCGTCATCCCCTACTTCGGCTACGCCCGGCAGGACCGGAAGGCCAAGAGCCGGGACCCCATCTCCGCAAAGCTCGTGGCGAACCTGATCACCCATGCCGGCGCCGACCGGGTCCTGACCATGGACCTGCACGCCAGCCAGATCCAGGGCTTCTTCGATATCCCCGTGGACAACCTTGCCGGAGGCAGCCTCTTCGCCTCCCACTACAAAAAGCGCTTCGATCTCGCCAGCGGCGATTTTATGGTCGTATCCCCGGACGTGGGCAGCGTGGCCCGGGCCCGGGCCTTTGCCATGAAGCTGGGGCTTGACCTGGCCATCGTGGACAAGCGGCGGGAAAAGGCCAACCAGTCCGAGGTCATGAACCTGATCGGCAACGTGGAGGGCAAGAACATCATCATCCTGGACGATATGGTGGACACCGCCGGGTCCCTGGTGGGCGCGGCCAAGGCCATCAAGCACATCGGCGGGGCCAACAAGATCTATGCCTGCGCCAGCCACGGGGTGCTGTCCGGTCCCGCGCTGGAGCGGATCGAGGCCAGCGACCTGGAGGAGCTACTGCTGTTCGACACCATCCCCTATCCCAAGGGCAAGCCCCAGGTGGAGAAGATCCGCTACCTCTCCGCCGCGCCCATCTTCGCCGCGTCCATCCACCGCATCTATGAGGACGAGTCCCTGTCGTCCCTGTTCGACTGATGTTCGGCAGGGGCGCCCCGGTCCGGTGGCTGGCCGTGTTTTTGGGCAATCCCGGCCCCAAATACGCCGGGACCCGGCATAACGCGGGCTTTCTCGCCGCAGACGCCCTGGCAAAGGACAAGGGCCTTGCCGTGGACCGGCTCCGGTTCCGGGCCCTGACCGCCCGGTGGGACCTGGAGAACGTGGGTGTGCTGGTGATGAAGCCCCAGACCTACATGAACGAGTCCGGCCAGGCCGTGGGCCAGGCCGCCCGGTTTTACAAGATCCCGCCTGAACGGGTGATCGTGGTGTCGGACGACATCAACCTGCCCTGCGGCCGCCTGCGGGTCCGCCCCAAGGGCTCGGCGGGAGGCCATAACGGCCTGAAAAGCATCATCGCTCACCTGGGCTCGGAGGATTTTCCCCGGGTCCGCGTGGGCGTTGGAGCGCCTCCCCACGGGGGAAACGAGCAGATCGACTGGGTCCTGGGCGTGCCGAAAAACGCCGACTGGGACGCCTTTTCGGCCGCCTGCACCCGGGCGGCCAGGGCCGTGGAGGACTACATCCTCCTGGGCCCGGACCGGACCATGGACACGTACAACAGACAATAAATATGTAACCCCGGCGCTTCGGCGGAGCGCCAAATGATATCATCATGCTGTAAGGAGGTTCGCCAGTGAAAAAAGAATGCATCGCCATGCTCCTCGCGGGCGGCCAGGGCTCCCGGCTGTATGCCCTGACCTCCAATGTGGCAAAACCCCACATCCCCTTCGGCGGGAAGTACCGTATCATCGACTTCCCACTGTCCAACTGCGCCAACTCCGGCATCGACACCGTGGGCGTGCTGACCCAGTACCGACCCATGAAGCTCAACGCCTACCTTGGCACCGGTCAGCCCTGGGACCTGAGCGCGGACGACGGCGGCGTGTTCGTCCTGCCGCCCTACATGTCTGCGGGAGAAAAGGGCAACTGGTTCTCCGGCACGGCCAACGCCATCTATCAGAACATCGACTTCATCGACGTGCGGGACCCGGAATACGTGCTGATCCTCTCCGGCGACCACATCTATAAGATGGACTATGCCGACATGCTCCGGGAGCACAAGGAGAAGAACGCCGCCTGCACCATCGCCGTCATCCAGGTGGGCATGGAGGAGGCCAAGCGCTTCGGCATCATGAACGTGGGCGAGGACGGGTACATCACCGACTTCGAGGAAAAGCCCGCCCATCCCAAGAGCGACACCGCCTCCATGGGCATCTACATCTTCACCTGGTCCAAGCTGCGCCAGGCCCTGATCGACGACAACGCCGACCCGGACAGCCAGCAGGACTTCGGCAAGAACATCATCCCCCGGCTGCTGAACGCCGGCGAGAAGCTCTGGGCCTACCACTTCCAGGGCTACTGGCGGGACGTGGGCACCATCGCAAGCCTCTGGGACGCCAACATGGATATGCTGAGCCCGGACACCATCGACCTGTACGACCCCGACTGGCCCATCATGAGCCGCAGTCCCATCCGCCCGCCCCACGTGGCCGGCGAGGGCGCGGATATCCGCCACTCCATCGTGACGGAGGGCTGCATCGTGGACGGCACCGTGTTCAACAGCGTCCTTTCCAACCAGGTGACGGTGGAGAAGGGCGCCCGCGTGGAATACAGCGTGCTGATGCCCGGCGCCCACGTGGAGGCCGGGGCGGAGGTCCGCTTCGCCATTCTGGGCGAGAACGTCCGGGTCTGCAAGGGCGCCCATGTGGGCACCGAGCCGGACGGTACGGAGAACTGGGGCGTAGCTACCTGCGGCCCGGATGTGACTGTTGGCCCCGGCGCGATGGTCGCGCCCGGCGCCATGCTCTATG
>CANPXZ010000043.1 GCA_947587485.1 uncultured Oscillospiraceae bacterium | reverse complement strand
TTCGCCACTCCGCTTAAATCTTATTTCCTACGCAGGAACCTTTTCTTTTCCCTGTCCACTTTCCTTGGGGCAGTTCAAAATGGTCGGGCCTTTGTCATGCCGCCGCGTCCAGCATATTCTCGATAAAGATGCCGTATCCCCGTGTGGGGTCGTCCACCAGCACGTGTGTAACCACGATCATGCCAACACAAGCCAGCTACATAGTGTTTCCTCACACCCGCAAACCCTTGATACAAGCGGATTTCCGCCCGGCGGATCGCCGCCGGGAAAAATGGCAAAAAGTGTACACCCTCCCGGGTGTGCACTTTTTGACCTCTATAAACGTATTATTGAATCGGCTTGCGCAGGGCCCATACAACATGGTATAATTACTATATGATCGCTAGGGAGTTGGTGAGTCATGGACAGGGATCCCTTTGAAGAATACCTCCGTCAGGGAGAACCGGAACGGCGGGATCTGGGTTACGCCTG
This sequence comes from uncultured Oscillospiraceae bacterium, assembly GCA_947587485.1. Lineage (GTDB taxonomy): Bacteria > Bacillota > Clostridia > Oscillospirales > Oscillospiraceae > CAJOIG01. The sequence continues at coordinate 16,771 of CANPXZ010000043.1, read as the reverse complement.
GCAGACCGCTGTCGGCCTGCAGGCCGTGGATGACTTGAAGCCGTCGCAGTATCTGATCGACACGGCGAAGCGTAACATCGAGGGCGAGATATCCCTCGACAGCGCCAACGCGCTCATCAACAGCTATTATGAGGAAAACCGCGCCCATGAGCCGGAGCGAACGGAGGAGGCAGACAAGGTATCGGTCAGGATCACCCAGCTTCTCTCCGAACGGGCGTTCGTTTTTTCGCCGGAGCAGTATCTCTCGATCCACAAGCGTTTGTTTTCCGGCATATATGACCACGCCGGAAAACTGCGGGACTATAATATCTCAAAAAAAGAATGGGTGCTGGATGGGGACACCGTCCTTTACGGCGGCGCTTCGGAGCTTCGGGCCACTTTGGAATATGACTTCTCTCAAGAACGCGCTTTCAGCTACAAGGGTCTCTCTATGCAGGAGACCATCGCCCATATCGCCCGATTCATCTCCCGTCTGTGGCAGATCCATGTGTTTGGCGAGGGCAATACCAGGACAACGGCTGTCTTTCTCATCAAATACCTGAGGACACTTGGTTTTGAAGTGACGAACGACACCTTTGCGGCCAACGCCTGGTATTTCCGGAACGCCTTGGTTCGGGCCAACTACAACGACCTGAAGCGCGGCGTCCATGAGACGACGGAGTATCTGGAGCTGTTCCTGCGAAACCTGCTGCTAGGCGAGCACAACGAGCTGCACAACCGCTATCTGCATATCAGCGGCACGTTCCAAAAACAGGACATTGGCCCCGCAAAACAGGACATTAGCGCGGCAAAACAGGACATACAAGGCCGGTTCCTCTATGCAGATGTCTTGGCAGATGTCCTGCGCGCGGCTGGCTGCTCCCCAAAAACCATCTCGCACGCCCAGTCTCTGTTCCAGGCCTATGGCCTTGGCCAGGCATTTGGCCGGGGCGATGTGATCCAACAGCTGTGCCTATCCCCCTCGGCAGCCTCCGCGCTGCTGAAAAAGCTCCTGGACTGTGGCGCCATCGAGGCCGTGGCTGGCATGGGCAAGGGAAAATACAAATTCTCTGCCCTGCACACCGATCAACGGGCCGACAATTGAACAAAGACAAAGCCCCATCACCACGGCGGTGTCTGTGGATCGTAATCTGTTTTGCCGCAAATCCACCTGAAACTTTCAACTTTTCTGGAAAAGACTTTAAGTATACTTACAATTTTTAGGCGAGGAGCGCGATACCTTATGACAGCGCAGGAAGCTGTACGCAACCGCATTTTACAGCTTTGCGGGGAGAGAAATATCACCATCAACAAGCTGGCAACCTTGGCAGCCCTTCCACCATCCAGTGTGAAGAACATCCGACTTCAGCCAACAGGACTCTGATACATAAGCAAGAGGCGCGTTGAGTTTTTCTCAATGCGCCTCTTAAATCACCGGAACCAGAGATACCGGTTCCTATTGCTCCAGCAGCCGCTCATAATGCCTTCTGGCATAGATCACACGAGCGACCGTGACCAGCTTTTTCTTTTCATCCACCCAATAAAAGACCAGATAGCTATGCACCAACAGCTTTCGGTACTCATGCCCCAGCGGGCGGAGCGGCATATGAACAGGATTGGCGTAGGGAAATGTCCGTATGCTGTCCCCCGCCTCGATCAGCTCCACAGCCAGCTGCTCCGCCGCGATAGGATTTTTCAGTTTCTCGCTGATATACCGGACAGCCTCAACCATATCCTTCCGGGCTAAGGGCAGGTATTCCAGATCATACACCCGGCTCTCCCCCTATGGCGTCGCGCATGGCCTTCAAGACCTCTTTGGAGGAGTAACGCTTGTCGGTGAACTCCGCCTCCCGTTCTGCTTCCTGGAGCTTGAAGTAGACCTCGCTCTCCAGCTGGAGATTCTCATATGCCTCCATGCTCAGAACGACCATATCGCCGTACCCATTTTTTGTGAGAAATACAGGCTTTGCTGTCTCATGCACGATCCTTGATATGTCGGCAAAATTGTTCCGCAGATCGGAAACGGGCCTTATCGTATCCATAGCATCGACCTCCTAGTATATATTTTAGCATAATTGCGCTAAAATATCAAGCGCTGGTTTCGCTGCCCCTTTGATAAATAGCATACAATAAGAACGCCGGGGATAACCCCGGCGTCTCCTGTTATTCGGCGGCGATATAAGACCACTGGATCTCCCAGTGTGTCCAGTGGGAGATGACCATGGCCATAACGTCGGCCGCGCCCAGCCGCCCGCCGTCAGTGGGCGGGAACAGGCTCCGGGGGAAGAACCTTGTCGATCTTCGTGATGAACTGGGCGCAGACGTCCTCGACCTCTTCCACCTGCTCCGGCGTCAGAAGCTCCCCGTTGCCGTGGGCGATAGGATTGCGTGCGTTCTGCAGGATCTGGATATTCTTCTTGAACTGATCCTTGGGCCACGAAAAGCATCCCTTGAAGCTGTTCCACTCACAGAGCATCGCAATGCCAAGACCCGTAAAGTTGACGACATTGAGGATGCTGTTGCCTACCTCTTTCTTTTGGCGGGCGCTCGCCTGCATATAGAGCTGCTCATGCTCGTTCAAAAAAATCTCCCGGGTCGCAGTCATCAACAGCTGCCTTAATTTGTTCTCGCTGTTGCCGCCGTACAGCGTTTTGTATTTTGCCTCTATGAGTTTTTTCAAATGGCGCTGCGTGGCGGTGAGCTTCGGCCAGATATCGTCGATCTCGCCCTTGAAGGTCTCGGCCATATAGTCTTCGAATCGGTGACAGACCGTAAGGTAGGCGCCGGTGCGCTCCGGCACATAGAGGTCTGTGTATTCTTTGATGCCGTATTCGGTATCCAGCGACGCCTTGCTCATGCAATAGCCCATCGCCATCAGCCTCTCCACCTCCGGCTGCCGCAGATTGAATCGGGGGCCGACGAACATCTGCAGCATCGCGGTCAGAAGCCCCTCCTCCTTCAGCAGTCGGATGACGGCGTCAAAGCTGTCGCAGAGGCAGTTGCAGGCCTCGGCGATATTCACCTTCTCGTTATTCAGGAGGATATCGCCGATGATGGCCAGGTAATACGGCGATCTGCCGCAGCTGTACCAGATGCTCTTTTTCTGCTTGTCCGTCAAAGGCCCGCGTTCGATCTCCACATAGTCGAAAAATTCCTGTATCTCGCTGTTGGTGAAGCCGAAGAGGCCATGCTTTGAAAATATGCCGTGGAGCGTGGAGCCGCCGAAGCTGTTCTGCTCGATAAAATAGATGCTTCTTCTGGAAAGGGTGACGACCGAAAGGTTCTGGTTTTGCTGTAAAAATCCCCGGAACCAGCCGAAATTTGCCTCCTGGGCGCCAAACACGCTTATTGCCTTGTCAAACTCGTCGATTACGATGACGACGTGCTTTTGCATACGCTGCAGGACGAAAAAGAGCATCTCCATCTGCTCTTTGGCCTCCATATCGGCGACCATGTCGTCCCGGAGCAGGGCGCTCAGTCTCTCCCGGTCGGAAAAATATGCCTGGCACGCCGCGAGCACGTCGGCGCAGTCCGCATCTGCCTGCCCGGGGTCGATCTGCTTGAAGAGCGGCTTCAGAACCTCGCCGACCCAGTATCGCCAGAAGCTGGTCTGGCCGTCCAGAGAACTCTCGATCAGATACACGTCTGGATGATCCTCCTCCCGGAATCGGCGGCACGCTTCTTTCATAAGGGACGTCTTGCCGATCCGGTTCATCCCGGTGATGGACAGGTTGACGCTGTTTCCCTGCACCGCGTTGGAAAAAAGCGTGTCCCGGAGGAACGCCAGCTCCCGGGTACGGCCCAGAAACGAGCTTCCGGTAACCGGGTTGTTGGGGTCAAAAAACCTTTTCATCGTCTTATCCCCTCTCTCTCAGCCATATGGAGAACAGCTGTACCTTGATGCGAACCTCCAGTCTGTCTATGCTTTCGGCCGTGATGTCCCGCCCGCGCAGGTCTGTCAGCACGCCTCGCACAAAGAGCGAGTGCAGGATGCGCAGCTTCTCCTCCTCGTCGTCCCACTGGAGTCTCGAAAGCTCGCAGCGGCCCTCCCGGTCGGACAGGTCGGCGATGCGTTTGAGCAGCTGATAGGTATGCATGACCTCGCTGCCCACCTGGGCGCTGATCTCGTTGTCCATCTCTCCGTCTGTCTCGTCGTCCGTCTCGTCGTAGCTGTAGCTATATTCGTTGTAGATCGGGTCAAAGTCCCTCTTTTCGATGGGATTGTTCGGGGTGTCGAAAGCGTGCCCCGTGGCGACAGTATCTACCAGGCTCCGGGGGATCAGAGTGATCTGGTTTTTCATCATATAGTCCACCAGGGCATTACAGAATTTCATGAGATAAAACGCGCTGCCGCCGGTGAGATCGTATATCCTGTCGATCGCCGCGTCGCCCAGCTGACCCCGGAACCGACTCGACCCGTCGGAGTACCGGACGGGGTCTTCGATCATATGCTTGGCATTCTCCTTTGTCAAATAGGACAGCCGCTTCTTGCCCAGGGTTCCCAGCCCGTTGACAGCGCCGCCGTAGTTCTGGTTGGCCACCTCCTCGTCGGTGGTGAACTTGTCCATGAAATCCTGGCCGACGATGATGTTGACGAACGCGTTCTCCTGGATCATGGCCCGCCAGCGATTCAGGAAATCCTCGCTGATCAGGCGCTTTTTCATGTGGATATATATCTGGGTGAATTCGTCCACCATCAGGATGATGGGGTAGCGATCCTGGAACACCGCGTGGAACATCTGGAAGAAATCGTTGAAATATACCTCGCCTCCGTCGGAAAGGAGCTCGGCGGGGGACGGGGCCTTCAACCCGTTGTCGGCCAGCTCGGCCCGCAGCCCCGGCTTGGAGATAGAGCTTATCTTGAAGGCCGTGACGATGGCCTGGAGCAGCATCCTGTAATAGGCGTCCTTGTCCTGGCCGGGGCTGAAGGACTGGGCGTTGATGCTCAGAACCAGCGCGTCCGGGTGTTCCTGCTGTATCCTCTTAGCCAGGAAGTTCATGACGGAAGTCTTGCCGCAGCGCTTCTGCCCATAGATCGCCACCATGCTGCCTGTCTTAAAGTGACCGGCGTCGTCCGTCAGCATCCGGTAGACCGTATCGATATCGCTTTCTCTGCCGAAGAACATCTCCTCTGCGTTGTTCTTTCCCGGCTGCATGGCCGTACCGCCGGCAAAATGGGCATATTTGTTCTCCCGGATATACTCCGCCGCCTCCGTCTGCCGGGGGATCTGGACGCTGACCTTCACCTCTTCCACCTGGTTCTCGGCGAAGCCCTTCTCCACGTTGTAATGGGACGAACGCTCATACGCCAGGGTCAGGGACAGCTCCAGAACCTTCGGCGCGTCCGGATAGATCTGGATCGGGATGCTGATCTCCGCGGCTTTGCCGCCGACGATGGTCTGGCCCAGGCCCTGGGTCGCCCGGCTTCCGTTGTCGTCCACGATGAAGCCCGGGTTCTTGCCGTAGGGCTTGGCCTCTTTCAGCTTGATATTCATGGCGGAGAGCCGCTGGCTCTCGTTGCTGATCTGCAGCCGCTCTCGCATTCCGTCTCCCGCCAGCTCGTAGTGCTCCACCGTCAGCGTCGGCTGGAGCTTCTCGAACTGGTTGTCCAGATAGGCCGATAGCAGCTCCTGGATCTTCAGCATGAACGGCCGGAGGAACTCAAAGGAGAGCTTGGAGGGGTGGCTCTCCGACTGGGTGAGCAGGTGACGGATATTACCGAACACGCTCTGCAGCTGGCTGATCTTTCTGTCTACGTCCTCCTCGCTGAGCCCGGCGGCTATGGTGTTCAGTATGTTGACCGCGTTCAGAACCCGTTCCTGGTCTATGCTGAAGAAATACCGCCCCACCGCACCGTTGGCGCTCTCCAACTGGGTCAAGTAGTGGGGCACATCCTCGATGACGGAGAACTGATCCACAAACTGCCGAGCCCTCTCCAGATAGCCGTGGTAGCGGAGATAGTACTGGCGAATGATGGTCTCCGCGGGCTCTTGCTCCTCCCGGCGCAGCAGCTCGGTGTCCGCAGAGACGCCGATCGCCTGCACGAGTATTCTTTTCAGTGCCGGGGGCATGAGCTGCAAAAGGTCGCTGAATATCTGTTCGGGCAGGTTCAGCAGCATCCTTGAAAGGCCGTCTGCGTCCACGCACGTCCGTTTCAACAGGCTGGAGATCGCGGAGTCCTCTGCGCAACCGGATATGTTGAAGCCCTCCGTCCCCTGGAAGAAGGAGACAAGGCAGCGGGCCTTCATGCGGTTTTTCGCGGCGCTGGGGAAATTGTTCAAAAAGACGCTCTCACAGTAATATTCCGCCTCCGCGAGCTTGGTCTCCGAGAGCTTGGCGGCGCCGTCAGCGTTGATAAACCGATCGGCGTATTCAAACAGGATGGCGTTGCCTACGCTGTCGCTCCAGAACTCGTCGTCCCCGGCGCTGTCTGCAGCGAATTGGTGGTGGAGCTTAGCAGCCGCCAACAGAAGGCCGGGGCGCAGGTGGGCCGGGATGCCGCTGAAGCGGTCGGGATGCTCTTTTCTCTTCTTCCGGGGAGCAAAGTGCGCCCGCAGGCCCTCGATCAGCTTCTTCGCCTGATCCGCCGTGCCGCAGAACCCGCCGTCGGAGAACAGCTTGCGATCCTCGCTGGGGAAGTAGCCCAGGATGCTGTCATAGGAGAAGTTTTCTCTGGCAAATTCCAGCAACTGGGTGACCCGGATATCCTCGTTGAAGCCCAGCTCATCCGATCCCCCGGGGTATTCGGGCATCTCCGGCTGAGGCGGCTGTTCATTCTCGTTCCCCCGGGGGACGACCTCGTCGATGGTGACGTTTCTGGCCTGGAGGATGGGCTTGCTGCGATCCACGTCAAAGGAGACGAAATAGTCGAGGGCTTGCAGGTCGAACTCCATGTCGCTGTTGCCCACAATATCCTTGTGGGAGAAGTTCAGCTTGATGCGATCCCAGAGAATATACCCGTGCTTCGTGGGATTGTTATAATAACCGATCTTGCCGGTGCACTTCTTCTGGTCGAAGGAGACCTCGTTCAGGATGTGCTCCCTCAGGGTCTCAGAGGACACGGCGCGCCGGACGATCAGGCTGGCCGCGGAATTGAGGAATTTGCTGGACTGGTTCGCGAAGAGGTAGTCCCTCGCGTATTTTGCGGCCTGCTCGTACTGGCCGCTCAGCGCTTCCAGCTGCATCATATAGCTGTTGTAGGCCGACCGCCTGAGCTGGTAGCCATAGCGCTCCAGCACGCCGTACATCCGGGGCAGCTCGTTTTGGGCCACGCATATCTTGAAGATGACGTTGAAGCCCACCTCCGGCTGTATGAACTCCCGCTCCAGCATTTGCTCGGTCAGCTGCAGCTGCGTCTCGTAGTCGCCTCTGGCTTCCGCGTCCTTCGTCTGGGCGTCAAAGGCAGCCTTTTCCTGCTGCAGCGCCAGCTTATAGGAGGGGAGCAGCCGCTCCTCTGTGGAGACGGAGCTGACGACCAGGCCCTGCCCCTCGCTGCACAGCTCCGCACGCACCTTCGCCCCGTCCTCGTAAGGGGTCAGGTCGGCCCTGGCGGTGTATATGCGCTCGCACTGCACTTTTTTGACCGTGCTGTGGCCGACGTATATCTTCCCCAGCTGATACTTGCCGCAGATATCGATGACAGTGCTGGACAGAGGCCCCGGCCGGCGCTCGTCCACCGTCCGATGGGTCACGCAGCGGTAAAATACCTCCTGCTGCAGAAAGTCGTTCCCGCGAAGATAGGCCGACACAGTGCCGTCCCTGACTACACCCTCATAACAGCGAACCATCTTGTCCACGGAAAAATACGACCCGGGGGCGTACAGCCCCTCGATACGGCCGGCCTGCCACGGCAGCTGCTGGGACACATTTCTGGAGAAGCTGTCCACCTGGCTGATATAGAGCTTTCCCGCGTCCGACAGCAGGGAGTAGAGGCAGGGGAACACCGTGTGCTTGCTCAGCGTCAGCTTGGCGTAAAGCTCCCGGCTGACCACGTTGGTGATACGGAAAGTATAGGTATTGTTGATCTGGCCCGCCTGCTCGATCACATTGAAGGAGGTGATGAGCCCACAGAAGAACAGATCGTCTATCTCGGCGATGGGGATCTCTGCCGTCTTTTCCCCAATCCGGACAGCCAGGCTGTCCTCCGTGCGGGAGAGAAGCGTGCCGACAATCTCTTTTCCTCTGCGGTGCACGACGATGGTTTCCCCCGGTACAAACGCGCCGGCGCTCTCGGGGGACAGGGCCCATTTCTTGGGGGTGCTGTTCAGGGTCTGCACAGGCGCTGGCTGCACGGGCGCACGTTCCGCCGGTGCGGGCTCCGCCGATGCGGGCTCCTCCATGGCGAGGCCCTCCGCCGCGTCCACGACCTTGTCCTGTTTGCCGCTGTATATCTTGGCCTTTTTGAATCGGACGCGGGTGTTCGTGGTCAGCTGATCCCAGATGCCCTTCTGGCATTTCGCCCTGATGAATTGATAGTCGGTTCCATCGTCGCCCCGCACCAAACCGAATCCGGTGTCCCGGTTGATATACTGTATCCGGCCCTCTTCCATTCCGGCAGGCAGTTTCTCCCGCTGCTGCACGGCGGCGTCAGCCTGCGGCTTTACATCCTCCGTGCTCAAAGTGACGCTCGCCGCCTCCCTTACCTTCAGTAGCGCATCCTCATATCCGATGGGCAGTTCCACATCCTGGCCCAGCTCCGTCAGCAGATAAACGGCGGCCTTGCACACCAGCGGCCGCGCCTGCTCGGGGCACTGCTCCGCCACAGTGAGGAACTGGCCGTAGCTGCGGGCCACCGCCGACAGCTCCACAAACAGCCGCAGTAGATTGGCGGAGGCATAATAGGCGGGGTGCCAGTCCTGCTGCAGGCGCTTGACCGTCTGCAGGCAGAGTCTCTCGTCCGCAGACAGCAGCGCGGCCTCGCAGCAGAGCTCGGGGACGTATTCGCAGTCCGTCTCCGCCACCGCCTCCTGCAGCTGGTTGACGACCTTCTGGACGCGGCCGAACTTCGCGGTGACCTCGTTGATCTTGATGGCGTTGTTCAGCGTGTTCAGTGCCGGATCGCACCGGGCGTACAGCTCGTGATCCTCCTCCCGAAGGGTCTGCTGCAGAAGGAAGATATCCACGTCGGAGTCGCGTATTTCCTCGACGAACGCATCCAGCTCCCTGTCCGCAGCGGGCTGTCCGTCTTCCATCGGCTGTTGGCCCAGCTCCTCGTACGTGCCGATGACTTCGTAGGAGATCGGCTGCTGCCGGCCGTTCGGGTGTCTGATGCAGATGATGTCCTCGTCCAGAGAGATGACCTCTCCCGATACATCCTTTCCGCTTTTCAGGGTCACAACCACATTGTCGCCCACGTTGACCCCGTTGCGGATCATATCCTTCATGCCTGCCATGCCGCGTCCTCCTGCATCCCTCTTTATTCCTCCGGTTCCCGCTCCTCCGGCGATCCGCACAGCAAATATAGTATATCACACCCACGTCTCAGCCACAACAGGGCCCCGCGCCGCCTTCGCTCAGCCGCAGATACCGACGCTCCACCAGCTCGGAGGGAGAGCCGTCCGGGGTGGAGTCGCAGCCCTTCATCGGGAGTATAGCCATGGCGTTCGGCGCCGTACATCTGCCTATGGCTCAGGGCTGGAACAGGGGCGAGAAATCGGTGGTGAAGCGTATCTGTTTTTGTAACATCAGAAAAAAGTCTGCCCAAAATGTAGAAAACTTGGACAAGCTGATAGAAAACAACGGTTTCTTCTCCCTGCTGTGCCAGATAAAAAAAGAAGGGCCGTGCCGCTGGGGCCACCCAACGGCACGGTTTGTCTCACAGATCCTTCGCGTGCTCCTTCATATAACGGTAGAGTGTGGACTTCTTCACGCCGGTGAGCTCTTCGATCTCCTTGAGCGTGTACTCACCGGTAGTGTACAGCCGCATGGCATGGATCAGTTTCTCCTTTTTCGTCTTGGGCCGGCCGCCCACATGGCCTTTGGCTCTGGCTGCCTTCAACCCCTCCGCCGTGCGCTCCGCTATGGTATCGCGCTCAAACTGGGCGATGGCGCTCATAAGGGTGAACAGCAACTTGCCGGAGGGCGTGCTGGTATCAATGGATTCTTTGAGGCTGACCAGCTGCACGCCCTTGGTCTGAAAGAGCTCCACCAGCTCTATCAGGTTCTTGGTACTCCTGCCCAGCCGGGACAGCGACTCTACGATCACCGTGTCGCCATCTTGCAGCTGTTCCAGCAGCCTGTCTAGTTCCGGGCGGTTCTTCTTGGTGCCACTTATCTTCTCTGTGAACAGTTCATCGATCCCACACTGCTTCAGCATAATGATCTGACGATCCAAGTTTTGATCCAACGTAGACACACGGGCATAGCCATAGATCATTTTTCACCTTCTTTCTGAAAAACGATTGAGTTTTGGGAGACTGATTTTGGGCCAGGTTTTGGGAGAAGTATTGATACTATATACTGTTCCAGAACAGCGGGAAATTGGGAGGATGGGAAAGAGGCCCAAAAACCTTCGTTTCTGGGCCTCTCCCCTTTATGCCACCTTGCCGCCCGTAATGATATAGATGATGATCTTTATGAGGATCTTCGGCATCGGCGCTCACCCCCTCTCCGCGATGGTCACGCTGGCATCGTCAGCACGGAGCAGATATACACTGTCGCTGAGCCGCTCCTGTGACGGCACGCACTCCCGGTTCGTGTTTCTCACCAGCTGTTGGAGCTCCTGCGCCGATACCTTGCCGCTGGCAGGCACCAGCATCAGCTCATGCACAGAGGAGGGCAGAACATACATGTCCTGCCCAAAGTGATCACACAGGTTCTTTCGTATCTGTTCCGAGACGAGCACAGATGCACCGTAGCCATACGCCTTCCCATTGCTGAGCATAAAGATCGGTGCAGGCGCTTCGTCCTCCTTCAACTCAACGCGGTATTTCACCGGCAGCATGTAGTTAATGACATCCAAAAGGGGAGCGGCTGTTATCTCGTCCAAGTTGATGTTGCCGATGGCCTGCTGGAGCAGCTGCTCCGGTGTTTTTCCCCACGTCATCGCCAGCCCATGCTTCACATGGATATATCCGGTGGCGGAATCTTCCTCGAACAGTTGCACATAAAACACGCAGCACAGATCCAGAAATGGCACCGATGGGCCGTCCCCGACCAGCGCGCCATGCAGCTTTGGATTCACCAGCCATACGGTCAGCTTGCCCTTTGCTTTCTCCCAGTCGGCGATCCAGCAGAGGTCTTGCCCCTTTGCCATCACACCGCCTCCTGATACTCGCCGTCCCATACGGTCTCGTCGTTCAGCTCTCCCATATCCGGGCCGAGCTGGGTCTTCACTGTCTCATCCGTGGCCAGCGCCCGCCGAAAGTCCGCCTTGATGGGGGCATACTTCAGCACCTGCTTGATGAGGGTCTTCTTCGCCATCCCCTCATAATTGCTCTTCCAGGGGCTGAACTGGGCGTCGATACCCTTGGAATACTCGCGGGCGTAGGCGTCCACATCCTCCTTGCTCATCACCTCAAAGCCATACCCGCCGTTGGTCAGTTTGAACAGGCCATAGAACAGGATGACCTCGCCGCGGTCCTTCAGCACAGGCCGGTGTACCAGGCGGGCATTCAGCCCCAGCTCATACTCAAAGAAGTCGTTTTCATGCACCGCCTGGGCCTGGATCATCTGCACCTGGGGATTGCGATAGCACAGGTCGATCAGACCCTTGTAACCGATCTGGAACTGGCATTCCAACACGCCCTTGTTTTTGAATGGGATGAGATACGCCTGCCCCAAAGGTGTGTTGGGCTCCAGCCCCAGCTGCGCCGCGTTCATCATGGCAGAGATGAAACTCATGGGGGTGCATTCCCGCAGCTTGGGAGTAGTGTTCAGGGCCGACAGGGCCATGCGCGTAAACCGCTCCACAGTGATGACCTCCGGCAGGGCCTTTTTGATCTCCGGCTGCATGGCACGGATCATATCCGCGATGGTCATGTCCTTCGTCAGCTTCACTTCCTCGCTGTCCGTTCCGGCCTTTCTGGCCAATGTCTCTTTCACGTCCATATTTGTAAATCCTTTCGTAAAGATAAAATAAGGGAGGGCAGGGCTCACGCCCTGCCTTTCTCATGCCGCGCTTACAGAAAAACGTCTCGTTGATGTGGTTTTCAGGTACTCCAGATAGATCTCCGGTTCCTCTGCCTTCAGCAGCTTTGCATCCAGCCTCGCCGTGCTTACAGGCGTCCATGTCACTCTGTAATGCTCGTTGGCGGCACTCTCGCTGTCCTTCATATACAGCTTGATCCGCTGGTCGATCTGCGCTTTCTCTCGCTCCATCTGGTCTATGAGGTGCTTCAACTCCTCCCGCCGCCGAAGCTGGTCATCAAAGCCCACCAGGGGAATCTCAGAGCCCTTCCGCACCGCGTGAAAATAGTGTTCCAGCACCTCGTCGCATATTTTGGAGCCGTCGGGATCTGGCATGATACGGGGAACGATATGCCCATTCCAGAACTCGTCCTCGATCTTGATAAGGTTCTGAATGATCTCGTCCTCCCACTCGATACGGGCGTACTTGAATTCCTTTCCCAGGATCGCCACGGCGATGTACCATGAGCGTTTTCCTGTCACAGCCATGTAGTGATAGCACTGGATAAGGTAATGGGCGGGTATCTCGCCGTCCTTCCACTTATCCGCGCTGTAGGCCGAGGCGGTCTTACACTCCAGCCCGGCGTCCTCGCCCACGATCAGCCTGTCCACGTCGGCAATCATCCAGGGATGCTCCACCGAGCGGTACATGCAGTTGGAGCGGCGGACTTTCAGGCCCGTGGCCTCGGTGAAGCGCCTGGCTACGTACTCCTCCAGATCACGTCCCTGCCGCATGGCCTCGTTGTCCTGATCTGCAATGGCCTCAGATGTCTTATCCTGGAATACAGCCATAGGGGAGGCATAGGGATTGAGGCCGCATACCGCCCCTGCATCCGAACCGCCGATGCCTGTTTTCCGCAGCTGCAGCCACTGCTTTTCCGACAGTCCCACAGTCGATTTCCTGATATACATCTCAGGCCGCCTGCATCATCTGATAGGCCTTGTCGATCATGGCGTTGCCGTCCACAGTCCTGGCAAACAGGCTCTCCCGATAGTTCTTCCGCTCCCGGATGGGCTTGGCATGGGTGGCAAAGTCGGAGACCGCATTGACAAAGCGGTAGGCGGTCTTGCCCATTTCCCGCAGATCAGGGGCGTCGAAATAGCGCATACGCACGTCATCCTTCAAGCGGATGAGATTCCTGCGCTGGCCATCCTTCATGCCATCCTCCGCGGGGAACAGAGCGTCGATGCAGTCATATACCTGACGATCCGTGAGCCGCTTCCGGCTCAGCACGTCGATCTCTTTCCCCAGCTCTGCCATGTACTGCCCCGCATAGAGCAGCGTGTCTTTGGCGTCCTCCAGCTTGCCCTCGATGTCCCCCACATGGTTCACCGACCAGCTGCGCTTGGCGGTAGCCAGGGCCAGGTTCAGGGTGTTCTGGCACACCACCCGAATGGGGGTCATGGCGGCCTTGATGGCGCCGGTGCCGTCGTGACTGTTCATGAATACCAGATAGGGCGTGATCTCATCGCCGCTGATGATGTAACGCTGAGGGAGCTTCGCCAGGATCCAGATGCGTCTGCCGTTCTGCAGGGAGCCGGCGGTCTCATAGCGCACGCCCTCGCCCAGCAGAGCATCTGTAAAGGCAAAGGCATCCTGATTCTGCACCACCTTGTAGCGGTTCGTCACCACGCCCAGCACCTGATCGTCGCTCTCGCGCACATTGGCCTTGAACCCCTCCACAGAGAAGCCATCTGTCGTGAGAAGATCCTTCTGCACCACCTGCCAATCCAGACCTGCAAGCGCAAGTGCGTCTGCCGAGGTTGGGGCTTCTGCCACCATCGTTCCCAAGCCATGCCAGGGCCTCTCTCTGGTGTAGAACATTGTTTCTACGTTTGCTGCCATTGTTTTCGTCTCCTTCATATTATAAAAATTCAGGGGCAGTCCATCATGGGCCGCCCCTGTCACAATTATAATATATCGTTGAGATCGTAGACTTCGACAAAAGGATTCGCACCTTTCCTGTTCTCGGAAAACTTCAGCGACCAACTTATATCAGTATTCTGGTTGAGGAAATCCATGAGCGCATCATAGTCTTCCGGCTTATCAGAAAACTGCATGCCTTTCAAGGAAAAGGGGTTGACCAGGATATGCCAATGCTTTCCCACCTCACGATTTGTGCCGCCGTCATGCGGCACCATCAGCACCTGATGACCGCGCAGCCGGAACCATTCCAAGACAGACAATGCTCCGGATTTCAAGGTGTGCTCCATTTGTTCCTCCGGCTTGGCAAACAGCACGAAATGGAACACCTTCATCATTCTTTCCCTATCCATGGGGTCACGGTACGCATGGAAGTCGTCGATCATAGCGTCAATGTCGTTCCTATGTACCCGGTAAGCCAGGACTCCGTTCCTATCTGCATAGGGGGAGCCATACGTATAGAAGATATCGTCCCAAACGCTCCACTTCTCTTTTTCTGGGATACCCACCACAAGCAGTCTGATTTCTTTCATGATATGATTCTCCTTAATGAAAATAGAGTATTTCCGCAGGATTATAAACTTCGGCATATGTGTTTTCAGCCGCTTGCCTAAAACACCTCGTGTAACAGTATTTATGCGTCCAATGCACATGGGTGCGCCAATTGAGCATATAGATCATCTTTTCGCAAAGAGCATAAGACGGTACAAATTCCTCGTCTCGAAACATCTGCTCCGGACTAACAATAAAATGATAGTGCTCTCCCAAACCGTAAGTTTCGCTGCCAGTGTGCCTTACCGCAAAGCCCTGTCTGCCGCAGATCTCTAAAGTCGTTATAACAAGCTCGGCTGCCTCAGCCATAAAGTCGGTTGGTAAGGGAGAACCATCTCCTGTTATGATAAAATGCAGTGCGCGTATAACAGAGTCTTTTTTCCCAAGGCTGCTATATCGATAAAATTCCTCTATTATATGCGAGCTTTCTCTTGATTCAACAAAGTTGCCATGAATTGTACTCTTGTCTGTATACGGTGAATCAACGATCGCCCGAACTGCTTTATCCAGACAGACAGTGCAGTTCTCCAAATCGCCTATAGAGAGCAAATAAGCATTCATCGAATACTTCCTCCTGTAATACGAATTATCGTTTTTGATAAAAGATGATAACAATGATTATTCATTAACAGTATGTTATGTATAGAATAAAACTTTACCAACGGCTCTTTATCCAGAAAACCTCCACGTCCAAGCCGATCGGGTATTCTGATTCAAATATGTTGTTATCGCATTGTAGGTTTCAAACTTATCCAACAGCCGCTGGCCCGTCATATAAGAAATAGGATTGATGGCTGCGTGCCAATGGTTATTGGAGCAATCGCCCCAGCTTCCATAGTGGGGCACAAGCAGCGCTTGGTGGCCCAACAGCGCACAGTACTCCCGAAGCGCCGCGGCACCATCTTCCAGGATCGCATCCGCCCCCCGCGAAGTCCTCGTGGTGAGGATCATATGAAATACCCGCCTGTGGCGCTCCATATCCAGCGGGTCCTGCGCAGTGCAGAAGTCCTCGATCATGTGCACAACACTGTCGGTGCGCACGCCATTGGCTATGATCTCCTGCCGCTCCGCAAAGGGCGAGTTTACCATGTATCGCACCACATTTTCTAAAGCAGCGTCCCCTTGGTGGGGTCTTGCCACGATAAGCAGCTTTGCATCCTTCATGTGTTTCACCTCCGTAAGTGGTTAATAAATATTAGTAGTAATAATCAATCATTACCAATATGTTATATTAGTTTATAAGATATTACAAAGTCTAAGCAACTATAAATACCCTATAATAAAATATCTGCAAGGTAGGAACACTGTCCTACCTTTACATTAGTGTTGATTTGTTTTGTTTATCAATACTGCGCAATCTGTGATGCTTATTATTTTCATTCGGCATTTATTGCTTTTCGTATTTTTTCAAGCGAAAAAATAATGCTGTGATAACATACAGATAAACATGAAATATAATAAGGAGATGATACTGTATGTTTACTTCGGCCAACCAGGGTGAGCTTTTGTCAATCGAACAACTCTGTGAGCGACTGTTTATATCACCAACCACCGCCTATAAACTGCTGCAATCCGGAAAAATCAAAGCATTCAAACTGGGCACGTGGAAGATACCAGAGGAAAGTGTGAGAAAGTATATCCAGGAAATGTGCAATAACTGATAATAGGGGCTGGCCCGATACAGGGCCAGCCCTCATTCTCTTGATTCTATAAATACTTAAATATTCCCTCGTGTTCTCCTATGCCTTTATATGAACTAACATATCAATAATCTATCTTTTATGGAGGTGTTTTTTATGACACAAGCAGAGGTTATAGCTATGAGAACTACGGGTGCGGGTCTGTCTCGCCAGGGTGAGTACTGGACAGAAAAGGAACGAAAACTGTTGGATGAGTATTTTTACAGTGGAGTTGGCCTCACCGACATCGCATTACAACTTCAGCGGGCAGAGACCGCTATTGTGCAGCAGCTTGTCAACAGCAAAGCATTTGAGAATGAACGGCCAAAACGGATGCGTACAGCGGAAGCCTATCCTTGCCCATGTGCAAAATGTGATAGAAAAGAGAACTGCCTGTTCTCTCTCCAAAACCGTGATAAGATCATGTGCCTTATCAAGGAGCCTGCGAATAAAAAGTCAAGCCCAAAATGAAGAAAAAGTGCAGGTAAGGAAAGGGCACTACAAAAAGGCT
>CANPXZ010000042.1 GCA_947587485.1 uncultured Oscillospiraceae bacterium | reverse complement strand
TTGATGGAGTTCTTGTTGGCGCCCACGGTGCCGTCGCCGCCCAGGCCCCAGAACTTGCACTCGATGGTGCCCTCGGCAGCGGTGTTGGGGGACTCGTCCTCCGTCAGGCTCATGTTGGTCACGTCGTCCACGATGCCCACGGTGAACTGGGTCTTGGGAGCGTCCTTCTTCAGCTCCTTGTACACGGCCAGCACGGTGGCGGGAGGCGTGTCCTTGGAGCCCAGGCCGTAGCGGCCGCCGATGACCTTCACGTCGGTCCGGCCGGCGTTGGCCAGAGCGGTGACCACATCCAGGTAGAGGGGCTCGCCCTGAGCGCCGGGCTCCTTGGTCCGGTCGAGGACGGCGATCTTCTTGGCGGTGGCGGGGATGGCCTCCAGCAGCTTGTCGGCGGCGAAGGGCCGGAACAGGCGGACCTTCACCAGGCCCACCTTCTCGCCCCGGGCGGTCAGGTAGTCGATGACCTCCTCGGCCACGTCGCAGATGGAGCCCATGGCGATGATGACGCGCTCCGCGTCGGGCGCGCCGTAGTAGTTGAACAGCTTGTAGTCGGTGCCCAGCTTGGCGTTGACCTTGTCCATGTACATCTGCACGATGCCGGGGACGGCCTCGTAGTACTTGTTGCAGGCCTCGCGGTTCTGGAAGAAGATGTCGCCGTTCTCATGGCTGCCGCGCATGACGGGGTGCTCGGGGTTCAGGGCCCGGGCGCGGAAGGCCTCCACGTCGGCCATGTCCATCATGTCCTTCAGGTCCTCATAGTCCCAGACCTCGATCTTCTGCAGCTCATGGGAGGTGCGGAAGCCGTCGAAGAAGTTGATGAAGGGGACCCGGCCCTTGAGGGCGGCCAGATGGGCCACGGGACCCAGGTCCATGACCTCCTGGGGGTTGGTCTCGGCCAGCATGGCGAAGCCGGTCTGACGGCAGGCGTACACGTCGGAGTGGTCGCCGAAGATGTTCAGAGCATGAGCAGCCACGGTACGGGCGGACACATGGAACACGCAGGGCAGCAGCTCGCCGGCGATCTTATACATATTGGGGATCATCAGCAGCAGGCCCTGGGAGGCGGTGTACGTGGTGGTCAGCGCACCGGCGTTCAGGCTGCCGTGGACGGCGCCGGCCGCGCCGGCCTCCGACTGCATCTCCTGGACCTTGACGGTGGTGCCGAACACGTTTTTCTGTCCGGCGGCGGCCCACTGGTCAACGAAGTCGGCCATAGGGCTGGACGGCGTGATGGGGTAGATCGCGGCGACTTCCGTGAACGCATAGCTCACGTGCGCAGCGGCGTTGTTGCCGTCCATGGTTTTCTTGACTCGGGACATAAGCGCATCTCTCCTTTTATGTACAATTATTTTTGGATATACGACCAGACAAGGCAGTCCCGCCTTGCCATTGGGCATTATATCACAACGCCGCACGCTTGAAAAGGTTTTTTCTCGCATTTTGCTACAGAATGTGTCGGAAATTTTTTGCTTGTTTCCGGGCGCTGTATGCTGTATAATAAAAGTAGTGTATTTTCAAAGGGGGTCATTGAATTGGTCAGAAAAGCGAGCGATAAGGGCGTCATCGACATCTCCACCGACGTGTTCACCAACATCGTCGGGGACGCGGCCTCCAGCTGCTTCGGCGTCAAGGGCATGGCCAGCCGGGACAGCGGCGTGTGGCAGCTCCTGCGCCGGGAATCCATGTCCAAGGGCGTCAGCGTGCGGTTCGAGGAGGACAACTCCCTGGTCGTTGACCTTCACATCGTGGTGGACCACGGGGTGAACCTGTCCGCCCTCTGTGAGAGCATCATCGCCGAGGTGGGCTACAAGGTCACCGCCTCCACCGGCGTGCCCGTAAACCAGGTGAACGTGTTCATCGACTCGATGAATACGGACTGATTCCCAGTTAGGATCGAGGTAACTGACTTTGAGAGAGTATATAGACGGCGCCGCGCTGCGGGACATGATCCTGTGCGCCTATGACGCCCTTGAAGCGAACGAGCAGGCCATCAACGAGCTGAACGTGTTCCCCGTCCCCGACGGCGACACGGGCACCAACATGCGCCTCACCCTGGGCTCCGCCGCCACGGAGCTGCGCCAGAAGGAGGCCTCCACCGTGACGGACACCGCCGCCCGGACCGCCTCCGCCCTGCTGCGGGGCGCCCGGGGCAACTCCGGCGTCATCCTGAGCCTGCTGTTCCGGGGCCTTTCCAAGGGCCTGAAGAAGATGGACACCGCCACCGCCGCAGATTACGCCCAGGCCATGACGGGGGGCGTGGAGGCGGCCTACAAGGCGGTCATGAAGCCCGCCGAGGGCACCATCCTGACCGTGAGCCGCCTGGCGGCGGAGGCCGCCGTGGCCAAGGCCAAGGAGTCGGGATACTTTGAGGAGATGATCTTCGCCGCTCTGGAGGCCGGCAAGGCCGCCCTGGAGGACACGGTGAACCAGAACCCGGTGCTGAAAAAGGCCGGGGTGGTGGACGCCGGCGGCTACGGATACATCCTCATGCTGGAGGCCATGCTGGGCTGGCTGGAGGGCCGGGTGACGGTCAGCCAGGGCCAGGAGGCCCACAAGGCCAAGGCGGAGCCCCCCGCCGACGAGGACATCAAGTACACCTACTGCACCGAGTTCATCGTCCGCAAGGCCAACAAAAAGAGCGTGGACCTGCTGCGGGCCTACCTGGGCAACATGGGCGACAGCATCGTGCTGGTGGACGACGAGGAGCTGGTGAAGGTCCACATCCACACCAACGCCCCCGGCCGGGTCCTGACCCAGGCTTTGACCTACGGGGCCATGACGGCGGTGAAGGTGGAGAACATGCGCGAGCAGCACATCGCCCTGGAGGGCCATACCCCCACCCTGGCGGTGGCGGAGGGGCCCAAGGCCGCCGAATCCGCGCCGGAGGAAGAGGCCGATCCCCACGCCATCCCGGACCCGGTGGCAGCGGAAAAGCCCATCGGCACCGTGTGCGTATGCGCCGGCGACGGGCTGGAGGAGCTGTTCCGGCAGCTTGGCGCGGACGGCATCGTGTCCGGCGGCCAGACCATGAACCCCGCCACGGAGGACATCCTCCGGGCCGTGAACCTGACCCCGGCGGACACCGTGTTCGTCTTCCCCAACAACAAGAACATCATCATGGCCGCAGAGCAGTGCATCCCCATGACCACCAAAAAGGTGATCGTGATCCCCTCCCGGACCGTGTGCCAGGGCATCAGCGCCATGATGCGCCTGACGCCGGACAGCAGCGCGGAGGCTCTGGAGGCCGAGTTCAACGAGGCCCTGGGCTCTGTGCACACCATCCAGGTCACCTACGCCGCCCGGGACTCCGAGTTCGACGGCCACTCCATCAAGGCGGGCGAGTACCTGACCCTCATGGACGGCCAGCTGGTGGGCTCCTTTGCGGACATGGACGCGCTGGTGGCGGGCATCGACCCCACCATCGCGGAGCTGTCCCCCGAGTTCGTCACCGTCTACTACGGGGCGGATGTGAAGGAGGAGGACGCGGAGAGCTTTTCCGGCGCTCTGGGCGCTCAGCTGCCCGACGCGGAGACCAGCCTCATCCGGGGCGGCCAGCCGGTCTACTATTACATGATCAGCGTGGAGTGAACGCTCCCGCAGAAAGCGCCGGAGCGGCATATCCGCTCCGGCGTATTTACATTTCAGGAGGGACCTGCCATGAAGATCGTCATTCTGGACGGCTATACGGAAAACCCCGGGGACCTGTCCTGGGCGGGCTTTGAGGCCCTGGGGGATCTGACGGTATACGACCGGACCCCCGCCGACGAGGGGGAGATCCTCCGCCGGATCGGGAACGCGGAGGCTGTGCTCACCAACAAGACGCCCCTGTCCGCCGCCGTCATCCAGGCGGCTCCGGCCCTGCGCTACATCGGCGTGCTGGCCACGGGCTACAACGTGGTGGACACGGCCGCCGCCAGGGCCCGGGGCGTGCCCGTCACCAACACCCCCGCCTACGGCACCGACGCGGTGGGCCAGTTCGCCATCGCCATGCTGCTGGAGATCTGCTGCCATGTGGCCCACCACGACGCCGCCGTCCACGCCGGCCGCTGGTCCGCCTGCCCGGACTTCTGCTTCTGGGACCGGCCCATCATGGAACTGGCGGGCAAGACCATGGGCATCATCGGCTTCGGCCGCATCGGTCAGGCCACGGGCCGCGTCGCCCAGGCCCTGGGCATGAAGGTGCTGGCCAACGCGGGACATCCGGACCCGGCCCTGGAGTCGGACACCTGCCGCTACGCCTCCCTGGACGAGCTCTTCGCCCGGTCCCACGTCATCTCCCTGCACTGCCCCCTGACGCCGGAGACGAAGGGCATCATCAACCGGGACTCCATCGCCAAGATGCGGGACGGGGTCATCATCCTCAACAACGCCCGGGGCCCGCTGATCGCGGAGCAGGACCTGGCGGACGCGCTGAACAGCGGGAAGGTCTACGCCGCCGGCCTGGACGTGGTGGCCGAAGAGCCCATCCGGCCGGACAACCCCCTCCTGCACGCGAAAAACTGCATCATCACGCCCCACATCTCCTGGGCCTCCCGGGAGAGCCGGGCCCGGCTCATGGACATCGCCGTGGAGAATCTCCGGGCGTTTCTGGCCGGGTCCCCCGTGAACGTGGTGGAGCCGTAAACGGCGGAGTCAAACGCATATGGAATGGGCGCGTCCAAATCCGGACGCGCCCATATGTCGTTTTATCTCACTTTTTGTACTTCAAGCTGTTGGATGGCGTGTAGCCGCTGAGCATGGTCTTTTTGTCGTTCTTCACGCACCGGACCGCGAACTCATAGGTCGCGCCGTTTTTCAGGTCCTTGGCCTTGCGGGTGTAGCTTGTCGCGGTGGTGGTGCCGATCTTCTTCCACCCGCCGCCGTTCTCGCGGTAGTAGACCATGTACCGGGGCGCGCCGGCGATCTTGTTCCAGGTGACCTTGATGCCGCTGGACGACTTGCTGATCTTCACGGCGGGCGCGGTGAGCTGGGTAGTACCGGCGGCGGTGTATTTCAGGCTGTTGCTGGCCTTATACCCGCTGAGCATGGTCTTTTTGTCGTTCTTCACGCACCGGACCGCGAACTCGTAGGTCACCCCGTTTTTCAAGTCCTTGGCCTTCCGGGTGTACGTGGTGGCGGTGGTGGTGCCGATCTTCTTCCACCCGCCGCCGTTTTCTCGGTAATAGACCGCGTACCGGGGCGCACCGGCGATCTTGTTCCAGGTGACCTGGATGTCGGTGGACGCCTTGCTGATCTTCACTGCCGGCGCTGTGTAATAGGTCACGCTCTTGCCGGTCTTGTCATAGCCGCCGGAGGCGCTGCCAATATAGGCACGTACCGTGAAGGTATACTTCGTCCCGCTCTTGACCTTGGTCCAGGTGTAGGAGGTATCGGTCACGTCCGCCAGCTTGGTCCAGCTCTTCACGCTGCCGCCCTTGTAGTACACCCGGTACTTGGACGCGCCGGGGACTGCCTCCCAGCTGACCTTCACGCCAGCGGCCGCGTTCTCCGCCTTGCTGAGCTTCGGCGTAGCCACGCAGGTCACGCTCTTGCCGGCCGTATCATAGCCGCCGGCTTTCCCGAGGACGTTATAGGCACGCACCGTGAAGGCGTACTTGACGCCGTTCTCGGCCTTGTTCCAGGTGTAGCTGGTGCCGGTCACGTCCGCCAGCTTGGTCCACCCGCCGGTGGTCTTGTAGTAGACCCGGTATTTGGCCGCATAGGACACCGCCTTCCAGCGGATCTCTATGCCGGCGGCCGTATTTTTGGCGCTGTTGAGCGTGGGCGTTCCCACCTTCTGGTTGACGGCGCTCGCCGGTATGAATTTATACCCGTAGCTGCTGGCATACCGCTCCGCCGTGGACCCGGCATCGCCGACGATCACGACCTCCGACGGGTCGTCCGCAAGGGAGTATCCGATCGAGCAGTTCTTATTGCGGAAGGTGATGGTCTTCAGGCCGGTGCATGCGAAAAACACAGAATATCCCACGCTGCTCGCGCTCGCCGGGAGGTCCGCGTCCTCCAGAAAAGAACATCCCTCAAACGCGCCGTTTCCGATCGCGGTAACGCCGTTTTCGACGACCACCTTGACGATCTTCATAGTATACCTGGACCAGGGCCATTCATAATCCGGCAGGTCTCCCTTGCCGGAGACGGTCAGCGTGCCGTCCAGGCCTATCTTCCAGCTGATGTTCTTATTGCCCTCATAGGTCCCGGAAGGGAGCTTCTCACCCGCGCTGTCCGTCAGTTCAGCGGTGAAGCTCCCGTCAGCACCCACCGTATAGAACGTGGTACCAAGGCCGTCCGTCACGAACCAGACCGCCCTGCCGTCCTTCACCGTGGGCTTGCAGTCGGACAGATACCCGCTCTCAGAATAAACGGGACCGGCCGGCTGGCCCATGCCGTCCAGGAACACATAATAGAGCGTTCCCTTTTCCCGCTCCCACAGCAGCAGGAACAGGTCGGAGCTCATCTTCACCAGCTGAGGCGTGGAGGCCGATGTGCTCCCCTCCGGGTAATCGGTGATCCAACGGAACGTGGTCCCGCTTTCGCTGAAATCACTGCGGGACGTGGCCGTGACAAAGAGATTCCGGGTACTGCCGCCGCTGCCATCCTGCACGATCGAGCTGCCCGCCACCAGATAATGGGTGCTGGAATACTCCAGACCCCCCAGGGTCGCGCCGGTATAATTGTCACCCGTCCTGCCATAGAACGGGAAAACTCTCACACAGGGATAGTCTTCGTAATAACCGCTGTCGTCGCCGACATTCTCATTGTATCGACCCAGCAGGGCGCAGCGGGGATACGCGTCTCCATGGTCCAGCTGCACCACATAGCCCTGGTCGTCTACCATGATAAACTGATTGAACGAATGGGACACATAGCCATAATCGCTGGAAACTCTATAATGAGAATCCACGATCACCATGTCCGAGGTGCGGACCTGAAGCAGCATATTGGCCTGATGATTCAGCCCATCATGCGAGGTATACATCTCATGGCAGGTCAGCACATACAGACATCCGTCCTTCTCTTCCATGCGAAGGCTGCCGAAGTCGAAGGGATGGATGGTGTTCGCCCCGCACAGCGACGCTGCGGCCAGCCTGTTCCAGTTCTTGTCATACTTGACGACCCGGACGACCTCTTTGGAATCATCCTCTTCCTCATTGTTCTGCCCGAACACCAGGTAATAAGCGTCCGTCCCGGCGTAGAATCCTCCGTAAAGGCTCAGCTCCCATTTCACGTATTGGCAGGAGGTGCGCCGGTAGCTGCTGTCGTAATATTTGACCATGATCCGGGTGCCGTCCTCGGTGGGGCCCACGGCCATATATCCCTCGTCTACCCGCGTCAGATAGGACTCCACGGGGTTGCCAAAGTACCAATACTCCTGGTCGCTCTGGTTGTCCTCGATGCTGATCTGGTCGATGCCGTCCGACGGCTCATCCCCGGGCACTTCCGTGGTCTCAGGAACTTCTGTGACTTCAATAGGTCCTTCCGTGGCGACAGGCTCTTCCGTCACGACGGGTTCTTCTGTGACAACAGGTTCCTCCGTCACAACGGGCTCTTCCGTCACGATAGGTTCTTCCGTCACGACGGGTTCTTCCGTCACGACGGGTCCTTCCGTCACAACGGGTCCTTCCGTCACAACGGGCTCTTCCGTCACGACGGGTTCTTCCGTCACAACGGGCTCTTCCGTCACAACGGGTTCTTCCGTCACGGCTGGTTCTTCCGTCACGGCGGGCCCTTCCTCGGCAAAGGCCGGAGCCGCCAGGGAGAACAGCGTCGCCGCCGCCAGGAGCAGGCATAGACCGCGCTTCGTCATGATGCGTCCAACTTCCTTTCTATGGCAAAATACCGCTTGCCGCCGTCATCTTGCCTCCGCAGTTTATATCGGTGTCAGTAGGTGGAATAATCCAGGCTATCGTATCCGAACTGCTTTCGCAGCAGGTAATAGCGCTGGTTCACCCGCCAGCCGTCCCCGGTCGGGTCATAGTGGTTGGTGATATTGACCTGGCATCCGGGCAGCGCCGCCTTGAGCGCCCACAGGTCCTTGGAGGACACCTGATTGTCCACGCCGACCCACAGCCGCTTCAGCCATGTCATCTTCTTCAGCGGCGAGACGTCGCGCAGATACCACAGCTTGGCCACGTTGAGGTGGCGCAGATTTTTCAGTCCCTTCAACGGCGACAGGTCCGAGACTCTCGTGTTGAAGATCTCCAGATACTCCAGCTTGGAACAGCTGGCCAGCGGCGAGATGTCGGCCAGGTGACTGATCGCCAGGATCGCCACCTCCAGATCGGGCATGTACTCGACGAAGGAGATGTCGTCCAGGTACCGGTTGTGCCCCAGGTCCAGATAGCGGACCTCCGTGCAGTATTTCAGCACCTTCGCCCTTTTGGCGGTGACGCTGTTGTCCCCCTTGGACGCCAGGATCTTTTTCGTGTCGGTGCGGCAGGTATATTTGCCGAACCAGACCCGCCATACCACCTTCACGCCGGGGAAATCGTCCCGGATCGACGCCATATCCTTGTCGGAAACGCCGCAGGTGTCCATGATCAGGGTCCGGCAGCAGGTCAGGTGCGGCAGCGCCTTGCGGACCGCCGCGCCCCTGTCCTTCATGGTGATGTGGCTCAGGTCCACGGTCTCGTCCAGGGTGGAGACGGTCTTGCCGCAGAGCCTGAAGCTGTAGCTGAAAACGACCGACGGGAAAGCCGCCTGGAATTTGGTCAGATCCGTAAAGGTCAGGCTCGTGGAGGCGACGCTCTGGGGCGAGAGCCTCACCAGCCCCAGGCCGGAGACCCCCTTCAGCCGCTCCAGCGCGCTGTCTACGCCGCTGTGCTTCACGCTCCGCAGGTCCAGGAAGGACTTGCTGGCCTTGTAGCCGCTGAGCGCGGTCTTCTTGTCGTTCGCGACGCAGCGCACCGTGAACTGGTATACCACGTCCTTTTTCAGCTTCGACGCCGCCCGGGTATAGCTGGTCTTGACGGTGGTCCCGATCTTCTTCCAGCCGCCGCCGTTCTCTTTGTAATACACCGCGTAGCGCTCCGCGCCGGATACCTCGTTCCAGCTCAGCTTCACGCTGCCGCCGCTGGCGAAGGCGATCTTCACCTTCGGCGTGGCCAGCAGCTTTTGGGAACCGCTCACCCCGCCGGGGCCGAGAAGGGTCGTCTTGTCGCTGTCGACGCACCGGACCATGAACCGGTATGTCTTTCCGGCCTTCAGCTTCGACGCGTCGCGGGTATAGCTGGTATCGGGCGTGGTCCCGATCTTCTTCCAGCCGCCGTCGTCCGCCCGGTAGTACACCATATACCGGGGCGCGCCGCTGATCTTGTTCCAGCTCACCTTGATGCCGCCGTCGCTGGTGAGGGCGATCTTCACCTTGGGCGCGGCGCAGTAAAGCAGGCTGCTGCTGACTTTGTAGGCGCTCAGCATCGTCTTCTTGTCGCCGGCGCAGCACCGGACCGTGAATTGATACGTCACGCCGGTCTTCAGCTTCGACGCCGCCCGGGTATAGCTGGTCTTGACGGTGGTCCCGATCTTCTTCCAGGGGCCGCCGTTCTCCTTGTAATATACGGCATAGCGCTCCGCGCCGCCGGCCTTCTTCCAGCTCACCTCGATGCCGCCGTCTTCTGCGGCGGCGATCTTCACGGCGGGCGCGGCATAATAGGCGACGGACACGCCGGTCTTGTCATAGCCGCTCTGACCGGCGCTGTTGCAGGCCCGGACGGTAAACGTATACCGGACGCCGCTCTGGGCTCCGGTCCATACATAGCTCGTGCCGGTCACATTGGCGATACGCTTCCATTTTTTTGCGCTTCCGCCTTTGTAATATACCCGGTACGTGTCCGCGCCGTCTGACCCGGCCCAGACGATCCGGACGCCGTCCGCGGTGTTCTCCGCCTTCACGAGCGCCGGGGCGGCGGGCTTAGTGACCGGCTCCGCCGTCGGCGCGGGCGCTTCCGTCGGCGCGGGTTCTTCTGTTGCGGCTGGCGCCTCTGTTGCGGCGGGCGCTTCCGTCGCGGCAGGTTCTTCCGTCGCGGCTGGCGCTTCCGTCGCGGCTGGCGCTTCCGTCACGGCTGGCACTTCCGTCGCGGCGGGTTCTTCCGTCGCGGCGGGCAGGGACCCCTCGTCGGCCCCAAGGGCCGGGACTGCCAGGGAGAGGACCGTCACCACTGCCAGCAGGAAGCACAGAGCGCGTTTTGTCATATCCATGGCATCTGCTCCTTCTCCTTACCCGAGCTTGACAGACCGCAGTTCATTCCAGTGTGATGCCGTAGATCTGCTCGCTGCGGGTGCCGATGACCACGGTGTTGTTGTAAACGATGGGGGTGGCCTCCATGGTGCAGTCGAACTCAAAGGTGTCCTGCAGCTCGCCGGTCTTGCCGTCGAACAGGTACATCTCGCCGTTGATGCAGCTGGTGTACAGCACATAGCCATAGCCGTCGGTATCATAGAACGTGACGGGGGTGGACCAGGAATAGCTGTCGGAGTGGTAGGTCCACAGTTCCTCGCCGGTCTCCGTATCCAGGGCCAGCAGGTGGCCGTCGTCCAGGTCGGGATAGCGGGCCATGGACACATAGAGGATGCCCTCCAGAGGGCCTGTCCCCAGGGACAGAGAGCCCTGGCAGCCGCCGGAGAGGTCCGTGATGGAGTGGCACTCATAGCTGTGGTGCCACACCTCCTGACCAGTGACGGCGTCGATCTTCCACACCGGGATCTCTGCGGTGGTGGAGCTGCGCCAGCCGTTGTGGAAGGAGGTGCTCATGTAAATGTATGGGTGTCCCGTCTCGTCCAGCTCCATCACGCCGGTGCAGTTGGTGTCGTCCAAACAGTCGAAGCGCCACTCGATCTCCAGCGTGTTCAGGTCGATGCACAAAAAGCTCGCGCCGTTGTCCGCGATGAACAGGTGCCCCCGCCAGGCCAGGGCGCTGTCCTCCATGCCGTAGTAGTACTTGTCCGCCGTATCGGTGTAGTAGGCGAACTTGACCTCCTCCGGGTGGACCTCGATGGTGCCGGCGGCGGTGTCATAGTAGCTGTTCAGGTCGATGAGGTAGAGCACGCCGTTCTCCCCGGGGTAGATGAGCTGGTCGGTCTCCGCGTCCACCAGGGGGGCGCTGTCCCAGGCGGACCAGCCCCGGGGGGCAAAGCTGTCGCTGTTGCCGGTCTCGTACAGGACCTCCCCGTCGATCAGGCTCACCACCAGGATCCGGGGCGTGCCGTCGCCGGCCACGCCGCCGCCCAGGTACATCAGCGGGTAGCCCCGGGGATCCAGGGAGCCCGCGCCCTTGAAGGGATAGCCCAGATACAGCGAATCCCGGGTCTCCTGCCCGGTCTCCAGGTCGATGAAGTACACCCGCCCGGCCAGGGTGGCGTAGATCACCTCCACCAGGTCCTCCTTCTGCTTGGCCCAGTCGGCCATATTCATGGCCTGCTTCGTCTCCTGGGGCCACTTGACGGCCAGGGGCTGGCCTGTCCAGCCGCTGCCGCCCCACCCGGCCAGAGAGCCGGTCTGCACGGTCCAGTATTCCCCGAAGCCCGCCGTGTTCAGCGCCGCCGTGCCGTAGCTGGAGGTGTTGCGGAAATTGTTGCCCCGGAAGGTGACGATGCCCTCCAGCTGGGTATAATCATCAGGGCCCAGAAAGTCGATGGTATGGTCCGCGTCGGCCCGGTAGCTGTCCGCCTCCTCGCCGTCGACCAGATACTTGGTCCTGCGGATGTTGTCGTCCTCGCGGCGCTCCGGATGAAATTCCGGCAGAGCCGTGGGGGCTGGCGCCGGGGTCTCCAGCGGGGTGGCCTCCGGCTCCGCCTGGCCCTCTGCCGTCTCCCCGGAGACCTGGCCGGACAGGACAGCCCCGGCCGCCACGGCCTCCCCCTTCGCGGCGTGCCGCACGCTCAGCGAAAGAGCCGTCAGGCCGATCAGCAGCGCCAGCAGGACCCCGCCCTCAGCCAGCGTCTTAGGCTGACGCAGTATTTCGCTCACATTCCACTTTTTCATATCTCACTCCGTAAAATGGACATGGTCGTTGATGTGGTCGATGCAGAAGCAGTGATAGCCCGCGCAGCGGCTGCAATAGCGAAACTCCAGATCGGGATAGTCCCGGTCCGTCCGGCCGCATACGGCGCACTTGCGGGTGTAGCCCTGGGCCTTCTGCTGGGCCTGGGTCTTTTTGGCGGCCTGTTTGAATTGGATGGTCTTGACCCGCTGCCGGGTCCGGCTCTGCACCCGGGAGGGCCGGACTAGATCGAACAGCCACTCGCCGCAGAACAGCAGATAGTTGCCCACCGCCACCAGCGGGATCAGGGCCAGGCCCAGGGAAAACGTGAACAGTACGCCCCGGGCCCCGCTGGTCAGCGTCCGGATGAAGTCCACCGCGAACAGGGCCACGTCCGCCCAGGCCAGCCACTTCATCTTCACCGGGATGAAGAAAAACAGCAGCACCATCTGGTCCGGCCACAGGGTGGCGAAGGCGAAAAACAGGGACATATTTAAATAGTATCCCGACACCACCGGCACGGGCAGGCCCGTGATCAGGTAATAGACAAGCGAATACAGGCATGTGAGGACCATGCCGGTCAAATAATAGATCGTGAATTTCCCGGCGCCCCAGGCGTTTTCCAGGCTGGAGCCGATGAAATAATAAAAGTACAGGGAGATGGCCAGCCACAGGATGCCGCTGGTGTTGGGCACCAGCACAAACGTGACGAGCCGCCAGACCTCGCCATGGCAGAACCGGGCGGGATCGAAACTCAAAAGGCTCAGAAACGTCCCGGTCCTGTCCATCATGGATATCAAATAGACCAGGATGTTGCCGCCGACGATATACAGCATCAGCCGGGGGATGCCGAACCGTGGGCGGCTCCAGCAGAACCGGTCGATCTTCTGATTCAAACGCCTCAACGCGATCACCTCCTCCCAATCATACCCTTTTTTACCGCCAAAGTCTACATTAATTTTCCGCCGACCCCTCCGCCCGTGGCTAATTTTTGCCAAACGCGATTTTATGTCTTCCAAATCCGGATCGTTTGTGGTATAGTACAATCTGTATGAATATGTCAGAAGAAAACATAATAGAGGGAAAAAACGCTGTCATGGAGGCCATCCGCGCCGGCCGGCCGCTGGACAAGGTATTTCTTGTCCGGGGCATTGCCGACAAGACGCTGGCCTTTATCGCGTCCAGCGCCAGGAGCGCGGGCGTGGCCGTGACCGAGTGTGACCGGCGCAAGCTGGACACCATGAGCCTGACCGGGGCCCACCAGGGCGTGATCGCCGTGGCCGCCGCCCGTGAGTACTGCACGCTGGAGGATATCCTGGCTCGGGCGGAAGAATTGGGGCAGGACCCCTTCGTGGTGGTCTGCGACGGGCTGGAGGACCCCCGGAACCTGGGGGCCGTCATCCGCTGCGCCGAGTGCGCCGGGGTCCACGGGGTGGTCATCCCCAAGCACCGCAGCGCCGGGATCACCGCCGCTGCGGACAAGGCCAGCGCCGGCGCGGCGGAGCATATGCTCATCGCCCGGGTGCCCAACCTGACCGCCGCCCTCCAGTCCATGAAGGACCGGGGGCTGTGGATCTACGGCGCGGAGGCCGGCGGCGGCAGCCCCCTCTGGCACACCGACATGAAGGGCCCCATCTGCCTGGTGATCGGTTCGGAGGGCGCGGGCATGAGCCGCCTGGTGCGGGACAACTGCGACTTCGTCATGGATATCCCCCTCCGGGGGAAGGTCAACTCCCTGAACGCCTCCGCTGCGGCGGCTGTTCTGCTCTACGAGATCGTCAGACAGCGCCATGAGTGACCGGTATCTGGACAATCTGCTGCCGGATTTCGGAGAGTATTCTCTGGAATCCGTGCTTGACGATTACCGCAAACGCGCCCCGGCCTCTGCCCAGCAGCCGGCCGGCGAGCCCATCTCCCAGGAGACCGTCTCCAGCGTGGCGGAGGCCATCGCCCGGCGGTCCCGGCAGATCGTGATCGAGGCCCTGGGCGATACGCTCAGCCAGCGCCGCCCGGCATCCGGGACCGGACCGGACGCGGACCCGGCAGATCAGCCCGACGAGCCCGACGTCCCGGAGCGGGCCCATGAGCCGGTCCGGGCCCGGGAGGAAGCGCCGGAACCGGCCCCGAAGCACGCGGAAGCGCCGAAACGGTCCGTGCGGACGCCCCCTCCGGCGGAGGACGAGCCCTCCCCCCAGGCGGAGCAGCCAAAGCCCAAGCGCGCTTTCCGCGTCTCTCCCGACGGCATCATCACCCTGGAGCTGGACATCCCCGCGCCCCGGGAGGAAGAGCCGGCGGAGCCGGAAGAGGGACCGGATGAGGAATATCCGCAGGAGGACGCCTCCCGGGCCGACGAGCCGGAGCAGGAGCAGGAGCAGCCCCGCTCCCGGGGCTTTGGTCCCTTTCGCCGCCAGGGCCAGGAGGCCCGGGAACGGCAGGAGGACATGCCCAGCGCCGTCGACCGGTTCCTGACGCCCCTGATCCGTCTCGCCGCCACCAAGATCGCCATGCGGCAGATGCAGAAGGCGGAGGCCGCCAACTGGCCGGACCCGGTGGAATACCGGGAGACGGAGGAGCTCTCCCCCGCCAAGGCCGCCAAATTCTACGGCCAGCAGCTCCGGGCCCTGCGGTTCCGGTGCCGGGTGTGCCTGTTCCTGTGCGTGACGCTGGCGTGGATCTGCCTGCGCTTTCCCATGGCCGGCATGCTGGGCCGCAGCACCACCGTCCAGGCGGGCGTATCCCTGGTGTTGCTGCTGAGCGTGATGATGACCACGCTGGACATCATGGCGGCCGGGATGCGGCAGCTGTTCGATCTGCGGCCGGGGTGCGAGGCTCTGGCGGCCCTGGCGGCCATCATGAGCTGCGTGGACGCGGTCATGGTGACGGTGGGGACAAGCACCTATCTGCCCTTCTGCGCCGTGGGCGCTTTTTCTCTGGGCGCGGCGCTGTGGGGCGAGAAGCTCAACTGCCTGGCCCGGGCCCGTTCCATGCGGGCCGCCGCCGTCAGCAAGACCCCCTCGGCCATGACCGCAGAGGACGCCGGCCGGGGCGGCCGGTACGTCTGCCGGGCCCAGCGGCCCATCGAGGGCGTCGTGCGCCGCAGCGAGCAGCCGGATTTCTGCCAGGACGCCTACGCCACCGCCGCGCCCATCCTGCTGCTGGTCTCGCTGGCCATGGCGGCGGGCGCGTCCATGAATGGCCAGGGCGCCTATTTCCTGCACACCCTGTCGGCCCTTCTGAGCGTCAGCGCCTCCTTCACCGCCTTTCTCAGCTTCCCCCTGCCCTACTCCATGACCGCCCGGAAGCTCCAGAGCTCCGGCGCCGCCATCGCGGGCTACGCCGGCTGCGCCGACATCGGCCGGGCCCGCCGGGTGGTGCTGTCCGACGGGGACCTGTTCCCGCCGGGCACCATGAAGCTCTCGGGCATCAACATCCTGGAGGGGGCCTTCGTGGACAAGGTCATCTCCTGCACCGCCTGCCTCCTGCAGGCCTCCGGCAGCGGCGTGGCCGGGGTGTTCATGGAGCTGGTCACCCGCCGGGGCTACTCGTCCGTGACGCCGGAGGAGTTCCGCTGCCACGAGGGCGGCGGCCTGTCCGCCCGGGTGGGCGGCGAGCAGGTGTTGGTGGGCTCCGTGGGCTTCATGAACCTGATGGGCATCCGTCTGCCCCAGAACATGACGGTGAAAAACGCCGTCTGCACCGCCATCAGCGGGGAGCTGGTGGGGGTGTTCACCCTGGAATATATCCCCGTCAGCAGCGTTCAGGAGGCGCTGGTGACGCTTCTGCAGGGGCGGACCCAGCCGGTCTTCGCCATCCGGGATTTCAACATCACCCCTTTGATGATCCGGCAGCTGTTCCGCATGCCCACGGACAACTTCAACTTCCCCACCTTCCGGGACCGCTACCGGCTGGCCAACTCCGCCGTGAACACCACGTCCCCCGTGGCGGCGGTCCTGAGCCGGGGCGGCATGGGGCCGCTGGTGGACGCCGCCGAGTCCGGCCGGAAGCTTTACAGCACCTGCCGCATCGGCACGATCCTGTCCCTGACCGGCACCGCCGTGGGCCTGATCACCATGTTCCTGCTGTGCCGGGCCGGGGCCTTCGACACCGCCAACGCCGGCAACGTGCTCAGCTATATGTTCCTGTGGGCCCTGCCGGTGGTGTTCCTGGCCTACGGCCAGAGCCGGTGAGCGAAAAGAATTTAATTATATGTATTGCCAACTTTTTCCCAATCGTGTATAATGATTATTTGGATGATATTTTAACTTTTAATACAAGTCTTGTTAAGGAGAGGACCTATGAGCTACGAACTGAAAAACATCCGCAACATCGCCCTGCTGGGCCACGGCGGAAACGGCAAGACCTCCTTTGCTGAGAACATGCTGTCCGTGGCCGGCATGACCGACCGCCAGGGCAAGGTCACCGACGGCAACACCGTCAGCGACTTCGACCCCGAGGAGATCCGCCGCCAGATCAGCATCTCCGCCGCCACCATGAACCTGAAGTGGGGCAATTACAAGATCAACATCATCGACACCCCGGGGTTTTTCGACTTCGTCGGCGAGGTCTATCAGGCCCTTCGGGCGGCTGACATCGGCGTCATCTGCGTGGCCGCCAAGGACGGCGTGAACGTGGGCGCGGAGAAGAGCTGGAAGTACCTGCGGGACGCGGGCAAGCCCCGGGCCTTCTACGTGTCCAAGATCGACGAGGAGCACGCCGACTTCGACAAGACCTTCGACGGTCTGCGCGAGCGCTTCGGCAACTCCGTCTGCGCCATGACCGCCCCCATCAAGGACGGGGACAAGTACGTGGGCGTGGTGGACGTGATCACCCGCAAGGCCTATAAGATGGACGGCAAAAAGCGCGTGGAGATCCCCGTTCCCGACGCCATGAGCGGCCGTCTGGACGAGCTGTACACGGAGCTGGCCGAGTCCGCCGCCGAGACCAGCGAGGAGCTGATGGAGAAGTACTTCGAGACCATGGAGCTGTCCCCGGAGGAGATCTCCGGCGCGCTGAGCGCCGCCGTGGCCGACGGCACCATCTGCCCCGTGTACTGCGGCAGCGCCTTCACCGGCATGGGCACCC
This sequence comes from uncultured Oscillospiraceae bacterium, assembly GCA_947587485.1. Taxonomy (GTDB): domain Bacteria; phylum Bacillota; class Clostridia; order Oscillospirales; family Oscillospiraceae; genus CAJOIG01. The sequence goes on along the minus strand of CANPXZ010000042.1, from coordinate 409 downwards.
AGATCTTCCTGGACGCTGCGGGCGCCGTGTTCCCCTCCCCCGCCGAGGGCGGAAAGCCCTGCGACCCCAACGGCCCGGCCAAGGCCATCGTCTATAAGACCGTGTCCGACCAGTTCGGCAAGTTCTCCCTGTTCAAGGTCGTCTCCGGCAAAGTGACCGCCGACATGACCCTGACCAACGCCCGCAGCGGCGCCCAGGAGAAGCTGGGCCATATCTACTCCATGCAGGGCAAGAAGAACACCGAGGTGACCGAGATCGCCTGCGGCGACATCGGCGCGGTATCCAAGCTCACCGACACCAAGACCGGCGACACCCTCTGCGCGGCCAACGCCGTGGAGGCCCTGCCCGGCATCACCTTCGACATCCCCTGCTACCAGATGGCCATCGCCCCCAAGGTAAAGGGCCAGGA